>NZ_CAXBAE010000009.1:0-160528 GCF_963973825.1 uncultured Haliea sp.
CCGTCGGCGGCCATGGATGGCCGCCGCCGAGCCTACATGGACGTACTTGCGGCGGGTCCCGCAGCGCCGGCCCCACCGCCATACTGCCAGCACCAAACCCAAAACCCACAATGTCCAACTGCGCCCACCAAACCGCTGTATAGGAACTTCCGATGACCACCACCGTCCTCACCACCACAGATCACCGCGGCGTTGCCACTGTCACCCTGAACAACCCGACCAAGCACAACGCCTTCGACGACAGCATGATCAGCGCCCTGCGGCTGGCTTTTGACCGACTGCGCGAGCGCGATGATGTGCGCGTGGTGGTACTGCGCTCCGAGGGCAAGCATTTCTCAGCCGGCGCCGATCTGGACTACATGAAACGCATGGCCACCTACGACTACGGCCACAACCTGCACGACGCGGAAATGCTCGCGGGCATGCTGCGCGCGCTCTACGAATTACCCCAGCCGACCATTGCCCGCATCCAGGGAGCGGCGCTGGGCGGCGCCGTGGGGCTGGTGAGCTGCTGTGACATGGCGGTGGCCACACGTGGCGCCAGTTTTGCCCTGTCGGAAGTGAAGATCGGCCTGGTGCCCGCTACCATCAGCCCCTATGTCATACGTGCCATCGGTGAGCGCGCGGCCCGTCGCTATTTCCTCACCGGCGAGCGCTTCGACGCCCACCGGGCGCTGGAGCTGGGCCTGATCAGCGAGGTTGCCGACGAGGAATCGCTGGAGGCCGATGTATCACGGCTGGTTGACGCCATCCTCGGCAACGGGCCCGAGGCCGTGCGCGCGGCGAAGGACCTGATCGCCAGCGTTGCAGGAGAACCGCTGAGCCCGGCACTGGTCGAGGATACCTGCGCCAGGATTGCCCACATTCGGGTCTCTGGCGAAGGCCAGGAAGGCCTCAGCGCCTTTCTGGAAAAGCGCCCCCCCAACTGGCAGGAGACCTAGCCATGTTCGACAAGCTGTTGATCGCCAACCGCGGAGAGATCGCCTGCCGCATCATCCGTACAGCGCGTCGGTTGGGCATCGCCACGGTGGCCGTTTACTCGGACGCGGATCGCAACGCTCTGCACGTGCGCATGGCGGATGAGGCGGTACACATCGGCCCGGCCCCCGCGCGAGAGAGCTACCTGCAGGCCGAGCACATCATTGCTGCGGCGCTTGCCACGGGGGCGCAGGCCATACATCCCGGCTATGGGTTTTTGTCCGAGAACGCCGGCTTCGCGCGCGCCTGTACGGAGCGGGGGCTGGTGTTCGTCGGCCCGCCCAGCGCCGCCATCGAGGCGATGGGCTCCAAGGCTGCCGCCAAGCACATCATGGGCGAAGCGGGCGTACCGCTGGTGCCGGGCTACCACGGTGCGAACCAGGAACCGGTCCTGCTGCGACAGGAAGCCGAGCGCATGGGCTACCCGGTTCTGCTGAAGGCGACCGCCGGCGGCGGCGGCAAGGGCATGCGCCAGGTGTGGTCGGGGGATGAGTTCGACGCGGCACTGGCCGCGGCCCAGCGCGAGGCCAGCGCCAGCTTTGGCGATGCCACCATGCTGGTGGAGAAATACCTGACCCGGCCGCGCCACGTGGAAGTGCAGGTGTTCTGCGACAACCACGGCAACGCCATTTACCTTGCCGAACGCGACTGCTCAGTGCAGCGCAGACACCAGAAAGTCATTGAGGAAGCCCCCGCCCCCGGCATGACAGCTGCGTTGCGCGACGCGATGGGCACCGCCGCCGTGCAGGCTGCACGCGCCATTGACTACCGCGGTGCCGGTACCGTGGAGTTCCTGCTCGACGAAGACGGCAGCTACTACTTCATGGAGATGAACACGCGCCTGCAGGTCGAACACCCGGTGACCGAACTGATCACCGGGCAGGATCTGGTGGAATGGCAGCTGCGGGTAGCCGCCGGCGAGGAGCTGCCACTGCAGCAGCAGGACCTGACGCTGCGCGGCCACGCCTTCGAGGCGCGCATCTACGCCGAGGACCCGGACAACGACTTCCTGCCGGTGACCGGCACCCTTGCCTATCTGCGGGCGCCGGATGAGTCCAGCCATGTACGCGTGGATACCGGCGTGCAGCAGGGTGACGAAATCAGCGTGCACTACGACCCGATGATCGCCAAGCTGATTGTCTGGGATGAATCCCGGGAGCGGGCGCTGCAGCGCCTGTCGACCGCCCTGCGCGACTACCGCATCGGCGGGACCGTCACCAACCTGGATTTTCTATACAACCTGGCCACCGCCGACCCTTTTCGCCGCGCCGAACTGGACACCGGGTTCATCGAACGCCATCAGACGCTGATTTTCCGCCAACGGCAGCAGGATCTGCAGCGGGACCTGCCCATGGCCGCCCTCGCCCTGTTCCTGCATCGCCAGCAGCAGGCAGCGCCGCCCGGCTGCCTTGACCCGTGGTCACCCTGGGGCAGCGGCACAGGCTGGCGCCTCAATGAACCGCACCTCCACCATGTCATGCTGCACTGCCACCAGCACGACGTGAACGCCACACTGGAACCCCTGGCCCGTGGCGGTTTTAGCATCTGCATCGAAGGGCAGCACACCGAACTGCGCGGCGAGTTGCGGGGCGACGAACTGGTTTTCGAGCAGGACGGCCACCGCAGGCGCGCTACCCTGGCATGCACCACGGAGGGTTTTACCCTGTACCTGGCCGACGGTGCCTGCCACTTCCGTGAACTGCGGCCGGACACCGGAGAAACTGCGCAGAACGCGGCGGCAGGCGGCCTGAACGCCCCCATGAACGGGACGGTGGTCAGCCTGTTGGTCGAGCCCGGTAGCGATGTGCAGGCCGGCGCTCCCCTCATGATCATGGAAGCCATGAAAATGGAGCACACCATTCGCGCGCCCGGTGACGGCACCGTGAGCCAGTTCTACTTTGCTCCGGGCGATCTCGTCGACGGCGGCGCTCCGTTGCTGGCCTTCGCCGCAAGCGAGGATGCCCGCGCATGACCCTGCCCACCTCTGTCACCCTCGTCGAAATGGGCCCGCGCGACGGCCTGCAAAACGAATCTGCCCGGATTTCCGTGGCGACCAAACTGCAACTGATTGACGATCTCGCCGCCGCCGGCATCAGGGTGATTGAGGCGGGCAGCTTCGTGAATCCCAAATGGATACCGCAGATGGCGGACAGTGCCGAGGTTTTTCGGGGCCTGCAGCGGCGACCCGGCGTGCGATACACCGCGCTCACACCCAACCTGCAGGGCCTGGAACGGGCACTGGACGCGGGAGCCGATGAAGTGGCCGTCTTCGGCGCCGCTTCGGAGGCCTTCTCACGCAAAAACATCAACTGCGGCATCGCCGAGAGCCTGCAGCGCTTTGAGCCGGTGATGGCGCGTGCGCAGGCCGCCAATGTTGCCGTACGTGGCTATATTTCCTGCGTGCTCGGCTGCCCCTACGAGGGTGCGATTGAGCCCCAGGCGGTGCTGGAGGTGGCACGCGCGCTGCTTGCCATGGGCTGCTACGAGGTATCGCTGGGCGACACCATCGGCACCGGCACTGCGGGCAGTACCCAGCGGCTGCTGGAGACCCTGCTGGCAGACATCCCGGCGCGGCAACTCGCGCTGCACTGCCACGACACCTACGGCCAGGCCCTGGCGAACATCCTGGTAGGGCTGCAACACGGCATCGCGACCATCGATGCCTCGGTCGCCGGTCTCGGTGGCTGCCCCTATGCACGCGGCGCCACGGGCAACGTGGCAACGGAGGATGTGGTGTACATGCTCAACGGTATGGGTATCGACACCGGCATCGACCTGAGCGCGCTGGTCGGCGCCGGTGCACGCATATCGGAGGCCCTGGGACGCCGCAACAGCTCGCGGGCGGCAAACGCCCTGCTAGCCTCCGCGGGCTGATATACACGGGGCCCTGCCGGGCGTGATAAAGTGCGGCGCAAACCGCAGCGGAACGCTCCATGCCCGTCTCCTCCGTCACCCTGCAGCGACAGCTCGCCGCCACCACCGTGGCGGTCAGCGGGGTGCTGCAGATCGCTGCCCTGTGGCAAAACCGGTTGAGTGAAGATCTGCTGGTGACGGCACTGATTGGCAGCATCTACCTGCTGGTTGCGCTGGGCCTGTTCGGCCGCTCACGCTTTGCGCTGGTTGTCGCGGTTGCCACCTGCGGCAGCAGCGCGCTGCTTCTCGCCCCCGACCTGCCGCTCGCGAACTGGTCTCCTCTGCAACAGCTGCGCATTGCGGGCGATGCCATCGTCGCGGTGGTGTGCCTGAACGTGCTCTGGTCGGTACGCCACTTGCCCAGCATCTAGACCACCGGCCGCGGCTACCGCAGGGCAACCCGGCGTGCCTTGCACCAGGTCGGGGCCGATTCTGGCTAGTCAGCACCGCGGGCAGGCGCTAGAGTGCCGCGATGGACACACTCTCCACAGCATTCCCCAGCGAAGGACTCGACCCCGAGACCTGCCGCCGGGCGCGCCTGTCGCGGGATCCGCGCTTCGACGGCGAGTTCTTCCTCGGGGTGCGCAGCACCAGCATCTACTGCCGGCCCATCTGCCCCGCGCGCGCAGCGGCCGAACACAATGTGGTGTACTTCCGGGAGGCCAGCCAGGCTGCCGAGGCGGGCTTTCGCCCCTGCCTGCGCTGCCGCCCGGAGGCGGCACCCGGCAGCGCCGCCTGGCAGGGCAGCTCCGTGACCGTGCAGCGGGCGCTGCGCCTGATTCGTGAGGGCGCCCTGAACACAGCCACGCTGGCCGCGCTGTGTGAGCGCCTGGGCGTCGGCGAGCGGTACCTGCGCAAGCTGTTCCAGCGCGAACTCGGCGTTTCGCCGAATGCCGTCGCGCAGAACCAGCGGCTGCTTTTCGCCCGCCAGCTGTTGCAGGAAACCGCCCTGCCCGTCACCGATATCGCCTTTGCCGCAGGTTTTGGCAGCGTACGGCGCTGCAACAGCGCGTTCCGCGTCAGTTTCGGCAAACCACCCAGTGCCATGCGTCGGGGCCGGGACCCGGCGACACCGGGCCAATCGATCAGGCTGCAGCTGCGCTACCGCCCACCCTACGACTGGGAGGGCGTTCTGGACTTTTTCCAACGGCATGCGGTGAGTGGTGTGGAGTCAGTACAGGACGGCGTGTATCACCGTCAACTGCGCTGGCCGGGGAACGGCGGTGCGATTACCGTGCGCCACCGGCCCGCAGACCGCGCCATCCTGCTTGAGCTGCGGCTTGACCATCTCGCGGACATGATGGCCGTGGTACAGCGGGTGCGGCGCATGTTCGACCTGGATGCCAACCCCGGGGTCATCGCCGACAGCCTCGCCCGGGATCCTGCACTGGCGGCGCTGTTGGAACGCTTTCCCGGGGTACGATCCCCCCTGTGCTGGAGTGCCGAAGAGGCCACCGTTCGGGCAATCGTGGGCCAGCAGGTCAGCATCGGCGCGGCGCGCAGCGTCTGCTCCCGGCTGGCCGATGCCACACGGGAGCCAGGACAGGGTGCCGGCTTTCCAACCGCAGCGGCCATTGCGGCGCTGGACGACAGCCACTTTGCCATGCCCACACGGCGTCGCGACACGCTGCGCGCCGTGTGCCGTCGCCTGGCCAGCGGCGAACCCACGA
This sequence comes from uncultured Haliea sp., assembly GCF_963973825.1. Lineage (NCBI taxonomy): Bacteria > Pseudomonadati > Pseudomonadota > Gammaproteobacteria > Cellvibrionales > Halieaceae > Haliea > uncultured Haliea sp. Next base: position 5,562 of record NZ_CAXBAE010000009.1, read on the forward strand.
GCGCGCAGGCGCTGCTGGCAGAGCCGGGCATCGGCCCCTGGACCGTCGCCATGATCGAGATGCGTGGCGAAGGCCGGCCAGATGCCTTCCCGCCCCGGGACCTGGGACTGATGCGCGCCTGGGAGGCACTGCCCGACGCCGAGGCTCCGCTGGACCACGCCTGCGAGCGCTGGCGCCCATGGCGGGCCTATGCCGCCAACCTGCTGTGGCTCAGCCTCGGTGCCTAGCCGGCCGACGCTGCCCGAAGGCGCACCCGCCCCCGAGCCCTCAAACCAGGACACCCCCACCATGCCCATCACCACAGCACGCGTGATAGACAGCCCCCTTGGACCACTGCAACTGGTCGCAACGGGGTCACACCTCAGCGCCATTCATTTTCCCGGCCGCCACGGGGCGTACACGCCGGACGACGGCGCCTGCGCTGTCTTGGAACTGGCCAGCCTGCAGTTGACGGAGTATTTCGCCGGTCAGCGGCGCGCATTCGACCTGCCGCTCGCGGCGGGGGGCACGGCGTTCCAGCAGGCGGTCTGGCAGGCCTTGCGCGAGATTCCCTGGGGCGAACTGCGCAGTTACCGGGACATTGCCTGCGCGCTACGGAACCCGCATGCGGTGCGCGCTGTGGGCGCCGCCAACGGCCGCAACCCGCTGCCGATCGTGGTGCCCTGCCACCGGGTAATAGGCGCCGACGGCAGCCTCACCGGGTTTGCCGGTGGGCTGGAGGCGAAGAGACTGTTGCTGGAACTGGAGGGCAGTCTGCCGACGCGCAGTCGTTAACGCAGCCTGCCCACGGCTGCGGATCAGGGACTGTTGGCGATGAAGCTGATCCAGGTAGCTTCGTTGATGAACCCGCCACCCCAGCTGGCCCACACCTCGCCAAGGCCGGCTTCGGTGATCGACTCCACCGACTCACCCGCCGCGAGTTTGTCGGCGACAAAGGTGGAGGTCAGCTGCAGCATGTCGAGGTAGCGCTCCAGATCCGCCTTCGTGGCCAGGCTGCCGTGGCCGGGAACGATTACGGTACTGCCGTCAACACGCTCAAGCACCGCCTCTACCGCGGCAATATAGCCGGGCACCGTACCGCCGGAGCCGATATCCACAAAGGGGAAACGATCCTTGAAGAACAGGTCCCCCATGTGCACCACGTTCTCCGCCGTAAAGTAGACCACGCTGTCGCCATCGGTGTGGGCCGCGGCATAGTGCTGCACCTCCAGATCGTCACCGTTGAAGTGCACGGCCACGGAATCTCCGTAGGTAACCACCGGCAAAGCACCCTTGGGGCTGGGTTCCACCACGCGGTTCATTGCCGGCATGTCCTGCCGTGTCGCCATACGCTCACGCACCCGGGTGTGAGCGACCACAACCGCGCCCCGATCTGCCCAGAACAGGTTGCCACCCGTGTGGTCGGAGTGCCAGTGGGTGTTCAAGACAAACCGCGGGTTGGCATCCGCGCCGGCGAGGTCGATCAGCGCCGCTTCATAAGCGGGTACCATGTTCGCGTAATCGTCGTCGATGATCAGCAGCCCGTCCTCACCCACCGAGGCGACAACATTCCCGCCACGCCCCTGCAGCAGGTGCAGTGTGCCGGTCAGCGGCGTGGAGGTCACCTCGGGCAGGGGTTCGTGGTTGTCTGCCTGGGCTGGCACAGCAGCGGCCAGGGACAGCGCTGCGCCCAGCAGCACAGCCGACAGCGAGACGCGCTGCCCTGCGGGCAAGGTGGGAAAGATCTGTTTTCGTTTCAACGACATGGGACGTCCTTCTTTGCGGATACGACGGTGACCCCTACGCATTGAGGTCGGGAATAAGATCATCCTTGAGGTGTTCAATGGCGTCCTTCAGACGCAGTTTTTCCTTTTTCAGGCGCTGCAGGAGAATCTGGTTTTTATAGGGGAACTCATAGAGCTCTTCGATCTTTTCATCCAGCGCACGGTGCCGCGCCATCAGCTCCATCAGCCGCATGGCGGGCGTCGGTTCCTCGTTGGCGGCGTCGGTTTCAACGTGGCCGCGTCCAAATGGGATGCGCGGTGGCTCGTTCATTGTGGGGCTGGCTCCTGCACTCGCCGTGTCCTGATCGTGTTCAACTCTATACCTTCCGGGTTTGTCGGCACAAGCACCCCGTTAGTCTTCGCTCACCGAGAGGCGTCGCCGGCAACCTGCCGCTGATGCTCCAGCAGCGCCGGCCAGAGCGCGTTGTGCGCCTCCCCAACCGCCAGAAAATGCGGGCTCAGCAGCGAATCCCGGCAGTTGTAACGCAGCGGCAGGCCGTCCATACCGAGCACACTGCCCCCGGCCGCCTCCACCACCGCCTGGCCGGCCGCAACATCCCATTCACAGCAGGGCGAAAACCGCGGATAGACATCCCCTCGCCCCTCCGCCAACTGGCAGAACTTGAGGGCACTGCCGCTGTTTTCGCGCTGTAGGGTGCCACAACGCGACTCCAGCCACGCCAGACAGGCATCCAGCTGGGCATTGCGATGGCGCCGGCTGGCCAATACCGTCACACCACCCGGAGCGTCGCCCAGCGCCCGGGTCGCCAGCGCCTGCTGCTGCCATCCGCCCCGGGTGTCCGCCGTGAAACGCGCCGACAGTTTGCCCGGTACACCCACACAGGCGACCTTCTGCAGCGGTATATAGAGCACCCCCAGCACAGGCCGGTGCGCGTCGATCAACGCGATATTGATGGTGAACTCGCCCGTACCGGCGATGAACTCCTTGGTGCCATCCAGCGGGTCCACCATCCAGAAGCGGGCCCAGGCATGACGGCGGGCCTTCTGCGCGGGAGATGACTCCTCCGAGAGCAGCGGCAGGTCGGGCGTGAGCGCCGCCAGACCATCGCGCAGGCAGGTATGGGAATCCATATCGGCGTGCGTGAGTGGGGAATTATCCGTTTTGGCGCGCAGACCACTGTCGCCGGGGGCGTGATAATGCTCACAGATCAGCTCTCCTGCCGTCCGGCAGAGTTCGAGAAGCGGAGGGATGAGCGTGGTTAAATCGTGCACGGCGAGCACCTGCAGAATCCAGCGGCGATTGTAACACCCTGTTTTGCTGCGCGCTGTCGCGCCGACCCCTTGCCCGGGGTAAACCCCGCCTGCTCCCAGCCCCCGGCATGCGGCTCGGGCCGAAAAACGGCATACTAGGCTGCCTCGAAACAACGATGAGCCGCTGGCATGATCAACTGGGACAGCATCGATACAGTTCTGCTGGATATGGACGGCACCCTGCTGGACCTGCACTTCGACAATTACTTCTGGCTGGACCACCTGCCCCGCCTGTATGCGGAGAAACACGGTATCCCGGCAGCAGATGCCACCGCTGCCCTGCACGGGCGTTTCGATGGCCGCCAGGGCACGCTGGACTGGTATTCGCTGGATTACTGGAGCGCGCAACTGGACATGGATGTACCGGCGCTGAAGCAGGAACTGCGGCACATGATACGGCTGCGGCCCCACGCCCTCGAGTTTCTGCAGCGGCTGCACGCCGGCCCCCGCGAAGTGGTACTGGTGACCAACGCCCACCGCAAAACACTGGATATCAAGATGGCCCAGGTGGATATCACACCGTGGTTCGACCGCTTGGTGGTGTCGCACGATCTCGCCGCACCCAAGGAGGATCAGGCCTTCTGGCACGCCCTGCAGGCGCTGCACCCGTTCAACCCCGCTCGCACCCTGCTGATTGACGATACCGAGAGTGTGCTGCAGTCAGCGCATGACTATGGCATTGCCCACCTGCTCACCCTGCTGCAACCCGACAGTCAGCTGCAGAAGCGTCTGGACACCCGTTTCCCCGGCATCCATCACTTTGATGAGATCATGCCGGATGCTCATTCTGCGAGTGCTATAACGTGAGCGAGCACAAACTTCGCATCGATAAATGGCTGTGGGCGGCGCGCTTCTTCAAAACCCGCAGCCTGGCCAAAACCGCCATCGAGGGGGGCAAGGTGCAACTGGATGGGCAACGCATCAAGGTGTCCAAGGAAATCACCGTGGGTGACCGACTGCTGATTCGTCAGGGCTGGGACCTGCGGGAAGTGATCGTCGACGCGCTCTCCGACCAGCGCCGTGGCGCCCCGGAGGCCCGCCAGCTTTATACCGAAACCGAGGCCAGTGTCGCGCGCCGCGAGAGTGAGACCGAGGCCCGCAAGGCTGCCGGGGGCATGATAGAACGACCGCTGCACCGGCCGACCAAGAAGCAGCGGCGACAGATCCACCGTTTCAAGGAACTGCCGGGCGACGAGTAAGTGGCAGTGCTAACACACGGAAATGATCGCAATCCTCTCCGAATACGCTAAAATCTGACCATGTTACGCGATATTCCCGTCACACTTCCCACCACGCCCCTACTGAGCGCCGTCGATCAGGGGCGCTCCCTGCGCACGCTGAACGAGACAGAGCTGGCGCAATTGTGCGAAGAGCTGCGCGCCTATCTTCTCTACAGCGTCGGGCAGAGCGGCGGCCACTTTGGTGCCGGCCTCGGTGTGGTAGAGCTGACCGTGGCACTGCACACTGTATACGACACACCACAAGACCGCATCGTGTGGGACGTTGGCCACCAAACCTACCCGCACAAGATTCTCACCGGGCGCATGCAGCAGATGCGCAGCATACGCCAGTCCGGCGGCCTCGCGGGCTTCCCCAAGCGCAGCGAGAGCGAGTACGACACCTTCGGGGTGGGCCACTCATCGACCAGCATCTCCGCCGCCATGGGCATGGCCCTTGCCGCACGGCAGCAAGGCGTTGACCGGCATGTTGTCGCGGTGATCGGCGATGGCGCCATCACGGGCGGCATGGCCATTGAAGCGCTGGCGCACGCGGGCCATGTGCGGCCCAACATGCTGGTGGTCCTCAACGACAACCAGATGTCCATCGGCCACAACACCGGCGGCCTCGCCACCTATTTCGCCAAGATATGGGCCAGCAAGACGTACATCAGCCTGCGAGAGGGCTCCAAGAGGATCCTCAAGCGCATCAAACCCGCCTGGGACCTGGCCAAGCGCACCGAAGAGCATATGAAGGGCATGGTTGCTCCCGGCACCCTGTTTGAAGAGCTGGGCTGGCACTACATTGGCCCGCTGGACGGCCACGACCTGCCGCAACTGCTGCAAACCCTGGAGAACATGAAGGACCTGGAAGGGCCCCAGTTCCTGCACATCCGCACCATGAAAGGGAAGGGCTTCGCACCGGCGGAAAAAGACCCGGTGGGCTACCACGCCATCAACAAGATCGAAGCTGTACCCAAGGGACCGCAGGCCAACCTGCCCGCTCCGCCCGCTGCACCGCGCAAGCCCAAGTTCCAGGACGTATTCGGGCGCTGGCTGTGCGACATGGCCGAGCGGGACCCAAGGCTCGCGGGCATAACGCCAGCCATGTGTGAGGGGTCAGGCATGGTGGAATTCGCCGAACGCTTCCCCCAGCGCTACCACGACGTTGCCATCGCCGAGCAGCACGCCGTCACCCTGGCGGCTGGCATGGCCTGCGATGGCCTGAAGCCCGTTGTGGCAATCTACTCCACCTTTTTACAGCGGGCCTACGACCAGCTCATCCACGATGTCGCCATCCAGAACCTGGACGTCACCTTCGCCATCGACCGCGCTGGCCTGGTGGGCCAGGACGGCCCCACCCACCATGGCGCCTTCGATCTCAGCTACCTGCGCTGCATCCCTAACATGGTGATAGGCGCGCCCTCCGATGAGAATGAATGTCGGCAAATGCTCTACACGGCCTACCAGCACGCGGGCCCCGCGGCAGTCCGCTACCCGCGCGGCACGGGCAAGGGTGCACTGATTGCGGAAACCATGACTGAGCTGCCCATCGGCAAGGCTGTTACCGTGCGCGAGGGCCATCGCGTGGCGATTCTGGCCTTCGGCACCGTGCTGCCGGCAGCGCTCGAAGCCGGAGCTGCCCTGGATGCCACGGTGGTTGATATGCGCTGGGTGAAACCGCTGGATGAAGCCCTGGTGCTGGCGCTTGCTGGGAAGCACGACTTGCTGGTCACCGTGGAAGACAACGCGATTGCCGGTGGTGCGGGCAGCGGGGTTCACGAACTACTCGCGGCGAGGCGCGTCGACACGCCCTGTCTGCATCTGGGCATTCCAGATGCGTTTGTGGAGCACGGCAGCCAGGCCGAGCAATACGCAGCGGCCGGACTGGACGCGGCGGGTATTGTGACAGCGGTGGAATCCCGCCTGATCGACGTGGAGCTTGCGCATGGCGAGGTTCGGGCCAATGCTGTGCCGGTGGTGGGGTGATCGCTTGAACACCGAGGGCGCCTGACACGTGGCCCCCATCAAGGTGCTCTGCGCTGCAACCTCCTATCCTGCGGACACCAGCGACTGGCGCGGGGTATTCATCCGCCATCTGGTCGATGCACTGGCCCGCCGCCCGGATATTCAACTCTCCTTGTGGGCCCCACCGGGCCCCTTGCCAGACAACGTGCGCTACCTCCCCAACCATGATGAAGAGCGCATGCTCTCCGAACTCATGGCCGCCGGGGGCATCGCACATCTGATGAGAAGCCGCAGCCTCAGTGGTTTAACTGCGCCACTCAAACTATTGCGCTCCCTTCACTCAACGTTTCGCAGAGAGTCACAAACCGATCTTTACCACCTGAACTGGCTGCAAACGGCTCTGCCGCTTCCTGCCGATGGAAAACCGGTGCTGGTTACGGTTTTGGGGACGGATTTGAAGCTACTGCAGCTTCCATTGGTGAAATCGTTGCTACGACGAGTGATGCGACAACGTGCGGTAACCATCTGCCCCAATGCCGAGTGGATGCAGGCGCCTCTCGAGAAGGCTTTCGGGGATATTGCACACGTTCAACCGGTTCCCTTCGGCATCGACCCCCTGTGGTATGACATCGAACGAAAACTGGAGCCGAAGCAACCGGTATGGTTGGCGGTCACCCGCCTGACTCGCGACAAACTGGGTCCACTGTTCGAATGGTCAGAACCGCTGTTCAAGGGCAAATCTAGGCAGTTGCACCTTCTGGGACCCATGCAGGAGCAAACAGAAATCCCAAGCTGGGTGCACTACCACGGGCCCGCCACTCCAGTGCAGCTGGAAACCCGGTGGTTCCCCAAGGCGCACGGCCTGATAACGCTCAGCGAGCACGCAGAAGGCCGCCCGCAGGTTATGCTGGAGGCCATGGCCGCAGGCTTGCCCATTCTCGCATCCGATATGCCAGCCCACGCCAGCCTTGTGCAACAAAGCATCACCGGCGAGTTGGTTAGTGACCGGGAAAGCTATGCTACCGCATTGCAAAACCTCGAAAACGAGACGGGTAATGGGCAGTACGGCGCCAGCGCCCGACACTGGGCACAGGAAGCCGTCGGCACATGGGATGACTGTGCGGCGCGCTTTTTAGCGCTCTACAACGAGCTGCTGACACACGCCCATGATTAGCCGTGTGCTGGTCATTGGCGCTGGAGGCTTCATCGGCAGAGCGCTGTGTCAAGCGCTTAATGTCCAAGGCACACGAGTGAAGGCGGTTTCGCGCAGAGGACAGCTCCTGAACCTCCCGGGTATCGAACAGATTGCTAGCGATTGCCGCAACCCCTCCGAGGTGGCCACCTCGCTGGGCGACATCGACGCCGTGGTTTACCTAGCTGCGTGCAGCACACCGGGCAGCAGTGCTGGCAAGCCGTCTGCAGAGCTCAGCGAGAACCTGGCGCCATTGATGGCTACACTTGAGGCGCTGCAGGGCCACCCTTCCATACCTCTCATCTATTTCTCTTCAGCCGGTGCAATCTATGACGAGCAGGCTGCGGTGGCCTCTTGTGAAAGTGACCTGCCGCGGCCTCGCTCCTACCATGGTGCAGCGAAGGTAGCCGCAGAGCAGTTCATTGGAGCCTGGGCAAGGCAGTTTGGTGGAGGCGCAACAATCATAAGGCCTTCCAACGTTTACGGCCCCGGCCAGGCAGAAAAAGCAGGCTTCGGCATCGTGCCAGCAGCCCTCGGCTGCATCAGAAGGGACGAAGCACTGACCGTGTGGGGAGACGGCTCCGCCGTGCGCGACTACCTGTATATTGACGACCTTGTAGACTTGACGCTCGCCGCACTGGAACAGGCATCAGCAAGCGAAGTACGAACACTGAACGCCGCCAGCGGCGAGTGCGTCAGCCTCAACGAGCTTCTCAGCCTCGCCGAGCTGGCGAGCGGCCAAGCCTTGCGAAGACAATATATACTGGGCCGCACGGTGGATGCCAGCAGGGTAAGCATCAGCGCGGACTGCGCTCGCCAGACTTTGGGCTGGCGGCCCGCAGTGCCACTGGCAGAGGGACTCAAGCGAACATGGCTGTGGTTGAACACTACCCCGCTCTAACGCGGCCTGCTGCGCCGCTGGTCTCGGTCTGTATCGCCCACTACAAGGGCCCGGAGTTGATCGCGGCATGTCTTGATTCCGTACTGGCGCAGGACTGTGCTTTCGATCTGGAGATCATCGTGCATGACGATGCGTCTCCGGATGATTCGGTGGCGTTCCTGCGGAAACGTTACCCCCAAGTGGAGCTCCTCGTCAGCGGGGAGAACGCGGGGTTTTGCGTGGCCAACAACCGGATGGTGGCCCATGCGCGAGGCAAGTTTGTGCTGCTGCTCAACAACGATGCTGCGCTGTTCCCCGATGGTCTGACTGTTCTGGCGGACGCGGCAGCACAGCAGGATCCGCCGGGCATTCTCACGCTGCCGCAGTACGACTGGGAAAGCGGCGAACTGGTGGACCGCGGCTGCTTGCTGGACCCCTTCTACAACCCGGTGCCCAACCTAAACCCGGACCGCAGGGACGTGGCGATGGTGATTGGGGCGTGTTTATGGATTGAGAGAGAAGTGTGGGGGCGGCTGGGCGGGTTTCCGGAGTGGTTTGAGTCCGTCGGTGAGGATCTTTATCTGTGTTGCGCGGTTCGTCTTGGTGGTGGGCCTGTGGAAGTTACCTGCGAAAGCGGGTACCGACACAGGCAGGGGCATAGCTTTGGTGGCAACAGAGTGGACGGAAACAAGATCTCTTCCAGCTACCGTCGCCGGCGTCTGAGCGAGCGCAATAAGACCTATGTATTATTCGTAGTCACTCCGACCGGACTGATGTGGCCCCTGCTCGGACTCCACATTCTGCTAGTCTTCGTTGAGGGCCTCATCTTGACTCTGATCAGAAGGGACGGTCGAATCTTGCGTGAAGTATATGCCAATGTATTCACTTCATCGTGGTGTCAAAGAAAACTACTGCAGGAATGCCGGGCTTCAGCACAAAGAATGAGTTCAATCAATCCACGGGATTACTTCCGAACTTTCACCTTGCGCCCGAGAAAATTAACCATGTTGTGGCACTACGGTTGGCCTTCACTTGAGAAATAATGCAGACATCGCTGCGACTTGGCGCTCTACGCTGACCATCGTAATTCCAACCTTCAACTCGATAACAGACCTTCCAGCATGTCTGAAAAGTGTCCAGAGCATACTTGGCCACCTAGTCGGGGAGACCGTTTTCGTCGTCATCCAAGACGGCCTTTCTACAGACGGCACAAAGGAATATGTGGAGAACATTAGTAGTAATGGAATCAGCTTCGTGTCAGAAGAGGACAAAGGCGTCTATGACGCAATGAACAGAGCTGTCGCACGAACGAACACAGAGTGGATATATTTTCTGGGTTCTGATGACCGTCTTCTCCCAGGTTTCGAAGTCATGTTAAGCCAATTGACCAGCACTGATAATATCTATTACGGGAATGTGAGACTTGGAAGTAGTGCAAAACGATATGATGGTTCTTTTTCAACCGTCAAACTCGTATTCCGCAACATCTGTCATCAAAGCATGTTTTTCCCAACACATGTTCTCAAGCAGCATCCTTACTCGCTCGATTATCCAATCAAATCTGACTGGGCTAGTAATATTCGCCTTTTTGCCAGCACACCGTTCCAGCATGTAAATGTGGATGTTGCGCTTTACAATGACAATCACGGATTAAGCTCAACTTATGAAGATAAACAGTTCAAAAGAGATAAGGCGAAATTGTTTCGTGAATTCCACGGCTACTGGTCGAAGCTTCTATGTGACATCTCGCCAACGATAACAAAAATCTATCACCTCGCGACTAGGAAAAAGAAAAAAGGACTCATAGAATTTAGAAACATCTGAAAGCAGACCTATCCGAGACTATATTTACGATTCGCTCAATCACAATCTCCTAAATTTACAGATCTAAGCTATGGTTTCTTCGCAACGATCACGTCTTGATATGAGAAGTGCCTCTCTCTATTTGACCAGCTTCCATGAAGAATTGGCTCCTCAATCACCAACCCCGCATCGACATAGAATCCTCTTACGAGCTCTTCGGATACGGCAATCGTCTGCTCTGGCGTTCGCTTGTGCGTCGACAAGAAGTCGCCGAAATCATAGCAGAAATTTTGCGATGCCTGCTTGGAGAGAATCTGCGCCATCGTGAACTCGTTAATCAAATAGTAAGTTATAAAGCACTTCCCATTTCTTCTCATAACTCGCGAAATCTCATTCAAGTAGGCACTAATGTCATCGGGGCGCATATGACTAAAAACTGACGTAAGAAAAACTACATCGTAGGTACTATTCTCAAAAGGAAGTCGGTATTTTGCCGCCGGCTGGCCATTCTCACGCCCCGCATATGGATTTGATACGTCCGCATGATGAAACAAAAAATTGGGGTATCGTGATGTAATCTCATTCGTACACCACTCAACAGCCTTTTCTACAATTTCAACGCCATCGTAACGACCCGGGGGACTCACTAAATCTGCTAATGCGATAGCCACCCTGCCATAACCACACCCTATTTCAAGGATTGCTGAACTCTTATTCAAACCCGTTGTCACTACCAAGTCGTGCTTGATCGCCGCTCCTATAGCCGCAAAGTCTCCGCCGCCAACCAAAAGCGCCGTCATAGCTGGAGGAGACATCGGCCTCCTGGTCCGGGTGAGCGATCGATAAGCGTCTATGAAAAAATAAAATAAAATTCTGGCGAAACGTTTTAAAAATGGCGGAATGTATTGTAGAGCACTTTTCATATAGTTCTCTGTGCGATAGCTAAACCTACACACCAGCAGTGGGTACGTCCTTAGGCAACCAGTTTTCCCTCAAATGCCGCTGGGCTGAGACTCCCATTGGCGCTGTGTCGGCGTCCTTGATTTTAATCCACTTCGCTACACTCGGATACCGTTTGCCTCATTTCTCCCCAGGTACCGATGTGCCAGCCATAGACTGCCTCCACTGTGAGCCAATGGATGAAGCTCCCTGCGCAGGCATCGCCTTGGCAGCTGCTCCGGCTCATACTGCAACTCATACCATGTTCGCCTGGGACCGCTTGGTAGGCCTTTGAATAAAACTCGCCGCCGCGATCAGAGTGTACACTGATCCCGGTAGGCATACCGCGAAAGCGCAGGGATACTTTCAGTGCATCGCGGACCAACTGCGCCGTCATGCGCTCTGACATTGAGGTGGTTCAATAGATGTGACAAACCCAGTCAAGGAATAATATCCTGAACTGGAGGTGGTACAAGATGGACACGAGGAAGAAGTACTCAAAGGAATTCAAGCTGGATGCGATCAGCCTGGTATTGGAGCAGGGCTACAGCCGCGCAGAAGCTGCGCGCAGTCTGGGCATTAACGCCAACATACTGTGCCGGTGGATCAAGGAGAGCGAGACGGACGATGGCACGGCCTTCCGTGGCAACGGCAAGCTCACAGCGGAGCAGGCTGAGATTCGAAATCTCCGAGGCGAGGTGCGGCGTCTGAAGATGGAGAAAGACATCTTAAAAAAGGCGACGGCCGGAATGCCGGACCACTTCTTTGCCAAGGAAACGCGGTGAAGTACGCGTTCATCACCCTGCACAAGAAGACCTGGCCTGTCGATCTGATGTGCCGACTACTGGGTGTCGCCTACTACCGGCACTGCGTGTATCAAAAATACCGGCAGCCGGATCCGGAGCACGAGGGTATGCTTGCAGCGGTGAAAGCGGTCGCCACGTCCAGTGGTTACAGGTACGGGTCGCGCCGGATGCGGCGGGCGCTGAACGCGCTTGCGTATCCTGTGGGACGACGCAAAACGCGATCCCTGATGCGTGAAGCGCAGGTTCGCGCACGCTACCGAAAGAAGTACAAGGCAACGACGAACAGCAATCACAAGCAGCCGGTATTTGAGAACGTGCTGCAAAGACAGTTCACGGCGGAAGGGCCGGACCAGGCGTGGGTATCTGCCCTGACGTATATATGGACACAGCAAGGCTAGCTGTACCTGACAGTGTTTATCGACCTGTTTAACCGCGAAGTCGTGGGCTGGAGCATTAGCTCACGGATGAAGACAAAAGCAGTGACCGATGCGTTACGCATGGCGCTGTGGCGACGGCGTCCAGCGCCTGGTTTGGTAATGCTTGCGGAGCTTCTTCTCCAGCCTGGCCCACGGGATGAGCTTGTCCATCCGTTCCAGAAAAATCTCGCGCCGAGTTTTGCGCTTCTTGTTGGCAAACTCGGCTTCGGCGAAGGTCATCTGGGTCATGCTGACATCCTGTGCTTGGGGCATGGCGTATTATCGCAAAATTCCAGGCTTATTCAGAGTATTTCTAAGGTGCGGTGAAGATGAAAATTGAGCCCGACAGGTATAGCAAATTGAAAGTTATAGCTCTGTGGTACTCACCTATCTCCGCGCACCCGGTACTCTCCGCTAGAATGATCGTAAGCAATCAGATGTGAACTCAATGCCACTTTGATCGCATCGGGAAGATAGTTCGCCATAAGAAACCGAGCAGCCAGTAAGAAATCCAGAAAGCGTGGACGGCGACAAATGGAGAGATGCTCTTCTCTATAACTCTCGGCCCTGATCTGGCTCAATTGACCCACATGAATTGTGAACCCAGCCAGCCACGCGGATACAACATAGAGATTCGCATGCTGACTGAAAACACTCCAGAGATAAGCATCGCCAGCCAGCTTGAATCTACGCAATCTATCGAAATCAATCCTCTTATGTAGTGATGCCGACCAGAAAGTAGATTCCTGCTGAATATGTGGAAGCAACCCTCCGTAAAAGCCCTTATCGATAAGCCTACGGCTATAACCATAAGGCAACCGGCAAGATACCATATGTTCTTGTTCGTTATAGACAACGTCAAATCCGGTGACGAACTCAACGCAGCTAATGGAGAAAACCTCATCAAGTATTTCGAGCGCATGCGGCGCATAATAATCACCGGCATTTACGTAAGCGTATATATCTGCAACGGCAGCGCGCTGAAAACCTTTGGCTATCGCGTCGTACATCCCCGAATCTGATTCAGAGTGTACTCGTATTGAGATACTATCTACCATACTCGAAAAGTCATGCGCAATGCGTTCAGCTATAGCCAGAGTGGCATCTGTCGACCCTCCATCGCATATTATATACTCCAAAAATATACTGCCATCACCCGCCGAAAGCGCCGTCTGCTTTATTACGGAGTGCATAGTGCGCTCAATGTAGCGCTCCGCGTTGAGACAGGGAGTCACGATGCAGAAATTCATGGTTCGCTCTGTAGCACTTGTCGACTTGGTTAACCTTGCGTGTGTACACTAAGGGCTCTTCTCTATAAAACGTTACCTCGACGGGATACTGAAAGCAATGAAACTCTTGGCTAGAATAGTTAACTATTTGCTGGGCTTGGTGGGCCTCAAACTCATCCCCAAGAGTGCCGATGCCTTCCAGATGACTAAAGCGCTCGAAAGGCTCTTTGTACACATTCCGAATACAAAGACAGTCATTGACATCGGTGCATCCAATGGCATGTGGAGTGAAGCCGCGATGCGCACATTCCCAAAATCCAGCTTTCTGGCTGTGGAACCCCTGATCGAGCGGGAGCACTTCCTTCGGGCGATACAGTCCCGAACCCCACGGTTTGACTATGCACTGTGCGTTGCTGGCTCTCCAAACGATGAGATTCTTAGAATACGTGTCGCAGAAGATCTTGACGGCAGTGCAGTTGATATCGATGGCGCCTCAGGTCGCCAAGTGCCAAGTAAGACCATAGATCAGTTGGTTGTCGAGAAGGGTCTAACGGGTCCTTTTATTCTCAAATTCGACACACATGGATTCGAGCGAGAAATTCTTGAAGGAGCAAGAAAAACGCTACACACCACTGAAGCAATCATTATGGAATGCTATAACTTCAGCATCACGAAAAGCAGCTTGCGATTTCCAGATATGTGTCTGGCTCTGGAAAAAATCGGTTTTAGACCGATGGACCTTGCAGATCCAATGTTACGCCCTACCGATAGTGTTCTTTGGCAGTTTGACTTGATATTTATGAAATCTGATGCCAAAGTTTTCCTAGATGACCGCTATCAGAGCCATTAAGACCATGCTGTGTTTTCAGGGTATTCCAAGTGAACTATCGCATCAGCGCTCATTCACCAACACTAATTTCGATTAACTAGCGTCTATGTGCGCAGCGTCTGATGTATCATTTTCACTCCTGGCTGGAACTAAAGACGAGATACCTCCGAGACTCGGCGTTCCGTTCCGACTAAATCCATCGCATTTGAGCTGTTAAACGTAGTTTAGCTTGCCACCCCAGAGTCGCGTGAGAAGACTTAGCAACGCATAAAACGTGAAAGCACACTGTTCAGAAAGTTGGCCGCTGCCCTCATATTCAATCAAATATTGCCTGGGTTGAATCCATTTTCGATCAAACCGAAGTTCGCGAAGCCATTCATCAGCCAGATATCGCATCCATGACGCTCGCCCTCTTTCTTCTATCAAGTAGTGACTTAACGCAGACCGGTAACCTTGAGAAATCTGATTGCGGGTGTTTGAAACTGAAAAAGATCCACTATGGGCGCGAAAAAAGACGAGTGGCGTAGAGAGGTGAACAACGCAGCTATAACTCCCGGCAGTCAACAGCGATATCATTACATCTGGTCCTGCCCCGTGAGCATCGAAGGGTCTAGGCGTTGCGGTCGGGAAATTTGTGTGCAAGTTGGCGATCAAGTCCTTTGTGCGAATTACAATGGCACCTGGGCTGACTGGAGCATCGCCACACAAAATTAGATTGATGAACTTAGTCGAGTCCAAACGCACGGCATTGCCTAATGAATAGTCAGTGCGTGATCTGTCCTTGCTCCTGCCGATTCGAGCCGCGCAATAAACGAGTGCCACATCGGGGTCTTCCAACTCTGGTACCATTTCGGCAAGACAGTTCAGTTCCAGCGTGTCGTCGCTAAACAGGATCTTGACAAATTCGCCCCTTGCCTGTTCGGCGCAGCGCCTCCAGTTGCGCACCGGGCCAATGTTCCTATTGTTGCGGAACGCTCTCACACGCGGGTCGCGGGCGGCGAATTGCTGACAGATTTTCCAGGTGCCATCGTCGCTCGCGTTATCCACCACCACGACCTCGAAATCCAGATAGGTTTGAAGCAGCGCTGACTCGATGCACTCAGCTATCAAATTTTCCCGATTGTATACAGGGATGAGAATACTGACTCTCGGTGAAGCCTTTGTGTCGGTCATGCTGCCTGTACTTATACGTGAGACTTAATAAGGTAATGAACTTGAATTGGCAATGCTACAGCAGCAAGCAGCAAACTGCAGATGGTTCCCAGCACAATCCCGCTCAATCCCAAGCCAAGATGTTTCGCCAAAAATATGGACAGCGGGATATTCGCCAGCATGGCCACAATAGCTGTGTAAAGCTGCAGTCTGATTCTACCTATACCGTTTACCAACATGACGAAGATGGTGTTCCAGGTGGAGATTAGGACGAATAAACCTATTGTAATTATGATAGGTAAAGAAACTACCAGATCACTGCCTATCCACACGGAAATTATCGGGCGTGCCGATAGGCACAGCGCAATAACCATGACCACGATGCCCCCAAAGATCATCATTTGTTTGCGGAGCATGTCTTCTATCCACGCAAAGTTCTCGCGGTGGTACGCATCGGTATAGGCCGACCAGAGCGGCCCAGCGACCAGTGCGTGCACGAAGGTGATTACACCAAAAAGCTTGGAAACGACCTCGTACTGAGTAACGTATTGTGGGCCGAACAGCTGGGTAATCAACATTTTGTCGGTAGTAAAAAGAACGAGCACGGCGAGCTGGATGGTGAAGAACTGCAGGCCTACATGCAATAAAGGGTGCGCATGCTGTTTTTTTAAATACGGACGCGGGCGTAGCTCTGGATAACGTTGGTAGAACCACAGACTCAACGAGATGTTGGCGGCAGTCAAGGATAGGCCGTAAACAAGTGCCAAATGGCTGATCGACGCACCGGTGGTTTTGGTGAGGACATATACCAGACCGAGCACCGCGACGTTCGAGATCAGCTGGCCCAAGGCTATCACCGAGGTTTTCTGTACAGCTCCCAGAAGCGCACCAATCAGACCGATCCAGAAGTTGAGCACTATAAAGAAAACCCCGATTTGCACGGTCGCCCGCAGGGCGGCGTCCGAAATCGTCTGGGTATTGAACACTACCTGCCACGGTATAAAGAACGAAACCGCCGTGACGAGCACCCATAGCGCCAGCGCGATCAAGCCAATAAGAGTGTATCCAGAGGCGATAAAACGGGCGGCTTCGCCGCGCTCGTTCTTGGCCAGGGACTCGGCGACTCTGTTGCGCAGACCGTTACCGACACCCAGGTCAAAAAACAGGACCCAAGACATGACAGTGAGCAGGGTTGACCAGACGCCGAACTGCTCTTGGCCTAGGTAGCCGATCATAAGGGGAATCGCGAGGAAGGAGGCGCCCATAGCGATAGCACGATACCCAACCGCGCCCTTTATCTGACGCAGGTAGTTATGGGTCCGCTCCGTGGAACCGGCCTCGTTCATCAGGCAGTGCCCACCCATTCAACCATGCGCGCCACACCTTTCTGAGCAGAGACCAGTGGCTCCCATTCCAGCAGTTGTCTGGCCTTAGCAATATCCGCGACGAAGACGCGCTGGTCGCTCTTGCGAACGGGAAGCCGGGTGAACTCCAGCTCGATCTCCTGTAGTTGTTCAAGGACTGAGAAAAGCTCCAGCAGCGAAAGGCTGTTTCGGATGCCGCCACCGATATTAAAAGCCTGACCCCTGGCCTGTTCGATATGGGCGACCGCGGCCATATATAGCTGCTTCATATCGTCCGCATGGAGTACGTCGCGTACCTGCTTACCTGTGCCCGAAATGGTGAAAGGCTCTGTTACCTTGCCTGCTCGCGTTTCAACGGCCTTCTGGCAAAACCAGCCTACCCAGCCCTGATCATAGGTAGCGAATTGCCTGCCGCCGTACATCGACGAGTGGCGGAACACGACGGTCTTCAGGCCAAAGATACGCGCGTAGTCCAGCATGTACTGGTCAGCAGAACCCTTGGAACAACCGTAGGGCGAATGAAAATCCAGCTGTGTCTGCTCGTCAAAACCGTTGGGGTGCTCCACACATTGGTAGCGCGTTTCAGTTTCCTGATAATTATATTGCTCCAAATCACCATAGACCTTGTTGGTCGAAGAGTACACCACGATAGCCTGTGGTGCATGCTGGCGCACCGCTTCCAGAAGATTGTGCGTACCCAGCGCATTCACTTCGAAGTCCATTCGCGGATTGGCGATTGAGGTGGTCATCGCCACCTGGCCAGCAAGATGGAAAATGGTATCTGGCTTGAACGTTTGGATAACGCGGGTGATGTCATTCTGGTTGCGGATGTCGCCGTGCTTGAGGGAGAATTTCCCCTGTCCTTGCAGCCAGGCTAGGTTGTCGCGCGAGCCGTTTCTGGAGAGATTATCGAAAACCACCAGTTCGTCGCCTCGGGCGAGGGCGTCCGATGCCAGATTACTGCCCAGGAATCCGCAACCGCCGGTAATCAGTAGTTTCACGTGTTAAATTCCAGCTCGATAGTCTTTTGGAGGCCTGCTTCCAGGTCAAAGGCTGGTTGCCAGCCAAGTTGTCTGATGCGATCGGTATTGGCCTGGCAATGCATCACTTCATTTGGGCGATACGGTAATGCACCAAAATGCAATTCGGTCTGTGATGCCGTCAGTCGATGCGCTGTTTCGACAAACTCCCGGATAGTGGTTGCCACCCCAGAGCCCACATCTATGTCTTGCGTCGCATCCAACTGGTGGCGTTTCTTCAACAATGTATCATAGGCGTGAACGACATCGTCAATGTAGATCAGGTCACGCGCTTGCTCACCTGCGGTTAACTTGAGCAAAGGATCGTTGCGCTGGCATGCGTTCAGCACATGCGTGGTGAACTTAGACGCATCATCATTCGGGCCATACATGTGTTGGAGTAGCACATTGACAAACTTTAACTGACCGCCCGATTGGAGCGGGAGCATACGGCCCCAGCCTGCAAACTGATGTTTACTAAGCGCATAAACGCTTACCTCAGGGGCCAAGGCGCTGCCAGTATTGATAAAGGTGACGGGCAGTGTGCTTTGCTGGAGAGCCTGTGTAATGACAACTCCAAACCGCAAATTGGTATCAAAAACCTGTAGGTTAGTTTCGCCCTGTCGGCCGTAGGAGCACGCAGTATGTACAACTATTTCTGGCTGGGTCTTTTTGATAAAGGCATAAACTTCAGCATCAGTAGTATAGCGGCCGATATTGAACGAGGGATCCAGACCGCTCAGGCGGTGCAACTGCGAACCGGGCCTTAGTAGCAGCGCCACCTGATGGCCGGCCTTGAGCCAATGGAGAGCAAGAGCGCTTCCCAAAAAGCCACTTGCGCCAGTCAACAGAATATTCAAAGCAAGTATCGCCCGCTCTAGAAGTTGATTCCGAAAAGCTCCTCCATCTTTTCTCCGATGAAGTCGAAATGCTCGGCAGAAAGCGAAGGCTGAACGCCCAACCAGAACGTCTGGTTCATGGTACGGTCGGTGTTGGTCAATTCGCCAACCACACGATACTCAACATCCTTGAAGTAGGGCTGTCGGGTAAGGTTACCGGCAAACAGAAGGCGAGCGCCAATCTTGTATTGGCCAAGGTATTTAAGCAGGTCAAGGCGCCTTACCCCGCTGGACTCTTTGAGGGTCACCGGAAAGCCAAACCAGGAGGGGTCGCTGTTGGGTGTTGCTTCGGCGACTTCCAGATATTCGTTAAGGCTGGCAAGCCGCTCCTTAAGCAGCGCGAAGTTACGCTTGCGCGTAGCTATGAATTCGGAGGCGCGTTCCAGCTGGGCTAGCCCGCAAGCAGCCTGCATGTCCGTAATTTTCAAGTTGTAGCCAATGTGGGCATAAACATACTTGTGGTCATAGCCGTGCGGCAAAGTGCCGAACTGCTGGCCAAAGCGTTTACCGCAGGTGTCATCGCAGCCAGGTGCGCAGTAGCAGTCCCGGCCCCAGTCACGGAAGGACTCAGCGATCACCTTCAGTGTTGGGTTGTTGGTGAATACTGCGCCACCCTCCCCCATGGTGATGTGGTGCGCCGGGTAGAAACTCAGCGTACCAATGTCACCCCAGGTACCGACCATTCTGCCATCGTATGTGGCGCCCAGCGCGTCGCAGCAGTCCTCTACCAGCCAGAGCTGGTGCTTCTCACAGAGGGACTTAACCTTGGCGAGGTTGAACGGGTTCCCCAGCGTGTGTGCCAGCATAATGGCCTTGGTTTTGGGCGTAATCGCCGCCTCAATCAAGTCGGCATTGATATTGTGGGTCTTAGTATCAACATCAACAAATACTGGCACGGCTCCGAACTGCACAATCGGGTTGACAGTAGTTGGGAAGCCCGCAGCCACGCCAATGACCTCATCCCCCTTTTTGATGGCGCGGTCCCCCAGGTTTGGTGACGTTAATGCGCTGAAGGCAACCAGGTTGGCGGAAGAGCCGGAATTTACGGTGATCAGGTGGTCGACACCAATGAATTCCGCCAGTTTCCTCTCAAATTCGGCGTTGAAACGGCCTGTAGTCAGCCATCCGTCCAGCGACGCTTCCACCATTAGTTGCAGCTCGCGCACACCAATAATCTTGCCAGATGGTGGAATGACGGTTTCACCTGGGCTAAACGCTTTGGGGGCCAACGCTGTGTCGGCGTACTGTTCAACCAGTCTGCCGATCTCCTGTCGGAGTGCTTCTGGAGTCATGAAGTGCCTTTGCAGATTATCTCGGTGAGTTTCAGGGTCAACTGGCTTGATACTGCGTTATTTGGTCGAGGGTCTTTTGCTGGATATCGCCCTTGCCCAACCAGCATCGTTGCCAGTCCACAATGGACAAAAGCGCCTGCTCCAAAGGCCAGCGCGGCTGCCAATGTAGTTTGCCGGCGGCTTTGGAGATATCCAGTTTCAGCAGCTGTGCTTCATGAGGCAATGAACTCCGGTCCAAATGCCAGCTCGCTCCTTCGCCCCAGACTGAGACCATGTAGTTCAATATCCACTCTACAGCGCGAACATCTTCATCTCGCGGCCCGAAGTTCCAACCTTGCGCGTATTCCGCACCTTCGGTAGATAGCTTTTCAGCTAGAAGCAGGTAGCCACTCAAAGGTTCTAGTATATGCTGCCATGGGCGGGCGCCCTGCGGGTTGCGGATTATCACCGGCTGCTTCTTCTCGAACGCCCGTAGGATGTCTGGAATCAACCTGTCATCGGCCCAATCACCCCCGCCAATCACGTTACCTGCCCGCGCTGAGGCCAGCCAAGCCGTTTCTGGGCTGTCGAAAAAAGAGCTGCGGTAGGCCGCGGTCACCAGCTCCGAACAGCCTTTGCTGCTGCTGTAGGGGTCATGGCCACCCATGGGCTCGTATTCGCGATAGCCCCAGACCCACTCGCGGTTCGCGTAACATTTGTCTGTTGTTACGTTGACGATCGCTTTCAGGCTCTTGCACTGGCGTGCGGCCTCCAGCACGTGCACGGTCCCCATGACGTTGGTAGCGTAGGTCTCCACTGGCTCGCGGTACGAAAGCCGTACCAGCGGCTGAGCGGCCATGTGAATCAGAATATCCGGGTCAAACTCGGTCATGCTGCTCGTAACGGCGTCCAGATCGCGAATGTCTCTGATCTCCGACTCTATTCCCTCGGCAACTCTGGCCTCCAGAAACAGCGCTGGACTGGTCGGCGGCTCGAGGGCAAAGCCTTTGACCTTGGCATCCATACTCTTAAGCCAAAGCGTCATCCAGCTGCCCTTGAAGCCCGTATGCCCGGTCAGAAATACCTTCTTGCCCTGCCAGAAATCTGGATTAACATTTGCGCTCATCGAACTAGCCCCACACCTTCCAGGGGGCCTTGCCACTTTCCCATAATTGCTCCAGCAAGACCTTGTCCCGCAGCGTATCCATGGGCTGCCAGAAACTCTGATGCTCATAGGCCATAAGTTCGCCCGCTTCCGCCAACTGCATCAACGGCGCGTCTTCCCACATAGTCAGGTCGCTAGCGAGGAAATCAAGCACTTTAGGTGAAAGCACGAAAAAGCCGCCGTTTATCATGCCGCCATCACCTTTCGGCTTTTCCTTGAAGTTCATCACCTGCTTGTTTCGTATATCCAGTGAGCCAAAACGACCTGGCGGATAAGTGGCGGTCAAGGTTGCGGCTTTCCCGTGGGCTTTATGAAAGCGCACCGATTCCGAGATGTCTATGTCGCCTACCCCGTCACCATATGTGAAGCAGAAGGCTTCCTCATCCCTGACATAGCTGGCAACCCGCCGCAATCGACCGCCGGTCATGGAGTGCTCGCCTGTGTCCACAAGCGTCACACTCCAGGGCTCGGCGCGTTTGTCGTGCACCTCCATCGTGTTGTCACGCATGTTGAAGGTGACATCGGACATATGCAGGAAGTAGTTGGCGAAGTACTCCTTTATAAGGTAGCCCTTGTAGCCGCAGCAGATCACAAAATCGTTGATTCCGTGCGCTGAGTACATCTTCATGATGTGCCAGAGAATAGGCTTGCCGCCAATTTCAACCATCGGCTTGGGGCGGGTGCTGGTTTCTTCGCTGAGCCTTGTGCCCAGCCCGCCAGCCAGTATAACCGCTTTCATCCTTACTCCTGTTCTGACCTCAATTTGAGCTCACGAAGGCATCAGAGAAAAAATTCTTGCCACTGAGCCCCTCCGCGACAAGTTCGTCATGCGCGCTATGAATCATTGCCTCTGAACCGCAGGCGTAGACCACTGCATCGGGCAAGTTAAGTCGATCCTCGAGGACGGCGTGTTGCACGTAACCTTTGCGCCCTGACCACTCTGGGCTGCGCGATAGGACAGAGGTGAACTCTAAGGGTAAGTTGGGAAACTTGGGCTGCCAGTAAATATCCTGCTCCGTTCGCCCACCCCAGTACAGGTGAATCCGGCTAAACCCGGGTCGCGCGGCTGCCGACAACTGCTCAAGCAGCGACTTGATGGGCGCTATGCCAGTACCTGTCGCCAGCAGGATAATCTGCTTGAGGTTCGTTTTACGCAGACTGAAGGTCCCCAATGGCCCCTCCAAACGGAGCAGGTCATTGGTTTTGGCTTCAGAGAACCAGTATTGGCTCATTTCGCCATCGGGAACCTTGCGGATCTGTAGCGTAAGTTTTCCATCATTTCGCGGGGCGTTGGCAATGGAATAGCTACGGCGCAGGCCATCCTTGCCAATCATATCCACGTACTGGCCCGGCACATATCCGAGATGGATGGCCGGAGGGGTGCGCAGAGTCACTTCCAGGACGTCGTCGGTCAACGGCTGCAAGTGGTCGATGCGACAAGGCAGCGTTTTTACCTGCAGCTTTCCAAGCGCTCCCAGGTCTTCGATATCGAGCTGCACCGAAGTGGTGGCGGTTCGACAGCAGGTAAGAATGTAGCCTTCTGCCAGCTGCGATTCCGTGAGGGAGACTTCCGGCTGCAGTGCAGTTGTCTCGCCGCTTACTACCACCGCCTTGCAGACACCACATCTACCAGTCCGGCAACTGTGCTCCAGAATAATACCGTGATGTCGGGCAGCCTCCAGAATCCTCTGCTCTGGCTGGCAGTCGAAGTGAATTTGGTTGGCGAGCATCACTTTGAGCATCGTTTGGATTCTACTGGTTGCCACTCAGAACCTGATTCAATAGACCCACCCGATTCTGACCAGGTTGTGGATGCCCAGTATACCTATGCGGTTGTGGTTGAGTCTCTATTTTACTACGTGTTTCTGCTTGGTCACATAAGACAGCTGCTGGTTCCTATCGGATTGTTTAGCCGCTGACCGTGTGTATTCTAATCGACCAATCGAACTGATTCTACGAGACCTCAATCAACTCTCAGAAATAGATAGAGATAAGGATAGATACAAACGTAGACCTACTGTGTTATCAAATCTTGATTCTGCGACCGTTGCTTCTACCGGCGCTTCTATTCCACTGGTGAGTGCGTAGAATACCTGACTGATGAGATTTCCGAAATTCCGGTCGTCAGAAGCCCACTAACTCAACGCTATCGAAGCGAACTATATATTCAAGGAGTTCAATCTTGGCACCCAAAGCACTCATCACCGGCGTCACCGGCCAAGACGGCTCCTACCTGGCCGAGTTGCTCCTGGATAAGGGTTACGAAGTTCACGGCATCAAACGCCGCGCCTCCTCGTTCAACACCCGGCGCGTCGATCATATTTACCAAGATCCTCACGTGGACAACCAACGGTTCATCCTGCACTACGGCGATCTCACCGATTCCTCAAGCCTCACCCGCATCATCCAGCACGTGCAGCCAGACGAGGTCTACAACCTCGGCGCCCAGAGCCATGTAGCGGTCAGCTTCGAGTCACCCGAGTATACCGCCGATGTTGATGCGATGGGCACTTTACGTATTCTGGAGGCCATTCGGTTGCTCGGACTGGAGCACAAAACGCGCTTTTACCAGGCGTCAACCTCGGAACTGTATGGGCTTGTCCAGGAAACACCGCAACGCGAGTCAACTCCTTTTCATCCGCGCTCACCCTATGCAGTGGCCAAGCTCTACGCCTACTGGATCACGGTGAATTACCGTGAGGCCTACGGCATGTACGCCTGTAACGGCATACTGTTCAACCACGAATCACCCCGCCGCGGTGAAACCTTCGTGACCCGCAAAGTCACCCGCGGCCTCGCCAACATCGCCCAGGGGCTCGAAAGCTGCCTGTACATGGGCAACATGAATTCCCTGCGTGACTGGGGTCATGCGAAGGATTACGTGCGCATGCAATGGCTGATGCTTCAGCAAAGTGAGGCGAAAGACTTTGTTATCGCCACTGGCAAGCAACATTCTGTACGCGACTTCGTGCGTTGGAGCGCCCAAGAACTGGGTATCAAACTCGAATTCCACGGCAAGGGCCTCGATGAGCGGGGTATCGTGGCAGAGATCCTCGGGAACAAGGCGCCTGCGGTGCGGGTAGGTGATGTGGTAGTCCGTGTCGATCCGCGCTACTTCCGACCCGCAGAGGTCGACAGCCTGAAGGGGGATGCGACACGTGCACGGCGGGAACTGGGCTGGGAGCCTGAAATTACAGCGCGGCAAATGTGTGCAGAGATGGTCGAGGAGGACCTCAAGGTGGCGCAACGAAACGCATTCCTCAGGCAACATGGCCACGACGTGTCAGTCACGGTAGAAAACTGATGCCTCACAAGACCATATACGTTGCCGGCCACAAGGGAATGGTTGGCTCTGCCATTTGTCGACTTCTTGAGAGACGTGAGGACGTCACCCTGGTCACGGCATCCCACGACGAGCTGGATCTGTCGCGACAGACCGAGGTAGAGGCTTTCTTCTCCGGGCACGCGATCGATCAGGTGTATCTGGCAGCCGCCCGGGTCGGGGGCATACACGCCAACAACAGCTACCCGGCCGAGTTTCTGGGTGACAACCTGCTCATCCAGACGCATGTGATACAGGCCGCCCACCGGACAAACGTACAAAAGCTGCTGTTCCTGGGATCTTCCTGCATCTACCCAAAGCACGCCGCCCAACCCATCCGTGAGGATGCTTTGCTCACCGGCGAACTAGAACCTACCAACGAGCCCTACGCCATCGCCAAAATCGCAGGCATCAAGCTCTGTGAAAGCTTCAACCGCCAGTACGGACGCGATTACCGGTCAGTCATGCCGACAAATCTCTATGGGGTCGGCGACAACTTCCACCCGGAAAATAGTCATGTTATTCCCGGCCTCATGCGACGGTTTCATGAAGCGGCACAGACCGGGGCGGAGAGCGTCAGCGTCTGGGGAACCGGCACGCCCCGGCGCGAGTTCCTCTACGTCGACGATATGGCCAGTGCCTGCTTGCACATCATGGAGCTTCCTATCGAGCGCTACCAACAGCACACACAATCCAGACTCAGCCACATTAACGTGGGGACGGGGACAGACTGCTCAATCCGCGAACTGGCCGAGACCATTGCCAGGGTCACGGGGTTCAAGGGGCGGCTGGAGTTTGATACCAGCAAACCGGACGGCACCCCACGGAAGCTGCTTGATGTATCGAAGCTGGCAATGCTGGACTGGCATTCAACGATGGGCTTGGAAGAGGGATTAAAGGAAACCTATACATGGTTCCTTGAGAATGAGGCAGCTGTTATGCCGCTGCTTCCCTGAAGATCACCGTATTCATACACTTCGCATACACCTCATACCCCCTCTCCCGCATGAAGCACCCAACGTCGCTGCCTTCAACCTCGTGAAGGCTGCTCTTCAGCACTTCAACGAGCACATACTGCGGCCGGTAACGGTTCCAGTCATTAGACTTCAACACATCCAGATCCAGGCCCTCAACATCAACCGTCAGGAAGTCGATCTGCTGCCCGGCCGGCAAATGCGCCTCCAGTATCTCTGCCAAGGGTAACACCTGAATCTTTCGGGTCGAGATGATCCTGAATCGGTTGTCGGCCTGCGCCCGCTGTTCTGAGAGTGCCGCGGAAAAACCGTTCAGCGCAGGCTCATTGAACATGTAGTAGTCCAACTCCGTCGCCACGGCGCCCACGCCCATTTCAAGGTTGATATCGCGCTTACGGTGCTTGCGGAAAGCACGCATGCTATTGGGCATCGCATCAATGTTGATGCCGCGCCAGCCTGCCTTGTAGAACAGGCAGGTATTCGAGTATCGCTGTGGATGGTGTGCCCCGACGTCGACATAGAAGCCATCTCTCTTCTCCGAGAAAATCCGTTTCAGTATGAGGTCTTCGCCCTCCTGCGCCCAGGAGCATTGCTGCCACTGATCCCAGCGGATGTTATAGAGCACCCGCCTGACAAGGCTCTTGATAAAATCGGGCACGTATTCCCGTATAAACTCACGCATTAGCCATCACCAATGAGACCGGGCCATTCTGGTCGTCACAGCCACAATATTGAACGACGCCACTTTCATCGCGAAAATTCTGCGCGTTTCTCCCTGCAACAAGTCGGCAAAGAACGCAGCTGTTGCATAGGACAGCACCGTAGCCCAAGCCGCACCCAACGCGCCATAGGACGGAATGAGGAGCAGGTTCAAAGCGACATTCACCAGCATCCCCAGAACCGCCCTCTGCATGCTCAACATCTGCCGGTTCTCAGCAAGATACCAGTTACTGCTGGCAACCCCCAAGAATACAAATATCGCCGCCCAGATGTGAACCGACAACACTTCGCCGGCAGCCGCATAGTCGCTGCCAAACAGCAGGGTCACTACAGGGGTAGACAGGAATGTCATGGGCACGGCGACACACACCGAGAGCCAGACCATGACGTCGAACAGAGTCTGTAAGCGCCGGTAGTACTGTGCCTCATCGGCCATCCGGGATTCCAGGATGGCTGGCAGCACCGACGCCATAACAGCCATGGGGACAAAATACCAAACCTCACTCACGCGGGTCGCAGCGCTGTATAACCCTACCTCTGTATCACCAATCATCTGCCCGAGCATGATCTGGTCTACTTTCATATAAACGGTGATCGCCACGCCCGACAGCAGCAGGGGCCAACTGGCTGTCAGCATCGCCTTTGCCCTGCTGGCAGAGGCTCTGAGTTCGGCAAGAGAAAATCCATAGAACCGGAAAACCCAAAGCATCAGCACGGCGCCCACAAGCGCTTCGCCCATCACGGCCCACGCGAAGAGCACCAGGGGAGCATTCAGCAGAATGAGCACTATCTTGACCACGGCAAAGGCGAGAAAGGCAGCGTTCTGCACCATCACGGTGTACTTGGACAGCACCTGCGACTCGAACCAGTAGGTGGCGACGTCACTCACCTTGAAGAGCATCATGGAGCCGAGTATCGCAACCAGTACTAGCGCCAGCCTGTCCTCGGGGCGCAGCCAGAAGATAACCAGCAGAATGAGCCCGTAGGCCAGCAGCCCACCCGCGAATTGCAACGCAGCGGCGGTGCCGATTGTCACCCCCTTGCCGGCCGGTTCCCGCACGATGTCCCGGACCACAATGCCCTGCAGCCCGAGGCCTGCAACAGCCCCGAACAACCCCACAAACGCGGTGGCGAAACTGAGCAGACCAAACTGCTCGGGGCCCAGGTAGCGGGCGATCCATACCCCTACCAAAAGCCCCACGCCCATACGCAGCACTTTGTCAAAAAAGAGCCAGCCGATGTTGTCGATGACCTTCAGCAGATTGGGCCGATGGGCAACGCGGCGCCTTAGAATGTCAGGGACGATACTCAAATCGATGTACGTTCCCGGGTGAGCCGCTGTTTCCAATATTGCTCTGCACCCAGCACTCCCTCAAAGTCCATCTTACTTTATCCCTGTAGTGGCGCTGCGCGCCCGTCGCGCCGCTTGTAAGCGCACTGCCTTCGGCTCGGGTCGCCCCGTATCGCGCTCTCCTGAGGCGAGACTGACGACATTGAGCCGATCCGACAAGGCGCCAGAAAGACAACGGAGTATACCGTTGCATAACCAGGCAGTGCAGACCAGGCGCTATTCACTCAAAAATGGGCAAACGACTGTTATCATACCCCACCCCAACCCACACAGTCGGACCCCATGACCAAGAAGCAGCCAACCACCTTCGCCGAAACCCTGAGCCAGTTGGAAGCGCTTACCGCGCGCCTCGAAGACAGCGACACCTCTCTGGAGCAGTCGTTGAAAGACTTTGAGCAGGGCGTTCAACTCATTCGCCAGGCACAGCAGTCCCTGCAGGAAGCCGAACAGAAAGTGCAGCTGCTGCTTGAAAAAGAGGGCAAGCCCGTTGCTGCACCGTTCCACAGCGAAGACGAGGAAGGCACAGCAGAGTGAGCCCGGCGTTGAGCACCTTCATGAGCCATAGCCGCGCGCGCTGTGAGGCGCGGTTGCAGGCCGTGGGTGGCATAGCCGCCCAAGACGCGCGTGCCGCGGCCGCGCTCGGCGGCCTTGAGGCGGCGGTACGCTATGCATTGGAGGCTGGCGGCAAGCGCATCCGGCCCTGCCTGGTGTATGCCGCGGCGCAGGCCATCGCCCCCGCAGCGGACGCAGACGCGGCGCTGGACAATGCGGCCTGTGCCATGGAATTGATGCACACCTACTCTCTGATCCATGACGACCTGCCGGCCATGGACGACGATGCGCTGCGTCGAGGACGCCCCACCCTGCACAAGGCCTTCGATGAGGCCACGGCCATCCTGGTGGGCGATGGACTGCAGGCGCTGGCCTTCGAACTGCTGGCAGACGCGCAAGGTGTCTCGGCCGAAGGCCGGGTTGCCATGGTCAGGGTGCTCGCCCGGGCCAGCGGCCTGGGCGGTATGGTCGGCGGCCAGTTTGTCGATATCGCTGCCACCGGCAGCACCCTGACCCTGCCGGAACTGCAGGGTCTGCACGCCCTGAAAACCGGCGCCCTGATCCGCGCCGCATTGAGCCTGGGTGCCATCGCGGCCGGCGCTTCAACCGACGAGCGTTCAGCGCTGGAAACGTTCGGCCAGCATCTCGGCCTGGCCTTCCAGGTGGTGGACGACATACTCGATGTGGAGGGCAACGCTGCCACCCTCGGTAAAACCGGGGGCAAGGACGCCCTCGCGGGCAAAACCACCTATGTCAGCCTGCTCGGGCTGGCGGGCGCACGCGCCGCTGCCGATGCGCTGCTCGCCGAGGGTCTGGAAGCGCTGGGCGGGTTTGGCCGCGAGGCCGACCCTCTGCGCGAACTCGCCCGATTTATTGTGCAACGCCAGGCCTGAACGCCCCGAGCGACCAGGCTTCAGTGGCCCCTGACGCCACGCCCTATTGTGCGCGCCCGGTAAACAGGTGGCCGAGCTTCGCACCTTTGGTTTTGAGGTATTTTTCGTTGTGCGGGTTACTCGCGCAGTGCAGCGGCACGCGTTCTACCACGCTCACCCCGTTTTCCTCCATCGCGGCAACTTTCCGCGGGTTATTGGTCATCAGCCGCACCCGGGTGATCTTCAGGTGCCTGAGCATCGGGCCGAGGATGGAGTAGTCGCGCATGTCGGCGCCGAAACCGAGCTGTTCATTGGCCTCCACGGTATCGGCGCCGGCGTCCTGTAACTTATAGGCCTTGATCTTGTTGAGCAGACCGATACCGCGGCCCTCCTGGCGGAGGTAGAAAATGGCGCCACGGCCGGCCTCTGACACTGCCTTCATCGCCGCTTCCAGCTGGTTACCGCAGTCGCAGCGCAGGCTGAACAGGGCATCACCGGTAAGGCATTCAGAATGGATACGTGCCAGCACCGGTTCACCGTCGCTGACATCGCCCATGGTGAGCACGATATGCTCCTTGTTGGAATCCGGATCCTCAAAGCCGTGGATATCAAACACGCCCCAGGCAGTGGGCAGGCGGGAGGTCTCTACGTAGCGTACTGGCACGGGGGAATCCGGTGGCGAAAAAAAGGGGCGTAGTTTAGCACTTAATCGTCCCGGGTGTGGGGCAGGCCACTACCATTCACGGGAGATGGACAGCACGCCGTTACGCTCACGCAATTCCACATGCTGCAGGTAGCTCATGCCGAGCAGGATGGTGGTCGGGTACTCGCCCAGCACTACGGTGGCGCGGACGCCTTCAACCGGAATCCCCCCCACTTCCACCCGGTCCAGGTTCAGCAGCCAGGCATCGACGACGCCGCTGGCGGTTTCCAGCGTGGAGGGTATCCCCGCTGCATAATCAAGGCCCAGCGCTTCGGCCTGGCGGGTGTTGAGCGCCACCACATTGGCACCGGTATCCACCATCACCTGCACGCTGCGGCCGTTGATCAGGGCGCTGGTGATGTACTGCATGCGATCGTTGCGGGGGATCTGCAGTTCACGCCGCTCGGGCGCCACGTAGTTGGTGGTGATATTGCGGTTAAGACCCACGCGCTGGCGAGTGCCGTTGATCTCCAGCACCGCCCCGCTGGCGTCGGCGCTGAGGAGCTTCACCCCGTCGACGCTGTCGCCGGCGCGCAGGGTCTTGCGCTGGCCGTTGATCATCAGCACCGCAGTGTTCGGGAGCAGGGCCTCCACCGTAACCGAGGCGGCAAACGCACCGCCACTGCCCAACCACCACAGCAGCAATAGGGCCGGCAGCCATCCGCGGCAAGGGGCGATGCGGGACGTGAACATCTCACTGTGCTGTCGCTGGGCCCGTTGCATCACGCTACCCTGCCGCCATCAGCCAGAGCGCGATGTGCAGGGTGATGCAGGCCATTACACCTGCCACCATGTCATCGACCATGATGCCGAAACCGCCGCCGACCCTGCGATCCAGTGCACCTATCGGCCAGGGTTTGGCGATGTCATACACCCGAAACACCACAAACCCGATGATCACCCACATCCAGCCGGCTGGCACCGCCCACATGGTGATCCAGTAACCCACAAACTCATCCCAGACGATACCCGGGTGATCGTGCACACGCAGTTGCCGGCTCGCACGCTCGCAAATCCAGACCCCTGCCAGGGCGGTGCCTACCACAAACAGGGTATACCAGAGCAGGGGCAAGGCAGTGCGCGCCAGCACGGCGTCCACCAGCAGAAACAGCGGCACTGCGGCCAGCGTACCCGCCGTACCGGGGGCCACTGGCGACAGACCGCTGCCGAAACCGAAGGCGAGCAACTGCACGGGGTTGCGCAGCAGCGCGGGCGGCGGGGTGGCAGCGGGCTTGGCCATGGGGCATCTATCCTTCCTGACGTCGTGCCAGTTTACTGCGCTTTGGCGCTGGAACAACCGGTCATTTCCCCTGGCGGGCGCACGCAACCCGGTACCGGCAACCCGGCACCTGCCATCGCGGATCAGAAATGCCGGTAGCCCGTCGCGAGGTGCTCGAAACCGGGGCAGACGACGCCGGCGCCCGCTGCAACCTCACCGATGCGGGTGCAGCCGGCGGGTGGCGATGCACCGGCAGGCAGGCAAAAACACAGTTCGTAGTCATCGCCGCCGGCCAACGCCCAGGCCAACGCCTGCGCGCGGTCCGGATGGGCCTGCAACGCAGCAGACAGTGGCAGCGCATGGGCATCGATGCGCAGCTGCACGCCGCTGGCCGCGGCGATGTGGCCGGCATCCGCGAGCAGGCCATCGGACAGGTCGATCGCCGCCGTGGCGTCATGCAGCAACGATGCGCCCAGTTGCAGCCGCGCTGTCGGCCGGAAAAAACGGCCCTCGAGGTATTCAGCGACCTCAAGCTCCGGCCGGTAGCGACCCTGCAGCACCGCCAGGCCCGCTGCAGCATCCCCCAGCGTACCCGACACGTACAGGCTGTCCCCCGGCCGCGCTGCGTCGCGCGTGAGCGCCCGGCCAGGCGGCAGGGCACCCAGCACCTGTACGGTAATGGTCAGCGGCCCGCGCGTGGTATCGCCTCCTACCAGCGGCAGTGATAACTCGCTGGCCGCGGCGGCCAGCCCCTGGCTGAAACTGTGTAGCCACAGCTCGTCGGCGGCGGGCAATGTCAACGCCAGGGTCATGCCCAGGGGGCGCGCACCCATCGCGGCGAGGTCTGACGCAGCCGCAGCCACCGCACGGTAGGCCACGTCCTCGGGCAGACTGTCAGCGGGGAAATGCACCCCCTCCAGTGCGGTATCGACGGAGGTGGCGAGGCGCTCGCCGGGAGCAAGCTGCAGCAGGGCACAGTCGTCGCCCACCCCCAGCACCACGGCCGGGCCGGCACCCAGAGATGAGAAATAGCGGGCTATCAGGGAGAATTCGTCAGCCGGCATCAGGCGCTGGCGTCGGTTTCGGCCTTGCGCAGCTGGCGAGCCGCCTTGTCCAGTACACCGTTGATGTACTTGTGGCTGTCCGTTGCACCGAATTTCTTGGCCAGGGAGACAGCTTCGTTGATGACCACTTTCCATGGCACATCAATGCGCTGCTGCAGCTCGAAGACACCCATGCGCAACAGGCTGCGCTCAATCGGGTCCAGCTCGTCGAGTTTGCGGTCCAGCAGGGGCGCCAGCACCGCCTCGAGTTCGTCCACGCAGCCCGGCACCCCGTGCAGCAACGCCTGAAAGTACTCGATGTCGACATGATTGAAGTCGTAATCCGTGCGGAACTCGGCTTCGATCTGGTTAATCGGCGCCTCCGCCATGTGCCACTGGTACAGCGCCTGCATGGCGTAGTGCCGCGCCTTGTGGCGCTCGGCCGCCAGGGTATTGCGGGCTTGTTTGGTCACGGTAGCGGTCAGCTCCCGATCCGGCCCAGCAGGCTGACCATTTCCAGCGCTGACAGCGCCGCTTCGGCGCCTTTGTTACCGGCCTTGGTGCCAGAGCGCTCCACCGCCTGCTCGATGGAGTCCACGGTGAGTACGCCGAATGAGATCGGAATGCCGTGCTCCAGGCTCACCTGGGCGATGCCCTTGGTGCATTCACCGGCCACGTAGTCGAAGTGCGGCGTGCCGCCGCGAATCACGGCACCCAGCGCGACGATCGCGTCGAAACCGCCCTGTTTTGCCACGCGCTGGCAGACCAGCGGTATCTCGAAGGCACCCGGCGCCCGCACTACGGTCATCTGCTCATCCTTCACGCCGTGTCGACGCAGGGCGTCGATTGCACCCTCCAGCAGGTGTTCGACCACAAAACTGTTCCAGCGGCCCACCACCAGTGCGTACTGACCGCTGGCCCCCGTGAAATCCCCTTCAATCGTCTTGATGTTTGTCATGCGAATTCCTTGTTCGTGTGTGCCCGGCGCTAGGGTGCCAGGTATTCGAGCACTTCCAGGTCAAAACCCGAAATGGCATTGTACTTGATGGGTGCGCCCATGAGGTGGATTTTTCCCACGCCCAGGTCCTTCAGGATCTGGGAACCCAGGCCTACCTTGGTGTAGGTGTCCGGCAGGGCACGCGCGCTGGAAGGCGCCCTGCCCAGCGCCATATCGATACTGTCCAGCAGTTGCTCACTGCTCTCATCGCCGGCCAGCAGCACAATCACCCCGCGACCCGCTTCGGCCACGCGCTGCATGCAGGCACCGAACTGCCAGGAGGCGCGCCCGTCAATGCGGCTGGCCACCATGTCGCGCAGGGTCGAAGCCACGTGCACCCGCACCAGCGTGGGCTCCTCAGCCGTGATCTCGCCGCAGGTCAGCGCCAGATGCAGATCGCCGGCGGTGTTGTCGCGGTAGGCCAGCAGGCGAAAACGACCCCAGGCGGTGTCGATGTCTCCTTCGCGTACGCGCTCAATGGTGCGTTCATTGACCATGCGGAAGTGAATCAGATCGGCAATCGTGCCTATTTTCAGCCCGTGGCTGCGCGCAAACTCGACCAGTGCCGGGCCATCTGCCAGCAGCCCTTCCGGCGTCAGGATGTCAGCGATCACCGCCGCTGGCAGCAGGCCCGCCAGCGCCGCATAGTCGCTGGCCGCCTCGGTATGGCCGGCCCGCGTCAGCACACCGCCCGGCAGCGCCGTGAGGGGAAAGATATGCCCCGGCTGGACGATATCGGAAGGCACCGCCTGGGGGGCGACGGCCGCCTGCACGGTGCGGGCGCGATCTGCCGCCGAGATGCCGGTATCGATGCCTTCAGCGGCCTCAATGGACAGGGTGAAGTTGGATTTTTCCCCGTGGGCGGCGGGCACCATGGGCGGCAGGTCGAGCTGGCGGCAACGCTCCTCGGTCAGCGCCAGGCACACCAGTCCGCGCGCCTGTCGGGCCATGAAATTGATATGCGCCGCGCTGACATGATCGGCCGCCACCATCACCACGCCTTCGTTGTTGCTGTCGTCATCGTCATCCATCAGCACCACCATGCGGCCCTGGCGGATGTCACTGATCAATTCGTCTACGCTGTTTGTCTGCATGCCTTTGCAATCCTTCTGGGACAGTGCGCGCCTAACCGCGCAGGTAGCCATTATCGGCCAGGGTCGCGAGGGAGATACCCGCCTCGTGCTGCGGTACGGCGGCCGCATCCCCCAGCACCAGGCGCTCCAGGTAACGCGCAATCACGTCCACCTCCAGATTCACCCGGCTACCCGGGCGGTACTCGGCAAACACGGTTTCCGCACGGGTCTGGGGAATGATGTTGAGGTCAAATTCCGCACCGCGCACGGCATTGACGGTAAGGCTGGTACCGTCCACGCAAATGCTGCCTTTGTGGGCGATGTACTTTGCAAGGCCGTCCGGCGCGCGCATCACGTAGCGCCAGGAACGGCCGTCTTCCACCGCGCTGACTACCTCACCAACGCCGTCGATGTGGCCGCTGACGATATGGCCACCCAGGCGGCTGGCCGGCGTAAGGGCCTTTTCCAGGTTGACCCGGCTGCCCGGCTGCAAGCCGCCAAGCGTGGTGAAGTCCAGGGTTTCGCGGGACACGTCTGCCCAATAGCCGTCACCGGGCAATTCAGTCACTGTGAGACAGACGCCATTCGTGGCGATACTGTCGCCGAGCTGCACATCGGCCAGATCCAGCTTGCCGGTGTGTACCCGCAGGCGCAGGTCGCCCCCGGCGGGCTGCAGGGCGGCGATGGAGCCCACGGCCTGGATGATTCCTGTGAACATAGTCTGTCCTGTGTCGTTTGACGCGAGTCCGGCGTCGGGGCCAACGCTCAGCTCGCGGGAACGGCGGTAAATCGCCAGTCCTGGCCCACCTGCCGCACATCGCGCAGGAGCAGGGGCACCTTGTCCGCCATGTGCTCCAGTGGCAACTCCAGCAGCGGTCGCGCTGCGCTCCCCATCAGGGTTGGTGCCATGTATACGATCAGTTCGTCCAACAGGCCCAATTGCAACAGTGCACCCGCCAGGCGGGGGCCGGATTCTACCAGAATTTCGTTGCACTGCCGCCTGTTGAGTTCGGCAAACAGCGCCTGCAGGTCAAGACCGTGGGCCAGACAGGGCAACGCCAGCAATTCGGTGCCTGCGGAGGGCGCAGGCCTGACGGGCCCGCGGGCCGCGTCGTGGCACCAGAGTGTGGGCGCCTCGGCACTGAACACACGCGCCGTCACCGGGGCACGCTGCTGTGAATCCAGCACGACGCGCAGGGGCTGACGAGCGCTGGCGCGCGCGGCGGTGGCGTCCGGTAAACCCAGTTCCTCCGCGCGCACAGTCAGGGCACAATCGTCGGAGAGCACGGTACCGGCCCCCGTCACCACGGCGCAGCTCATGGCCCGCAGGCGCTGTACGTCACGCCGGGCCGGCGCACCGGTGATCCATTGGCTTGCGCCGGAGGCCATGGCCGTGCGGCCATCCAGCGACATGGCCAGCTTGGCCCGAACCCGTCCGCGGCCACGCCGCATACGGGCGATAAATCCTGGAATCACCGCTTCAGCCTCGGCCTGTAACACACCGCATTCCACCGCCACACCCGCGGCGCGCAAACGGGCGAGACCCTCACCGGCCACCTGCGGATTCGGGTCCTGCATTGCCGCCACCACCCGCACCACACCGGCCGCCAGCAGGGCGTCGGCGCAGGGCCCGGTTTTGCCCTGGTGGCTGCAGGGCTCCAGCGTCACGTAGGCCGTGGCGCCGCGCGCGTTGCCGGCCATCGCCAGTGCTTCAATTTCCGCGTGGTTGCCGCCGGCAGGCTGGGTGAAGCCCTCACCAATCACCTGGCCGTCGCGCACCAGCACGCAGCCCACATGGGGGTTGGGCATGGCGGAATAACGGCCTTCCCGGGCAAGCTGCAGGGCTCGCGCCATCATCCGGGTATCAAAGACCGGGTCAGGCATGACGTCCGGCCGCGCCACTCAGGCGCTGCCGCGCTCCGGCCGCGGCTCGGACTCCAGCAGTTCAATGGCATCGCGAAACTCGGCGATGTCCTGGAACTTCCGGTAGACCGAGGCGAAACGCACGTAAGCGACCTGATCCAGCTGTTTGAGATGCTCCATCACCAGCTCGCCCACCACCCGGGAGCCCACCTCGCGCTCGCCGGTCGCGCGCAGGGCGTGCTTGATATGGTTGATCGCCGCCTCGACCTCTTCCACCGGCACCGGTCGCTTCTCCAGTGAGCGCTGGAAGCCAACGCGCAGCTTGGCCTCATCAAAGGGCTCGCGGTTGCCGTTATGCTTGATCACCCGCGGCATGACGAGCTCCGCTACCTCGTAGGTGGTGAAGCGCTCGTGGCAGCTCAGGCACTCGCGACGGCGCCGTATCTGGTCGCCACCAGCGACCAGCCGCGAGTCGATCACCTTGGTATCATCAGCAGCGCAGAACGGGCAGTGCATTGGCTCTCACCTTCAGTACAAGTGCCTGAAGACTAACACATTTTGGCTCTGACTAGCGCGGCAACGGAAGCGCCATTGGGGCTACCATCACAACTTTGCTATCCTCCGGAGTCCACCAGAGGAGATGCTCATGCCCCAGAGCCTGCAGAAATGCCTTTTCCACCGCGCCCTGGCGCTCACGCTGGCCTGCTGCATGGCCTGGCCCACCGCCGTGTTGGCACAGAAGACGGCGCGCCCCGTACTCCTCGGCAAACACTGGGTGGCGCTGACCGGCAAGCCACAGGGCGCTACCGCCGGCGCCATGATGTTCCAGCAGGGCGGCAATGCCATTGACGCGGCCGCTGCAATGCTGGCGGTCACCGCGACCCTGTGGGACGTGCTCGGCTGGGGTGGGGAAACCCAGGCGCTGATTTACAACCCGAATACCGGCAAGGTCATCGGCCTGAACGCCCTGGGTGTTGCACCCACCGGCGCAACGCCCGAGTTCTTTCGCAACCAGGGCATGCTCTACCCCCCCGAATATGGGCCGCTGGCGGCGGTGACCCCGGGCACGCCGGGTGGCCTGATGGTCATGCTGGCGGAGTTCGGCCGGCTGAGCCTCGCCGAGGTGCTGGCCCCCGCCATGGAGATGGCCCGGGGATATCCGATTGAGGCCACCCAGGCACGCTTCATCGAGAGCCGCCGCGACATCCTGCAGCAGTGGCCCGACTCGCAGCGGGTATTCCTGCCCCACTACGACAGCGACAGCCCGGAACAGCGCGCGGCACCGGCGCCCGGCGAGATATTCCGGCAGGCCGATCTGCTCGCCACGCTGCAGAAACTGGTGGATACGGAGGCCGCTGCACTGGCCGCGGGCGCCGACCGCAAGGCGGCCATCATGGCTGCCTACGAACGCTTTTACCGCGGTGACATCGCGGCCGAAATCGTGCGCAGCAACCGCGCCGCCGGCGGGCTGATCACCGCGGATGACCTCGCCGAGTGGGAGGTGATTCTGGAAGAACCCGTGAGCGTCAATTACCGCGGCATCGATGTCTACAAACTCACCACCTGGACCCAGGGACCGGCCATGCTGCAGGCCCTGAACCTGCTCGAGGGCTTCGACCTCAAGGCCATGGGCTACAACAGCACACGCTACATCCACACGCTCTACCAGGCCATGAACCTGGCCTTCGCCGACCGTGACTTCTACTACGGCGATCCCTACCTGCCCCCTGAGGAACCGGTTGAGGGGCTGCTCTCCAAGCGCTACGCCGAAGAGCGGCGCAAACTGATGCCCCCAGACCACAACCTCACGGACCTGAAACCGGGTGACCCCTACCGGTTCCAGCGCGGCAAGAACCCCTTCGAATCACTGCGCCAGCAATGGACGCCAATACCGCCTGCCGCCGACGCGGCTGGCGCCGAGAGCTTCCAGCAGGCCAGCCGCATGACGGCGGACGAGGCCTTCCTCGCCGGCACCACATCGATACAGGCGGCGGACGCAGAGGGCTGGGTGATTTCCGTGACCCCCTCCGGCGGCTGGATTCCGGCGTTCATTGCCGGCAACACCGGCGTTGGCCTGAGCCAGCGTATGCAGAGCTTCGTGCTGGACGAGGCCCTGAACCCCTACAATGTCGTGCAACCTGGCCAGCGTCCACGGGTGACGCTCACACCGTCGCTGGCGCTGCGTGACGGCAAGCCGCTCATGGCCTTCTCCGTGCAGGGCGGCGACACCCAGGACCAGAACCTGCTGCAGTTTTTCCTCAACATGGTGGAGTTCGACATGAACGTGCAACAGGCGGCGGAGGCGCACAATATCCTCAGCTACCAGATGCAGAGCTCATTCGGCGCGCACCAGTCCGAACCTGGGCGGCTGCAGGTCACACCGCTTGTATCACCGTTCACGCGCGCCGAGCTGGAACGCATGGGGTACGACGTGGAGGTGGTGGAGCGCACCTACAACCCGACCACGGCGATCTGGTTCGATCACGAGCATGGAGTGATGCAAGGTGGCGCGTCGGACTACGGGGATGACTACGGGATTGCGTGGTAACAGCTGGCGGGCTGGCGGGCTGGCGCGTGTGGAGCTTCGTAGCGGCGGGACAACGCGGGGGATCGCGGCGAGAACGGCCACTCGTTTTCCATCATCTCCGGGCGGCTGCGCAACTCGACCATTTTTGCTGCGCAAAAATTGGGACTCGAACAGTGCTCGCCGCAAAGCCCCCTCCGATGATGGAAAACGAAAGCTGTGGCCTGATTGTTCTCGCCGCGATCCCCCACGTTGTCCCGCGTACCGTGCGTATTTCTCAGAGGCGACCGGCTCGCACAGTGGGGATTGCCCAGAGGTGGCCGAGTTGACACGCTCCCCGGGTTGAGGCGGATTAAGCTAAACCGTGTCGCTTATTCTGAATGTTGCGGCGTTGACCCGACGCGTTCCGGACTTGCCGCCTGCTATATCCCCAATTCCTTTCGCAGGCTCCGTCTTCAGGCCCGATGCGGTGCACGGGTGGGCGAAAAATCAGGCCACAGCTTTGGCTCGCGATCACCGTAGGGGGTAGTCCGCGAGCACTGTTCGAGTCCCAATTTTGCACAGCAAAAATGGTCGAGTTGCGCAGCGGCCCGGAGGTGATCGCGAGACAGTGGCCGTTCGCCCACCCGTGCACCGCATCGGGCCGCGCTACGAAGTCCCAACACCAACGCAGCCCAGCACAGCCCACAAAAAAGGGGAGCCAAAGCCCCCCCTTTCTTGTGAATCAGCCACCCAATTCACCGATACACAGGAAACCGCGCACAGATGTCCAGCACCTTGGCCTTCACCTCGGCAATCGCCGCATCCGCGGAACCCTGCTCCAGCGCCTCCAGCACATCGCACATCCAACCGGCCAGCTGCACAGTTTCCGCCTCCTTGAAGCCGCGGGTAGTGATGGCCGGCGTGCCCACGCGCAGGCCGGAGGTGATGAACGGTGACCGCGGATCGTTGGGTACCGCGTTCTTGTTCACCGTGATGTTCGCGTTGCCCAGGGCCTCATCGGCATCCTTGCCCGTGTAGGGCTTGCCGATGAGGTCCACCAGCATCAGGTGGTTGTCGGTGCCCCCGGAAACGATATTGATACCGCGATCGATGAAGGTCTTCGCCATCGCCCGGGCGTTGGCCACAACCTGCTTCTGGTAGGCGACAAACTCGGGGCTCTGGGCCTCTTTGAAACTGACGGCCTTGGCCGCAATCACGTGCATCAGCGGGCCGCCCTGGCCGCCGGGGAAGACGGCGGACTGGAACTTCTTCTCCAGCTCTTCATTGGCGCGCGCCAGAATGATGCCACCGCGCGGACCGCGCAGGGTTTTGTGGGTCGTGGAGGTGACCACATCGGCATGAGGAACCGGGTTGGGGTAAACCCCGGCGGCCACCAGGCCAGCGACGTGTGCCATGTCCACCAGCAGGTAGGCGCCCACCTTGTCGGCTATCTCCCGAAACCATGCCCAGTCCATGACACGGGAATAGGCGGAGAAACCGGCCACGATCATCTTTGGCTTGTGCTCCAGCGCCAGCGCCTCAACCTGGTCATAGTCCACCTCGCCGGTGCTCGCCTTGAGGCCGTACTGCACCGCGTTGTACATCTTGCCGGAGAAATTGGGCTTGGCACCGTGTGTCAGGTGCCCGCCGTCGGCGAGGCTCATGCCCAGTACCGTGTCGCCAGCCTGGCACAGGGCCTGGTAGACCGCGGAGTTGGCCTGGGAGCCAGAGTGCGGCTGCACATTGGCATAGTCCGCCCCGAACAGGGCCTTGGCGCGGTCAATCGCCAGCTGCTCGGCCTTGTCGACGTACTCGCAGCCACCGTAGTAGCGCTTGCCTGGATAACCCTCTGCGTACTTGTTGGTGAGCACGGTGCCCTGGGCCTGCATCACGCGCGGGCTGGTGTAGTTTTCCGAGGCAATGAGCTCGATATGCTCTTCCTGGCGACGCTCTTCCTCCTTGATGGCAGCAAAGATCTCGTCGTCAAACCCCTCGATGGTCATGCGCTGGTCAAACATCGGTGTCCCCTGGCAGGCGGGGCCGCGGTGGCCCGTGAAAAGAGCGCAGCATTTTACCCAAATTCGGCCCGGCATATAAGTGGCGAGTCACCCGGAGGGGATTCCTGTATTATTTCTGTCACTGTTGTGACATACAGTGGGCAGCCATCAGTGAACGGCGATACAGGAACCCCCGGTAATCGATGAATATCAGCATATTTGGCAGCGGCTACGTGGGCCTCGTACAGGCAGCGATTTTTGCGGATGTGGGCCACAGGGTGATCTGCATGGATATCGACGCGGGTCGCGTGGACCGCTTGCGCGAGGGCGATGTACCGTTCTATGAGCCGGGCCTGTCGCAGCTTATCCGCAACGGTATCGGCAGCGGACTGCTGTCATTCACCACGGATGCGAAAGAGGCCGTGCAGGCCAGCGACTACCTGTTCGTTTGCGTCGGCACGCCTGCCGGTAGCGATGGCTCCGCAGACCTCACTTATGTGATGCAGGTGGCGGACTCCATCGCCCGCTACATGACCAGCCGCAAGGTGGTGATCACCAAATCAACGGTGCCCGTAGGCACGACCGACAGGATTCACAGGTATATCCTGGACGCGCTGCATAAACAGGGCCGCTCGATTGCTGTCGAGGCCGCCTCCAACCCGGAGTTCCTCAAGGAGGGCTCCGCGGTCGCCGACTGCCAGAGCCCCGACCGCATCATTATCGGCACCGAGTCCCCCCGCGTGCTGGAAGAGCTGCGGCGCATGTACCAGGCCTTCAACCGCAATCACGAGAAAGTGATGCATATGGATCCGCGCAGCGCGGAGATGACCAAACTGGCCGCCAATGCCATGCTCGCCACCAAGATCAGTTTCATGAATGAAATGGCCGCCATTGCGGAAGCGGTGGGCGCCGACATCGAGCTGGTCCGGCGCGGCATGGGTTCGGACCCGCGCATTGGTTACCAGTTCATCTACCCCGGTTGCGGCTACGGCGGCTCCTGTTTCCCCAAGGATGTCCGCGCGCTCAAACACCTGGCAGAGCAGCACGGACACCGCGCGGGCATTCTCACTGCCGTACACGACACCAACCAGCGGCAGAAAAACAAGCTGGCGGAGCGCGTCATGGAGCGGCTCGGTGCCGACCTCAGCGGCAAGACCATCGCAGTGTGGGGACTGTCGTTCAAACCCAACACCGACGACATGCGCGAAGCCCCCAGCCGCTACCTGATCGAGGGCATCTGGTCCTGTGGTGGTCGCGTACAGGCCTTCGACCCCCAGGCCATGCAGGCCTGTCGCGATATCTACGGCGAACGCGATGAACTGGTACTGTGTGCGCACAAGGAAGATGCCCTGAAAGGCGCTGATGCGCTGGTAATCTGCACCGAGTGGAAGGCCTTCTGGTCACCCGATTTCGAACTGATCAAGCGCGAGCTCAGCACGCCACTGATTTTTGACGGCCGCAACCTGTATAACCCGGCACAAATGGAAGAGCTGGATATCGAATATTACGGCATCGGCCGCGGCCGCTCTCTGGCCAGGCCGGCGTGAACGGGCAGGTCACCCTGGGATGGCGGGAGTGGCTGGGGCTGCCGGAGCTCGGTATTGCCCATATCAAGGCCAAAATCGACACCGGCGCGCGCACCAGTGCCCTGCATGCCTTCTACGTTGAGCCGTTTGAACGTGATGGGGAGCAGTGGGTGCGTTTTGGCATCCACCCGCGCCAGGGCGATACAGAACAGGTCGTGGACTGCGAAGCGCGGGTTGTGGACCAGCGCCAGGTCACCGACTCGGGCGGTCACCGGGAAAATCGCTTCGTCATCCAGACCCTGATCGAGCTCGGTGGCGAGCGCATCGAAGCCGAAATCACACTCACCGACCGGGAGAACATGCGCTTTCGCATGCTGCTGGGCCGCACCGCCATGCGTGGCCGCTGCCTCGTCGACCCCGGCCAGTCCTACCTGCTCGGCAGGCGGGCACGCACACAGGATTAACGGCAGATGCCGGCACACGGCAAGGCACTGGACATAGGCGGCCAGCGGGTTCAGCCCGGCGAGCGCAAGGTGATCGACATCCCCGTCGCGCCCACCTACACCCGCGATAACCTGTCCATCAGCGTGCAAGTCGTGCGCGGCAGGCGACCCGGGCCGGTGATGTTCGTCTGTGCCGCGGTGCACGGTGACGAAATCAACGGTGTGGAAATCATCCGTCGTATTCTCAAGGATCCGCATCTGGACCGGCTGCGCGGCACCCTGATCGCGATTCCCATCGTCAACGTGTACGGTTTTATCAACCACACGCGCTACCTGCCTGATGGCCGCGACCTCAACCGCTCGTTCCCGGGCTCTGCCCGCGGCTCGCTGACCGGCCGCATTGCGCACACCTTTCTGCAGGAGATTGTGGCGCACTGCACCCACGGCATCGACCTGCACACTGGTGCACGCCACCGCAGCAACTTCCCGCAGATCCGCGCCAACCTGGAGGATCCCGTGGTGCTGGGCATGACTGAGGCGTTCGGCGCGCCCATCGCCATTGATGCCAAGATACGCGACGGCTCCCTGCGCCAGGCCGCGGGTGACCTCGGTGTCCCCGTGTTGCTCTACGAGTCCTGCGAGGCACTGCGCTTTGACGAGATCTACATCCGCGCGGGGGTGAAAGGGGTGCTCAACGTGATGCGCCATATCGGCATGCTGCGCCGCTCGCGCGCGCGCCCCCGACCGCCGACCATCAGCCGCAACACGCGCTGGCTGCGCGCTCCGGAGAGCGGCATTCTGCGCGTGCTGGTGCCGCTGGGCGCAGAGGTGCAACAGGGGCAGACCATCGGGTTTATTGCCGATCCTATGGGGACCAGTGAAACCGACGTGGTGGCGGACATCCACGGGATCGTTATCGGCCGCACCAACCTGCCCCTCGCCTACGAGGGCGATGCGCTGTTCCACATTGCGGAGATCAGCGACAAGGCCAACTGGGAGGTGGATGAGTTCCACGAGGCGCACGAGCCGGACGCCTCGGAGCTGGACCCGGAGGATTTGAGTTCGGCGCCGATTGCGG
Organism: uncultured Haliea sp.; assembly: GCF_963973825.1. Lineage (NCBI taxonomy): Bacteria > Pseudomonadati > Pseudomonadota > Gammaproteobacteria > Cellvibrionales > Halieaceae > Haliea > uncultured Haliea sp. The sequence continues at coordinate 48,985 of NZ_CAXBAE010000009.1, forward strand.
ATTGACGGAGTTGGTGCCTTCGTTCGGGACCGGCCGGGGCGACGGTGGGGGCGATTCGAGGCGCGCTCAAGGCCATCGCTTACTGCTGAGGCTGCGGGCGGTGCAGGGCTGCCGGGACTGTCCGAGACAGGATGTCGAGGTCAAGCGAGCCATGGATGGCCTTGAGCGTGTCCCGGCAGCCCTGCACCGTTCGCGGCCGGCACCTGAACCGAGCCCTGATACCTGAACGAACAAAGCACGGCACTGAACCCAACCCCGATTCCTGCTAGAATCCGCCCACATTTTTACCACCACAGGCAACGCATACAGATGGCCCAGTACGTCTACACCATGAACCGCGTCGGCAAGGTTGTGCCGCCGAAAAAGAAAATTCTCGAGGATATCTCCCTGTCCTTCTTCCCGGGTGCCAAGATCGGCGTGCTCGGCCTGAACGGCTCGGGCAAGTCGACCCTGCTGCGCATCATGGCCGGGATAGATACGGATATCCTCGGCGAAGCGCGGCCCCAGCCCGGCATCAAAATCGGGTATTTGCCGCAGGAGCCGCAGCTCAACCCGGAGAAGGATGTGCGCGGCAATGTCGAGGAGGGCCTGCAGGAAGCGGTCGATGCGCTGGCGGGGCTGGAAAAGGTGTATGCGGCCTACGCCGAGCCGGATGCGGATTTCGACGCACTGGCGAAGGAGCAGGCACGGCTGGAAGACATTATTCAGGCCACCGACGCCCACAACCTCGATCACAAGCTGGAAGTGGCGGCGGATGCCCTGCGCCTGCCGCCCTGGGATGCGGACGTGACCACGCTGTCCGGCGGTGAGCGGCGCCGTGTAGCACTCTGTCGCCTGCTGCTGTCCGCACCCGACATGCTGTTGTTGGACGAGCCGACCAACCACCTGGACGCAGAGAGCGTTGCCTGGCTGGAGAAATTCCTGCACGACTTCCCGGGCACCGTGGTCGCCATTACCCACGACCGCTATTTCCTCGACAACGCCGCCGGCTGGATCCTGGAGCTGGACCGGGGTCGCGGCATCCCCTACGAGGGGAACTACTCGGATTGGCTGGCCGCAAAGGAAGCCCGCCTGGAACAGGAGAAGCGGCAGGAGGCCTCGCACCAGAAGGCCATCAAGGCCGAACTGGAGTGGGTACGCAGCAACCCGAAGGGTCGCCAGGCCAAGAGCAAGGCGCGCCTGCAGCGTTATGAGGAGCTGCAGTCACAGGAGTTCCAGGCCCGTAACGAGACCAATGAGATCTACATCCCGCCGGGGCCGCGCCTGGGTGACAATGTGGTTGAAGTGACCAAGCTCAAGAAAACCTACGGCGAGCGGCTGCTGTTCGACAACATCAGTTTCACCGTACCCAAGGGCAGCATTGTCGGCATCATCGGCGCCAACGGCATGGGTAAATCCACACTGTTCCGCATTCTCATGGGCGAGGAGCAACCGGACGGCGGTGAAGTGAAGGTCGGGGAGACGGTGAAGCTGGGCTATGTCGACCAGTCCCGCGACGACCTGGACGGCAGCAAGACGGTCTGGGAGCAGGTGTCGGGCGGGCAGGACGTGATCCGCATCGGCAATTACGAGGTGAATTCCCGCTCTTACCTCGGGCGCTTCAACTTCAAGGGCTCGGACCAGCAGAAGTTCGTCAAGGACCTGTCCGGTGGCGAACGCAACCGGCTGCACCTGGCCAACCTGCTGAAGCAGGGCGCCAACGTACTGCTGCTCGACGAGCCGACCAACGACCTGGACGTGGAGACCCTGCGCGCATTGGAAGAAGCGCTGCTGACCTTCCCCGGCAGCGCCCTGGTCATTTCACACGACCGCTGGTTCCTGGACCGCATCGCAACGCACATCCTGGCCTACGAGGATGATGGCAACGTGGTTTTCCACGAGGGCAACTTCACCGAATACGAGGAGGACCGCAAGACCCGCCTTGGCGCCGCCGCGGCACAGCCACACCGGGTGAAGTACCGCAAGCTGAAGTAGCAGCGGGCGCCCCTGTTATCCACCCGCTGCGCCGGCCTCGCAATAGGCCCGCAGCGGGGCTATGATTTAGCCAACTTGATACGCACGAGACCAGGCATGACCGACTCCCCCAACGAACGCCGAGCCTACACCCGCGTCGCTATCGACCTTCCCGTGGAGGTACAGCAGGGCGGCAGCAGCTGGCACCAGCGCCTCATCGACATTTCCCTGGGCGGCGCCGCTACGGATCAGCCGGATGTCTGGGATGCACAGTACAACGAGCCCTTTACGCTGCTGATCGACACCGGCGAGGCGGAACCGCTTGAACTGTACGCCTACCTGCAACATGTGGAGGCCGGGCGCCTGGGGTTCAAGGTGGACCACGTCGACCGGGAGAATATAGACCCGCTGCGGCGCCTGCTGGCCGCCCACATGAGCAACCCCGACGTGCTGGACACGGAACTGCGCCAGCTTGAGGAACAGGCCGAAGACGAGGACGACTGAGGCATCAGGCCCCCGCCGCCGGGATCATTCGACGGCGGCGAGGGCCTCTTCGAGCCGCGACACCGCGATCACCTGCATGCCGCGAATCTCGCCGCGCGGCGCGTTGGCCTTGGGCACTATCGCCCGCCGGAAGCCGTGTTTCGCCGCCTCCGAGAGGCGCTCCTGACCACTGGGCACCGGGCGAATCTCACCGGACAGTCCCACTTCCCCAAAGATCACCATATCTCGCGGCAGCTGCCGGTCGCGGAAGCTGGAAACGATGGCCAGCAACAGCGCGAGGTCGGCACTGGTTTCCAGTACCTTCACACCGCCAACCACATTGGCAAACACATCCTGGTCGCCCACCTGCAGCCCACCGTGTCGATGCAGCACCGCCAGCAGCATGGCGAGACGGTTCTGCTCCAGACCCACCGCCACGCGGCGCGGATTGCCCAGCGCGCTGGCATCGACCAGTGCCTGGATTTCCACCAGCAGGGGTCGCGTGCCCTCCCAGACCACCATCACCGCGCTGCCCGAGGCCGGTTCGCTGCTGCGATCCAGGAAAATGGCCGACGGATTGCGCACCTCCCGCAGACCCTGCTCGGTCATGGCAAAGACCCCCAGCTCATTCACCGCACCGAAGCGGTTTTTCTGCCCGCGCAGGGTGCGGAACCGGGAGTCGTGCCCGCCTTCCAGCAGGATGGAACAGTCGATCATGTGTTCCAGCACCTTGGGCCCGGCCAGCGAGCCGTCCTTGGTGACGTGCCCCACCAGGAACAGCACCGTGCCGCTGCGTTTGGCATAACGCGTAAGGAACGCGGCGCACTCGCGCACCTGGGAGACGCTGCCCGGCGCGGAGCTCAGGTCATCCGAGTGCACGACCTGGATGGAGTCCACCACCAGTACGCGTGGACGGTGGGTTTCGGCGGCGGCAATGATGGCCTCCACACTGGTTTCGGCCATCAGCCGCAGACGGTCGGTGGCCAGGCCCAGGCGGCGCGCCCGCATCGCCACCTGCTGCAGGGACTCCTCACCCGTGATGTACAGGGCATCCATGCTCGCGGCCAGGTGACACATGGTCTGCAGCAGCAGTGTGCTTTTCCCGGCACCCGGGTTGCCGCCCACCAGAATGGCGGAGCCGGGCACCAGCCCCCCACCCAGCACGCGGTCGAACTCCTCGGCGCCACTGGAAAAACGCGGCAGCTCGGCGAGGTCGATGTCACCCAGCAGGCGCGCCTCACTGACGCTGCCGGCGAAGCCACCGCGCGCCTTGCCGCCCCGGGACGCTGCGCCACCTCCGGTCGGGCCGCCCAGTCGAACCTCCGACAGGGTATTCCAGGCCCCGCAATCGTTGCACTGACCCTGCCACTTTGCATAGTCCGAGCCACACTCGTTGCACACGAACGCCGTTTTGCTCTTCGCCATGCCCTGCCCTGCTCCTGTCTCATCGGAAAAAATCGGTCACCCTGCTATCAGACGCCGGGTCAGGTCGGTATCCTAGTGCACACCGCCACCACTTGCCCAACACTAACGGACAGTCCATGCCCCATTCCTCCCTGATTCCCGAACCGCCACTGGTGTTTTCGCCCGGGCTGGCGGCGACGATCGGGCTGGAGGAGGCCATTCTGCTGCAGCAGCTGGCCACACTGTTCGCGCACCGCCCGACCCAGCCCCATCGCGGCTATCGCTGGCTGCGGGTCGAGCGCGATGTCCTGTTGCAGCAGATGCCGTTCTGGGGCCCCGCCGACCTCTACCGCATCTGCCGCAGCCTGGTCGACAAGGGCGTCATTCTGGTGGAGTCCCCGCCCCTGCACAGCCATCCTGAACTCCTGTTCGCCATGAACGAGCAGCACAGCGATGCACCGACGGCGGCCCCCGCCGGACCCGGAGGGCAACCCGCGGGCGTGGTGAAAACCTCCGACGAGCCGGCGGCAGCTGCGCCGCGCAGTGCAGCCCAGCTTCCGGCCAGCTGGGGTCCCAGCGAGGATCTTCTGCAGTTACTGGCGCTGAACCACAACATACCGCGCCAGTTCGCCCTGGACCAACTGGAGGATTTCATCTTTTACTGGCGCGAACGCGGTGAGCCCAGCCACGCCTGGGAAAACAAGTTTCGCCAGCATGTCATCAGCTGCTGGCGGCGTGAACAGCAGCACCGTGCCGAGGCATTTCGCGTCGACCAGAACCAGCCGCTGGACAATCACTGGCAACCCAGCCGGGACGCCCTGGAGATCATGCTGCGCAGCGGCATCGACCGCGACTTCATTCGTGAAGCCACCCCGGAGTTCATCCTCTACTGGCGTGAACGCGGCGATGCCCCGAAAGAACTGAACTCAAAATTCATCCAGCACATCCGCATACAGTGGGCCAAGTACACCTCCAGCATGCGCCACAGCACAGAGCCACGGCGCATCACCGAGGACTGGCAGCCCGATGACGATGTTTTTGATATCCTGCGCCTGTCCCACATCGATGAGGACTTCGCCCGGGGGCTGCTGCCGGAATTCATCGTCTACTGGCGCGACAGCAACCAGGCCCACACATCCTGGAACAGCAAGTTCCTGCAGCACGTGAAATTCCATTGGGCAAAACAGCACCGCATTGACCAGGCAGGACACAGCCATGACGGACAGCAAGGATCTTCTCGAACGGGTCGCACGCGGGATCGAAGCCTCGCAGACGACCTCAACGACACCTCCTGGGCCGACTGATGCCCGCCGTCGGCCCGCCAGCGATGCCCATGTCGAAGCCATCAACCAGGTTTTTGCCCTGTTCCGGCTGAACTACCACAACCAGTATTACGCGGCCTACCCCGACGCCGAACAGCTCAAGCAGATCAAGAAACTGTGGCTGGAATCCCTTGCGGACTATCCGGTTGAGCAAATCCTGCGCGGCGCCCGCCACGCCATCGAGAACAGTGAGTACCTGCCCACGCTGCATCGCATGCTGGAGTGCTGCCAGGAGAGTATCGCCAGCCTCGGTCTGCCCGATGCCTACACGGCCTATCGCGAGGCCTGTGATGCCCGGAGCCCCCGTTCGGCGCAGCGCTGGAGTCACACGGCGGTCTACCTCGCCGGCCGGGACAGCGACTGGTTCTTTCTCGCCAACAACCCGGAACGCCTGACCTGGCCGGTGTTTCGCAAGCACTACCAGGCCTGGTGCACGCGTGCCCTGCGCGGTGAAACGCTGACCATACCCCGCGAGGCGGCACTGGAGCAGCACGAGCCGGCGCCGCTGTCAGCCGAACAACAGCTGGAGGCACTCGCCAGGCTGCGTCGCGAAACGCAGCTCTGAGCGGGCGCGCGCGGCAGCGATGTGTTGCCGAGCCTGGAGGCAACTGTTATTTTTGCGGCGTATTCCTGTGCACTTACTCTCAACAATAAGAACGGACACCCAACATGACCCAGCACAACAAGACGATACTGGCAGTCGCCGTGACGGCACTGCTCGCGGGCTGCAGCGACGGCAGTGACCAGGTGGCAGAGGTGCTGCCGCCGCCCAACCCCTGTGACGGCACGGAAACCGAATCCTCGCGCCTGTTCCTGCAGCAGCTGACCAGCAGCAGCGTGATCATCAAGTGGCGCGGGGAAGCCACCGCCGCCTGCATCGGCAGCAGCGCCGACGGTCTGGCGATGCGCTTTGCCGCCGAGGACACAGAGGGCGACCACAAGGAAGTCCGTATCGATGGCCTGGAGGCGGGCACCACCTACTACTACTCCGTGGGCGGCGCGCCCACCGCACCCGCCGGACAGCAGTTCACCACGGCGCCCGCACGGGGCGATGCGGCGGCCGGTGGCAAGACGCGCCTGTGGGTGATCGGCGATTCAGGCACCGGCGGCGATGACGAGCGCGAAGAACACGAGGGCGAGGCCGCCGAGGTGCTGGCGGGCATGGAGGCCTTCATCGAAGCTGACGGCAAGGCCATTGACCTGTTCCTGATGCTCGGTGACAACGCCTACAACGTGGGCAGCGACTTCAATTACCAGCAGGCAGTGTTCGAGACCTACCCCGACCTGTTGAAATCGGTCTCCCTGTGGCCGACCATCGGCAACCACGAAATGGGCCTGGGCTTTCTCTCCCCGACCCTGGGCCTACCCGGGCTGGGCACCAGCGCAGACCCGGACTCCTACCAGGCCAAAGCCGATGACGAGCCGGGGCGCATGCCATATCTGGACATCTTCTCCCTGCCCGCCGAGGGTGAGGCGGGCGGCGTTGCCAGCGGTACCGAGCAGTACTATTCCTTCGATCACGGCAACGTGCATGTGGTGAGCCTGGATTCACAGCTCTCGGCACGGGACCCTGAGCAGCTGGCGACCATGCGCGAGTGGCTGATTGACGACCTGAGCAGCAACGACCTGGACTGGACGGTGGTGATCTTCCACCACCCGCCCTATTCCAAGGGCGCCAACCACGACTCGGACGACGTGGAAAAGGTCAATGGCTTCGACCGCCCGCAGCGGGACATGCGCGAACAGTTCGTGCCGATCTTTGACGCCTACGGCGTCGATCTGGTGTACAACGGCCACTCACACTCCTACGAGCGCAGCTACTACATCACCAGCCACACCGGCACCTCGGACACATTCTCCACGGCAGAGCATGCCGAACTGCTGGACGGAGATCCGGCAAAGCCCGCGACGGGCCGCGGTGATCTGCCCTACGCCCAGCTCAGCCCGACCAGCGGCGGTGTTGACGACCGGGTGATCTACAGCGTCGTGGGCAACTCCGGCAAGGCAGACAAGGACGCCGGCAGCCTGACTGCTGCGGACGAGTGGCTGCGTCACCCGGCGCACATCGAGCAGCCTGCGGATACCGAGGAACCGCCACGCCGCGGCCTGCCGGTGCTCGGCTCTGCCATCATCGACGCCAGCGACACGGCCCTGACCCACTCCTTTATCGACGTCAACGGCCAGGTGCTGGATCAGTTCACCATAACCCGCTGACCCCCGTGTGGCCGCGGCCCAGTGCCGCGGCCCGGTTACCCAAGAGCACTACAATAATGTCGCGCCCCCTGTTGCTAATGCTGCTACTGTGCCTGGCGCCGGCAGGCGCTGCGCCTGTGGTGGCGCATCCCGGCCATGAGGACCAGCTGAGGGCGATCGAACAGGCCCTCGCCAAGGCCCCCGGGAACCAGGCGCTGTATCTGCAGCGGGGCAAGGTGTACGGGGAAATCGGCCATTTTGCCGAGGCCCAGGCGGACTTTGCCCGGGCACGGGAGCTGGGCCCGGCGCAGTACGCGGACCTGCCCGAGAGCATCATGCTCTACGGCAAGGGTGACCTGGAGCAGGCCATGGCTCTGGCAAATCGCCACATCGCGGCCTTCCCGGATGACCCGGAAGGCTTTCGCCACCGAGCCCTGATCGCCCGCGATGCCGGCGATCACGAGCGCGCACTGGCGGACCTGCAAACCCACTTCAGGCTGCAGGCCCGGCCCAGCCCCGGGCTGTTCGTCTCCGCCGCCACGATGCTGGAGGCATCCGGTCGTCCGACGATGCGCTCGCCGTGCTCGACCAGGGCCTGGAGCAACTAGGGCTGGTACCGCAGCTGCAGCGTGAGGCAATCGCACTGGAACTCGGCGCCGGTAGGCTGCAGGCAGCCCTTGCCCGGCAGGAAACTCTGAGGATACCCTTGCGTGACAGCGCACGCTGGAAACTGGAGCGGGTGGACCTGATGTTGCAGGCCAACAGCCAGGCGGAAGCCCGCGCGCTCCTCGCCGCGGCCAGCGAGCAACTGGCCGGCCAGCGCGACACGCCCGCCCGTCGGGCGCTGGAGGCGCAGGCCGCGCGACTGGCAGAGGCCCTCGCGGACTGATATAACGGGGGCCGGAAAAGCGCACACCGGAGCCCGCCATGACCGCCTTGCAAAATACCGCCGAACGCGCCTCGGCGCTCGCCGATACCCACACCGTCGAAAACGTATCGCGGGAGCTGCAGGACTACAACCTTTACACCGAGGACAAGGCGCTGCAGGAGGCGGTGGCTCGCGAGGGCGCAGCCTGGGCCGGGGAGAGCCTCAGCACCTTCGGCCACGCTGTCGGTAGGGCGGAGTACCTGCAACTCGGCTTCGCCGCCAACAAGTACACCCCGGAGTTCGACACCCACGACCGTTTCGGCAACCGCGTAGACCTGGTCAGCTACCACCCGGCCTACCACCGCCTCATGGACACCGCGATCCGCCACGGGCTGCACGCCTCCCCCTGGACGGAACCGCGCGCCGGTGCGCATGTCGCCCGCGCCGCACACACCTACCTGCACAGCCAGGTGGAGGCCGGCCATGGCTGCCCCATTACCATGACCTTCGCCTGTATTCCCTCAATCCGCACAACCCCGGCCATTGCGGCGCTCTGGGAGCCGAAGATCACGGCTCGGGAATACGACCCGCGCAACGTGCCTGACGTCGAGAAGCGCGCGGTCACCATCGGCATGGGCATGACCGAGAAGCAGGGGGGCTCGGACGTGCGCAGCAACAGCACCCGCGCGCACCCGCTGGGCGCGCGCGGTATGGGGGAAGCCTACGAACTGGTCGGTCACAAGTTTTTCCTGTCGGCTCCCATGTGCGACGCCTTCCTGGTACTGGCGCAAACCGAAGCCGGCCCCAGCTGCTTCCTGGTACCGCGCTGGCGCCCGGATGGCAGCAAGAATCCCCTGCAGGTGCTGCGTCTGAAGAAGAAGCTCAGCAACGCCTCCAATGCGTCCAGCGAGATTGAGCTGCGCGGGGCACTTGGCTGGCTGCTCGGCGAAGAGGGGCGCGGCGTGCGCACCATTGTGGAGATGGTCAGTCTGACCCGCTTTGACTGCATGATTGGCTCTGCCGCCGGCATGCGCATGGCTGCATCGCAGGCGCTGCACCACTGCAGCATCCGCCAGGCATTCGGTCGCGTGTTGAACGAACAGCCCCTGATGCAGAATGTGCTGGCCGACCTCGCCATCGAGAGCGAGGCCGCCCTGGTGACCGGCATGCGCATGGCGCGGGCACTGGACAACGCTGCAGATGAGCGCGAAGCCCTGTTCATGCGCCTGGGCGTCGCCGTTGGCAAGTACTGGGTGTGCAAGCGGGCCCCCAACCACGCCTATGAAGCGATGGAGTGCATTGGCGGCAGCGGTGTCATGGAAGACAGCATGATGCCCAGGCTGTATCGCGAAGCGCCCGTGAACGCGATCTGGGAAGGCAGTGGCAATGTGCAGTGCCTGGACGTGCTGCGCGCCTTGCAGAAGTCACCCCGCGTGGTCGAGGTGTTTCTCGATGAACTGGGCGCGGCCCGCGGCGCGCACCCCGCGCTGGATCGCGACATGCAGCGCCTGCAGCAGGATCTCAGCGCGCCCGAGGATTTTGAGTACCGCGCGCGGGACATCGTGGACCGCATGGCACGGGCGCTACAGGCCGCGCTGTTACTGCAACATGCGCCGACCGGGGTAGCGGAGGCTTTCTGCAGCTCCCGCCTGGGCGCTGAAGGCCAGCACAACGTCGGGGCGCTGCCCCGTGGCCTGGACTGTGCAGCCATTATCGAGCGGGCGACACCAAGGGCCTGAGCCGGCAGCGTGCACGAGGACCCGTGTGACGGGGCTATTCCTCGTCGTAATGCCCGCGCGCGAGATTCTCGAAACGGGTGAATTGGCCGATGAAGGCGAGCCGGCAGGTGCCAATGGGGCCGTTCCGCTGCTTGCCGATGATGATCTCAGCCGTGCCTTTGTCCGGGGAGTCCTCGTTGTACACCTCGTCCCGGTAGATGAACATGATGACGTCGGCGTCCTGCTCAATCGCGCCCGATTCCCGCAGGTCAGAGTTCACCGGGCGTTTGTTCGGACGCTGCTCCAGGGAGCGGTTTAGCTGTGACAGCGCGACCATGGGGCAGGCAAACTCCTTGGCGATGGCCTTCAGGCTGCGGGAAATCTCGGAAATCTCCGCGGTACGCCCCTCGGAGGACCCGGCCACCTGCATCAGCTGAATATAGTCCACCATGATCATCCCGATCTGGCCGTGTTCGCGGGCGATCCGGCGGGCGCGGCTGCGCAATTCGGTGGGCGTCAGCGCCGGCGTGTCATCGATAAACAGCGGCACATCCTTCAGTTTCGATACCGCGCCGCTGAGCTTGGGCCAGTCCTCCTGCTCGAGCTTGCCGGTGCGAATGCGCGTCTGGTCGATACGACCGATAGACGACAGCATGCGGATGATCAGCTGCTCGGCAGGCATTTCCATACTGAACACCAGAACCGGCCTGGACTGGCCGAGTACGGCGTTCTCCACCAGGTTCATGGCAAAACTGGTCTTACCCATGGAGGGACGGCCTGCAACGATCACCAGGTCCGACGGCTGCAGGCCGGAGGTTTTGCGGTTGAGCTCGATAAATCCGGTGTCCAGGCCGGTGATATCGCCGCCGGAGTGGAACAGTTCTTCAATGCGCGCCAGGGCCGATTGCAGCAAGGGGTTCACGTCCCGGGGGCCGCCGGCTTTCGGGCCCTGCTCCGAGATTTGCATGATCAACCGCTCGGCCTCGTCGATCAGCTCATCGGAGGTGCGGCCCTCGGGGCTGAAGCCGCTCTCGGCAATGGTCTGCGCCGCCTCGATCAATTTGCGCAGGCTGGCGCGCTCGTTGACCACCTCTGCGTAGGCGCGAATATTGGAGGCACTCGGCGTATTGCTGGCCAGTTCGGCGAGGTAGGCGAGCCCTCCCGCAGCCTCCAGTTCGCCGTTGGCGGTGAGCCGGTCGGCCACCGTGATGACGTCGATGGGCTGGGTCACCTCGGCAAGGCGCGCGATCTGGCGAAAGATGAGACGGTGGTCGGGGCGGTAAAAGTCCTCCGCGGTGACCGTTTCCGCCACAGCATCCCAACCATCGGCGGACAACAGCAAGCCGCCCAGCACGGACTGCTCGGCCTCGATGGAGTGGGGCTGCATCTTGATGCGCGCGACGTCCCTGTCGAAACTGCGCCCACCGCCGGCAAAGGGCGGTTCGGCGATCATCTCGGGATAGTCGGGCTTGGACATAACAAGGGACTGCGGCCAACGCGGCCGCACAGATTAGCGGATTTTTACCCGCAAGGTAAACCGTGCCCCCGGGTTTCGTACGGGACGCGCAGTCCGGGACGCGCAGTCCGGGGCGCGTCGTCCGCGACGGGCAGCCCGGGCACACATGCTCCCGGCACGCATCAGCCCGTGCGCGGCGTTACGGCGGGATACGCCCCGGCCGGAGCCGAGCCCGCTGGCTGCTTACTCGGCGACAACCGCGATGACAACGGTGGCGGTGACGTCACCGTGCACCTGGATATCCACCTCGAACTCGCCCAGCTCACGCAGCGGGCCCTGGGGCAGACGCACTTCGGACTTGTCGATGTCGCAGCCGGCTGCTGTGACGGCCTCGGCGATGTCACGGGTGCCGACCGAACCGAACAGCTTGCCTTCCTCACCCGCGTTGGCGCCAATGGTGACCGGCTGCAGGGCGTTGATCGCCTCTGCGCGCTGCTCGGCCGCGGCCAGTGCTGCTGCAGCGGCGGCTTCGAGTTCCGCGCGACGGGCTTCGAACTCGGCGATATTGCTGCGCGTTGCAGGCACGGCCTTGCCCTGGGGTACCAGGTAGTTGCGGCCATAGCCGGCCTTCACATCTACCTTGTCCCCCAGGCCACCCAGGTTGCCGATGTTTTCCAGCAGAATGACTTCCATTTTGACTTCCTCTTTTCGGGAGCCAGGCCCCCTTACGTGTAAATACTCAGTGCCGGTTATCGCGATCGTCTTCGTCGCGCCGACTCACCTCTTTTCCGGCCGCTGCTGCCGCCCAGCGCTGGCGGAACCCCCACCAGCTGTCTACCACCGCCAACAGCACCACCATCAGCTTGACCAGATCGACCAACAGCCAGCCCACATATAACGCAGTAAGCAAGCCGCCACCTCGCCCCCGCTCGGCGACCCGCGCATGCGCCAAGGCCAGGCCAGCGGCCGTCAGCGGTACCGCGCACACCGCTGCCCAGGGCCGAAACTCGGCACCCAGGGCGACCAGGGCTGCGGCCACAACCACCAGCAGTGTACTGACCACCGGTGGGTAGTACAGCGCACGGAACTCGCTGCCAAAGCCGCCCGGGTTATACAGGGCCGCCTGCCACCAGCGAGCCAGCAGCAGGCACAACACGCTGAGCATGGCATTCGCCGCACCCAGCATACCGGCCACCTGCGTTGCTGTGGGCCGTGGCAGGGTGACAGCTGCGCTTTCCGCCGCCATCTGCTGCTCCAGTCCCGCCAGAAACTGGTCGAAGAAGACCAACATCTGCGCCAGCAACTCGCCGCCAAACACCGCGATAGCCAGCCCTGTCAGCAGCCCCACCGGCACACTGGCCAGCAGTGCCAGCGGCAAACTTACGGTGACCCGCAGCACCAGCGCCAGGGCCGTGGTACCCAGCAAGAGGGCAAACGGGCCGCTGTCGCCGAACACCACCATCAATACGGCTGCCGGCAATACCGCCCACAACAGCAGCCAGAGACCCTGCCCCGGCCCGCGGCGCAGCGCCACCAGCGCAATGGCTGCGGCGCTGATCCAGCAAAACAGCAGGCTGCCGGAACCGGCAACGGCCACCAGCAATGCCTGCAGGCGGCCGCGCATGATGAAACTGGCCAGGCCTTTCAATCTGGGCCTCCCGTGACCGGATGACCGCTGGCGGTCATCACCCTGGGGACTTCCTTACTTGTGGGAATCCGAATAGGGCAACAGCGCCAGAAAACGCGCACGCTTGACGGCGGTAGACAGCTGACGCTGGTACCGGGCCTTGGTGCCCGTAATGCGGCTGGGAACAATCTTGCCGGTTTCGGAAATGTACGCCTTCAGGGTTTCCAGATCCTTGTAGTCGATTTCCTTCGTGCCTTCGGCAGTGAAGCGACAGAACTTACGGCGACGGAAAAAACGTGCCATGGTGCTACTCCTCGTAAACTATGCTAGTCGTTACAACGTGACAGTCAGCTTATTCGCCGGACTCGTCATCGCCCTTGTCAGCCGAATCATCGCTGCTGCTGCGCGCACTGCGCTCGGCATCAGCTGACTGGCGCTCTTCGTAACGGGTTTTGCGCTCGCGGCTTTCCTTTTCGGCCTTCATGATGAATGACTCATCAGTGATGGCTTCGTCGCGGCGAATCACCAGGTTACGCAGCACGGCATCGTTGTAACGGAATGTCGTAGTGAGTTCTTCCATCGCTTCGTTGGACGCTTCAACATTCATCAGCACGTAGTGTGCCTTGTGAATCTTGTTGATAGGGTAGGCCAACTGGCGGCGGCCCCAGTCTTCCAGACGGTGCACACTGCCGCCGTCCTTCTGGATGGTGTTGGAGTAGCGCTCGATCATGCCGGGCACTTGTTCGGACTGGTCCGGGTGGACCATAAAAACAACTTCGTAATGACGCATGGTGGCTCCTTACGGGTTAATGCTACCCGCCGCAGCGGTGTAGCAAGGAGAATCGGCTGCCAAAACAGCCGGGCAAAATTCAGGCCGCGGATTGTATAGACATTGTTTGCCTACCGCAAGCGCTCAGGAAGCCCCCGCGCCGCGGCGCTGGCGCACCACCTCGAACAGGCAGATACCGGTCGCCACCGAGACGTTGAGGCTGCTCACGGTCCCCGTCATCGGCAGCTTGATCAGGTAATCGCACAGCTCCCGGGTCAGGCGGCGCATGCCATCGCCCTCGGCGCCCATGACCAGGGCCACGGAGCCCCGCAGGTCCGTTTCGTAGAGCGTGGCCTCCGCCTCTCCGGCGGTACCGTAGATCCATACACCGCGCGCCTTCAGGGCCTCCAGTGTGCGGGCAATATTGGTCACGCGGGCAAACGGCACCACTTCCGCGGCGCCGCAGGCCACCTTGCTGACCGTCGGGCCGAGGTCGGCGGACTTGTCCTTCGGCACAATCACCGCATCCACCCCGGCGGCATCGGCGCTGCGCAGACAGGCACCCAGATTGTGCGGGTCTGTCACCCCGTCCAGCACCAGCAGGAGCACGGGGTGGGGACTGTCATCCACCCGCTGCAGCAGCGCCACTTCATCCAGCAGGTTGTCACCCGCCGTCTCGGCCGCCGTCGGCGCGAGGGTTGCGACAGCGCCCTGGTGACGGCCAGCCACCCGCTGATCCAGCACCGCACGGGGTTCGCGCACCACAGCAACCCCCTGGTTGCGCGCCAGGGTCTCCAGCGCGGCAATGCGCTTGTCCGAGCGGCCCTGCTGTAACGCGAGCTCGCGGATTGACTCGGGCTTGCGCCGCAGCAGACCGTCTACGGCGTGAATGCCGAACAGATACTGCATGGCTGATCAGCGCCTGCGGCGCCGGGATTTGCCCGCGGGCCTGGCGCTGCCATCGGCAGCACCCTTGCCGCTGCCTGCCTTCGACTTGGCAGCCGCCCTGGGCTTTGCATCACCGGCTTTTTTGCGCGCCGCGCCGGCAGACGGCGTCGTGGCCTCCCCCTTGCGCTTGCGCGATTTACCGGCCTTGCTCTTGGTGGCCGAGGGCGCGTCGATCAGTTCCAGATCAATCTTCTTGTCATCGAGGTCCACCCGCGCCACCTGCACCCGCACCCGGCCGCCAAGCCGATAGCTGCGACCACTGCGCTCTCCCACCAGTCGCTGCTTGGCGGCATCGAAACTGTAGTAGTCGCCGGGCAGCGCGCTGATATGCACCAGGCCTTCTATATAGATCGGCTGCAGTTCGACAAACAGCCCAAACGAGGTGACTGCGGCAATGACGCCATCGAACTCGTCGCCGACATGCTCCTGCAGGAACTCACATTTGAGCCAGGATTCCACATCACGGGTGGCATCGTCCGCACGCCGCTCGGTCATGGAACAGTGCAGGCCCTGGGCGACCATATCGCGCTCGGTATACGGGAAAATGGCCTCGCGCGCAATTTCCGGCGCACCGCGCTGGCGCTGCACGGTTTTGGTGCGCACCTTGGAGCGGATAATATGGCGGATGCCCCGGTGCACCAGCAGGTCGGCATAACGCCGTATGGGTGAGGTGAAGTGCGCATAGGCGGGGTAATGCAGGCCGAAGTGGCCTTCGTTCTCCGGCGTGTAGACAGCCTGACGCAGGGAGCGCAGCAGCATGGTCTGGATCACGTTGACGTCATCGCGCCCCTGCACTGCGTCGAGCAACTCACCGTAGTGCGCCGGCGTGGGCTTCTCACCACCGCGCAGTTCCAGCCCCAGTTCGCCGAGAAAGGCGCGCAGGTTCTCCAGTTTTTCCGGCGTGGGGCCTTCATGCACACGGTACAGCACCGGGAGCTTGTGTTCCTCGTAAAACCGGGCTGCCGCCACGTTGGCGCAGAGCATGCACTCCTCGATCAGCTTGTGGGCATCGTTGCGCACGACCGGCACAATGGCGTCGATCTTGCGCTGCTCGTTGAACAGAATGCGGGTCTCCGTGGTTTCGAAATCAATGGCCCCGCGCACATCCCGCGCCTTGCGCAGCACCTTGTACAGAGACTGCAGGCGCTTCAGATCCTTGAGCCGCGCCTTGTCGATCTGCGGGTGGCTACCGGCCTCCAGCGCTTCGCCGACCTGGGTGTAGGTGAGCCGCGCCTGCGAGTGGATAACCGCCTCGAAAAAGCGATAGCCGGTCAGTTTGCCGGCGCCGCTCAGTTCCATTTCACACACCATGGCGAGCCGGTCGACCTGTGGCTTCAGCGAGCACAGGCCGTTGGACAGCGCCTCCGGCAACATGGGCACCACCTGCTCCGGGAAATACACCGAGTTGCCGCGCAAGGCCGCCTCTTCGTCCAGTGCAGACCCCGGGCGCACATAATGCGATACATCGGCAATGGCCACCCAGAGGCGCCAGCCGCGCAAGCGCTTCTCGCAGTACACCGCATCGTCGAAGTCGCGGGCATCTTCACCGTCGATGGTGACGAAGCCCAGGTCGCGCAAATCGGCGCGATGCTTCTTGTCCTCTTCCCGTGGCTCCTCCTCCAGTGAGCCCGCCTCACGCAGCACGGCCTCCGGCCACTCGTGGGGAATGCCGTGGGAGCGGATGGCGACATCGATTTCCAGCCCCGGGTCCAGGTGGTCGCCGAGTACCTCGACGACCTGCCCCTTGGCACCCAGGTTGCGGGTGGGGTAGTCGGTAATCTCCGCGGTCACGATCTGACCCGACTTCGCACCCCCCTTGAGCTTCGGTGGAATCAGAATGCGATGATTGACGCGGCTGTTGTCCGGCACCACAAAACCGATACCGCTCTCTTCTTCGTAGCGGCCGACAATGCGCGAGGTGCCGCGATGCAACACCTCCACCACCCGTCCTTCCGGGCGCCCGCGGCGATCCAGCCCGATAATGCCCACCAGCACTTCATCGCCATCGAACACAAACTGCATCTGGCGGGAACTGAGGTAGACGTCATCGCCTTCGTCCAGCGGCACGGCAAAGCCATAGCCGTCACGGTGTCCCTGCACACGGCAGCGCAGCAGGTTCAGCTTGTCCACCAGGCCGTAGGCACCGCGGCGATTGACCATCAGCTGTCCATCGCGCTCCATGGCGCGGAGCCGCTTGCGCAGGGCTTCCACCTGCTCTTCTTCATGCAGGTCGAGTTCACGGGCGATGTGCGCATGGCTGAGCGGTTTATCCGCTGCTGTGAGCAGGTCGAGTATGACTTCGCGGCTGGGGATGGGGTTGTCGTAGCGTGCGGCTTCGCGCTCGGCGTGGGGGTCGGCAATCTTGCCTTTTTTGGCCATAGGTAAAGGGGCTTCCTGTCGTATTTTGACGTTGTCTGAATTTTAATTGGCAACAGTATACGCGAGGATTGACAAAGCTGCTGCGGAAAAGTAAAGTGCGCGCCCTCGGGTAATCCACCGCGATTGCACGATGCCCAGGTGGTGAAATTGGTAGACACGCTAGCTTCAGGTGCTAGTGCTCGAAAGGGCGTGGAGGTTCAAGTCCTCTCCTGGGCACCATCTTCCCGAACACGACGGTTCAGAACATCCCCGCAGTAGCGCGCCGCCCGACACCCTTCAGGTGCACGCGCGGCCCCGATTTATGGCTGCTGGAAACGTGACAATCCCAGAAACGCGCAGTCCGCAGCGGGGGTCTCTCCGGTTGCCAGGTCCACGAGCGTTTCGCCCAATACCGACGCAAACTTGAAGCCGTGGCCCGACAGGCCAGCGGCAAACGCCACATTGCGCCTGCCCGGGTAACGATCAACGATAAAGTGTTCGTCCGGCGTGCGCGTGTAGAAGCAGGTCTGATGATGCAGACGCTCATCCAGGACGCCGGGCAGATGCTCGCGAACGAACGCCTCGATCCGCTGGCTATCCAGTGCGCTCGGCTCACGGCTTGCGCTGAGGGGGTCGCTCACAGGCTCCCCGCCGGTGTGCTCGGCTACCTTCAAACGCCCGCCTGCTGCGGGGAAGCCATAGAACTGGCCCTGCGGGAGGTCGAAGAAGAAGCCGCTCTGATAGCGGCTGTCTTCGCAGCGGAACCAGTGCAGATGCTTGCGATGCACCGTCAGTGGCAGCGCGAGTGACTGCAGCAATCGGGCGCTCCAGGCCCCGCCGGCGACGACCAGTGCACCGGCACTGTAACGACCGCATTCGGTGACCACCTCCACCCCCGAGTCAACGGCCAGCCAGTCAACCACGGCCTCTCCCCAGCGATGCTCGGCGCCCGCCGCAACAGCCTGATCGAGATGGGCAAGCACGCACTGTTCCACCGGCAGCCAACCTGCATCGGCTTCGAAGAGCGCTGTAAAACCGGCTGGCGCCCTGAAATGGGGCAACGCATTCTCCGCAAGCAGATCCACGCCCAGATCGTGTTGCCGCGCCGACGCCAGTACGCCGTCAATGATCTGGCCACCGGTCGGACCGAAATACACCACCCCACTGCGCACCAGCAAGCTGGGATCCAACTGGTCCCACAACGCATAGCTGCGCTTGAGCATGGGCACATAGCTGGGGTGCTCGAAATACGACTGACGAATAATACGCGACTCGCCGTGCGAACTGCCGCGGTCGTGTGCGGGCGGAAAACGGTCCAACCCGAGACATCGCAGCCCCCGCCGCGCGGCGTGATACAGCGCAGCGCTGCCCACACCACCGGTGCCCAGGACAATAAGGTCGTAGTGATGCAAATGCCACCTCCAAACTGTGCAGCTTTGCGAAAAACCGGGTTGAATACGACCTGGTTTTCGGCAACGTAACAACCAGGACGGACAAGCGCCGGGGCGTGTACGCGTACCGGCACCAGACACACGTCCCCGTGAATTATCGCTTATGTTCACGCCGTTGTGGCCGCCTGTATGACAATGACGTCTGCGCGCAGTTGAGAATAAACAAATTCGTCGATCATGGAGGTGGCGGGATGACCAAACTTTTTGCGGCGCTTTTGGGGGCCTTCGGCCTGCTGATGCTCGTGCCAGGCATATGGCTCGCCGGTCTCGGAGGTTCACCGTATTACGCGATTGCAGGTGCGGGACTGTTGTGTTCTGCACTCCTGTATTGGCGAGGAAGCCCCACGGGCATCTGGCTGTTTGCCGGAATCTACGCTGGAACCTGTATCTGGGCTGTGTGGGAAGCAGGAACAGAGGTTTGGCCTCTGGTCCCCCGCATCGTTGCACTGTCGGTGCTTGGGGTGCTCGCGGCCATTGTTGCTCCATCACTGCTTGACGGCCGCGGCGGGCGCAGCTCATTCGCCGTAGCCGGCGCACTGACATTGACCGTAGTCGCTTTTTTCTGGGCCATGGCGACGCCACAGGGCGTCATTGTCAACGCGCCGTCGGCAGCAGTGGCGAACGCGTCGACGCTTCCGGCGGACAAAAGCACAGACTGGAAACACTATGGCCGAACACCCAGCGGAACTCGCTTCACCACCGCCGGTGAAATTACACCCGGAAACGTACATCAACTGGGGGTCGCCTGGACTTTTCAGTACGGCGATGCGCCCGCCGGCACCGGACAGGACCAGAACACACCACTCTACGTTGACGGCCTGGTGTACCACTGCTCACCCAACAATATCGTCAGCGCGGTTGACGCGATTAGCGGCACGCAAATCTGGCGCTTCGACCCCCAAGCCAGTTCACCATTATGGCAGCGCTGCCGGGGTGTCACCTACTATGAACCAACTCCGTTGAACGTTGCTGAGACGGCCTCCGAACCGACCCGGGAAAGTGCGTGTGCACGCCGCATCGTTCTGAGCTCCATCGATGCGCGCCTGATTCAACTGGATGCAAAGACCGGGGAACTGTGCACAAGCTTTGGCAACGGGGGCACGGTCGACCTCACTCGCAACATGGGTGACGTGAAAGCCGGCTACTACTTCCCGACTGCTGCTCCCACCGTCATGGGCGACCAGATCATCATCGGCGGCTGGGTTTGGGACGGCATGGCGCTGGATGAACCCTCCGGCGTCGTGAGGGCATTCGACGGGCGCAGCGGTGAAGTCGTCTGGGCCTGGGACATAGGCAATCCCGACATTGAATCCCTGCCGCCAGAGGGAACGACCTATACCCCCGGCACGCCCAACGTGTGGACAACCCCGGCGTTCGACGAGGCATTGGGGCTGGTTTACCTGCCCACAGGGAACGCACAACCGGATTTCTATGGCAGCGCGCGCATCAACGCGGCACACGACTGGAACTCATCAGTGGTTGCGATCGACGTACGCTCCGGCAAGGTTGCGTGGAGCTTCCAGACGACCTACCGCGATATATGGGACTATGATCTCGCCTCGCAACCAATGCTCTACGACGTAGACGACGGCCGTGGAGGAACGATTCCTGCCCTGGTGCAACTGACCAAGCGTGGGCAGATTTTCATGCTCGATCGTCGCGACGGCACGCCGATCGCCAGAGTTGAAGATATTCCCGTGCCTACCGATGGCGGTGTGGAACCCGACTTCATGTCACCGGTTCAGCCCTATTCCGTGGAGATGCCGGTCATCGGTGCTGAAGCGCTTACTGAGGCGCGCATGTGGGGTGCCACTCCGCTGGACCAGCTCTACTGCCGCATCCGTTTCCGTCAGGCCCTTTACAAGGGCGACTTCACGCCCATGTCGGAACAGGGCACGCTAATCTGGCCGGGCTACTTCGGCGGCATGAACTGGGGGACGGGGACGATAGACGAGACCCGTGGTCTGTTGATCGTCAACGACACCCGCATTGCACACCTTCTACAACTGCTTCCACGCGAAGTTGCCGACAGCCTCGGGGTGGAGGTGGTTGGACCACACGACGGCCTTGCACCGCAGGATGGCGCACCCTTCGCGGCAATGCGTTCCAACTTCTTTTCGTTTGTCGGTGTACCCTGCCAAGAGCCGCCCTACGGCACCATAACCGCCATTGACCTGAACCAGCGCTCAATACTCTGGCAGCGCCCGGTGGGGACTATTGAGGAAACCGGGCCGTTCGGTATACGTACCGGTTGGCGAATGCCTGTGGGCATGCCGCTGGTGGGCGGCCCCATATCCACCGCGAGTGGCCTCACCTTCTATTCGGGAACGCAGGACTACTATCTGCGCGCATTTTCGTCGGTCGACGGCGAAGAGCTCTGGCGGGGGGCACTGCCCGTAGGGTCGCAATCTACTCCCATGAGCTATATTGGGCCGGATGACAAACAGTACGTGGTCGTCGCGGTCGGCGGTCTGAATGACGCCATGGGGCGTGGTGACTACCTGATCGCCTTCAGGTTGCCAGACGATCCCGCTTGATTGCATTCACATAGCCCCACGGTGTCATAACCCTGGTCATCCAGGTTTGGCTGACGGTCCACCACGGCATCGTTGCAAACACCGGCCCAGAAGTTGTAGTGGGTGATCCAGAAACCGCGAATCTGCACGTCGTCGATGTATACAGGCTCCCGCGGTGAAATCGAACCCGGCGTGTGAATCGGTTCAAGAAACTGGGCCACGGGCAGGTACCGGGTTGCGAGGGCTTAGGCGGCTGTGAGCATCCAGCCCCCCGCCAGAATCATGATCAGATTCTCAGTGAGGGAAACAAACCCCAGCGGCACCTGGCTGTCGCCACCCACACAGGCGCACTTCAGTTCACGCCGGTCGATATACACGGCCTTGAACACCGAGACCGCCCCGACAGAGCCGATAAAGAGCGCAACCGGTGCGAATGCCCAGGGCGCTGCGCCGGCCAGCATGCCGATACCCGCGTAGGCCTCCGCGAAGGGGTAGACATAGGCGTAGCGTACGTGGCGCATGGCGAGCAGGTCGTAGGTCACGAACTGGTTGGAAAAGGCCGTAAGGTCCTGCAGTTTCTGGATCGCCAGCACCACCATGCTCAAGCCGATGAACGTCGACACCGCAGCCGACAGGTTCAGCGCGCCACCGCTCCAGGCCAGCGCCAGGGCAGCCAGCGCGGAGGCCCCGAAGATGGCGATGACGGGCTTGTAGGTGGTGCCGGAATCGCCCTCCTGGTCAAGGCCCAAGTGCGCCCGCAGCGCCTCGTAACCCCCGATCTGCTCACCCTCGATAAACACCTGGGGCGTGGTGTCCACGCCGTGCTCGCGCTTGAAGATATCGGCTTCCTGTCGCGAGCTGAGCACGCGATCGTCCAGCGCGAAGCCCTCGCGCCGGAGCAGGTCCCGCGATTTCAGCCCGAAGGGACAGATGTGCTCCGCCGTTTCCATGCGGTATAGCGTTGCCTGTTTTGTCATGAGCGACCTCCTCTCGCTTGCTGCGTTGTTGAACAGTGTAGACGCTGCACGCCTCACTCGCCCCCTGTGCCCTCAGCGCGGTGCGGCAGGCCCCGGCGCCGCCAGAGCAGATACACCGTCGGCAATACCAACAGCGTCAGCACCACGGCACTCGCCATGCCCCCCACCAGCGGCGCTGCGATACGCTGCATGATTTCCGTGCCCGTGCCGCTGCCCAACATGATGGGCAGCAGGCCGAGTATGATGGTCGCCGAGGTCATCATCACCGGGCGAATACGCCGCCCGGCGCCGCTGAGCACCGCCTCAACAAGCTGTGTCGACGTCGGCTGCCCGCCGCTGTCCTGCAGCAGGCGGCGCCAGGCCTGGTCGAGATACACCAGCATGATGACGCCGATCTCCACAGCCACACCGGCGAGGGCGATAAATCCAACGCCGACCGCCACCGAAAAGTTGTAGCCCAGCAGATACATGAGCCAGATGCTGCCCACCAGCGCCAGCGGCAGCGTGCCCAGAATCATCACGACCTCCGCCACGCTGCGAAAGTTCAGGTACAGCAGCACCACGATGATGCCCAGGGTCAGTGGCACGACATAGGTGAGTTTTGCCTTGGCGCGCAGCATGTACTCATATTGGCCGGACCAGGTGATCGAGTACCCCGGCGGCAGCTCAACCCGCTCGGCAACCACACCCCGCGCCCGCTCGACATAGCTACCCACATCCACGCCCTCGATGTCCACAAAGGTCCAACCGTTGAGCCGAGCATTTTCGCTCTTGATCGCCGGCGGCCCCTCCTCGATGTACACCTTCGCCACGTCCCCCAGCGCGATGTGCTGGCCACCCGGAGTGACGATCGGCAGCAGCGCCAGCTGCTCCGGTGAGTCGCGATAGTCCTCGGGGTAGCGCAGGTTCACCGGGTAGCGCTCGAGACCCTCGATGGTTTGCGTCACGTTGGCACCACCGATGGCCGTGGCCACTACCTGCTGCACATCGGCGATGTTGAGGCCGTAGCGCGCCGCGCTGGCCCGCTGTATGTCTACCTTGATATAGCGCCCGCCGGCCACGCGCTCCGAATAGACCGACGCTGTACCGGGCACGTCCTGCAGCACCTGCTCCAGACGTTCGCCAATGCGCTCAATCTGCCGCAGGTCCGGCCCGGCGACCTTGATGCCCACCGGCGTCTTGATGCCGGTTGCCAGCATGTCGATGCGGGTCTTGATCGGCATTACCCAGGCATTGGTGAGCCCGGGCAGCTTCACCAGCGCGTCGAGTTCCTGTTTCAGCTTGTCCGTGGTCATCCCCTCGCGCCACATCGACTTCGGATGCAACTGCACAAAGGTTTCGATCATGGTGAGCGGGGCGGGGTCGGTGGCCGTCTCCGCCCGACCGATCTTGCCGAACACGCTCTTCACCTCGGGCACGGTGGCAATCAGCCGGTCGGTCTGCTGCAACAGCTCGCGAGCCTTGCCGATAGACAGCCCGGGGTAGGTGGTGGGCATGTACATCAGGTCGCCCTCGTCGAGATCGGGAATGAACTCACTGCCAATCTTGCCGGCGGGCCAGAAGCCCACCGCTGTCACCAGCGCGGCCAGGCACAGGGTCCTTGCCGGATACCGCAGCGCCACCTGCAGTACACGCAGGTAGCCTGCCGTGAGCAGGCGATTGATCGGGTTGCGATCCTCCGCAAGCACCTTGCCGCGAATGAAATAGCCCATCAGCACCGGCACCAGGGTGATGGCGAGGGCGGCACTCGCTGCCATGGCATAGGTTTTGGTGAAGGCCAGGGGCGCAAACATGCGCCCCTCCTGGGCCTCCAGGGTGAACACCGGCAAAAAGCTCACCGTGATAATCAGCAGGGTGAAGAACAACGCCGGCCCGACCTCCGCCGCAGAGTCCGCGACGATACGCCAGCGATTCTGCTCGGTGAGGGGGGTGCGCTCCATGTGCTTGTGCATGTTCTCGATCATGACAATGGCGCCGTCGATCATGGCGCCAATGGCGATGGCAATGCCGCCCAGCGACATGATATTGGCGTTCAGGCCCTGCCAGTGCATCACGCTGAAGGCCGCCAGAATGCCCACCGGCAGGCTGATAATGGCCACCAGCGACGAGCGCACATGGAACAGGAACGCCATGCATACCAGCGCCACCACCAGAAACTCCTCCAGCAGTTTGCGCCACAGGTTGTCCACGGCGCGCTCGATCAGTGCAGAGCGATCGTAGACGGTGACCACCTCCACACCCTCCGGCAACCCGGCCTGTAACTGCTCGAGGCGCGCCTTCACCTGCTCAATTGTCTGCCGCGCATTTTCGCCGTAACGCATGACGACAATGCCGCCGACCACTTCACCCTCGCCATTCAGCTCGGCGATGCCGCGGCGCATCTGCGGGCCGAGCTGGATATCCGCGATATCCCGCAGACGCAGCGGCGTCCCGTTGGCATCCAGGCCCAGCGGAATCTCGGCCAGATCCTCCACGCTGGCGATATACCCTGTGGCACGCACCATGTATTCCGCCTCGGCCATTTCCACCACCGATGCGCCGATTTCCTGATTGCCGCGCTGGATCGCCGTCTGTACCAGCGACAGGGGTATGCCATAGGCGCGCAGCTTCTCTGGGCTCACCCTCACCTGGTACTGCTTGACCATACCGCCGAGGGTGGCGACCTCGGCGACACCCGGCACGGTCTGCAGCTCGTACTTCAGGAACCAGTCCTGCAGGCTGCGCAGCTCGCTGATATCGTGCCGGCCACTGCGGTCAACCAGCGCGTACACATACACCCAGCCCACGCCTGTCGCATCCGGGCCAAGCTGCGGCCGGGCACCGTCCGGAAGCGTGGGCGCCACCTGTGACAGGTATTCCAGCACTCGCGAACGGGCCCAGTAGAGGTCGGTGTCCTCATCAAAGATCACGTACACATAGGAGTCACCGAAGAAGGAGAAGCCGCGCACGGTTTCCGCACCGGGCACCGCGAGCATGGCGGTGGTCAGCGGGTAGGTCACCTGGTCCTGCACCACCTGGGGCGCCTGTCCGGGATACCGGGTCTTGATGATGACCTGAACATCGGAGAGATCGGGAATGGCGTCCACCGGGGTATTTCTCAGTGACCAGGCGCCGGCAGCCACCAGCACCAGGGTCGACAGCAACACGAAGAAGCGGTTGTACACCGACCAGCGAATAATCGAGGCGATCATGGCGTGTGCCCCATGCTGTGCCCGCTGTGGTCGTGCATGTCATGACTGTCATCCGGCGCAGCTTGCATGCGCCGGAAATCCGACGTCTTGCTGGATTCAGAATCGATCAGGAACTGCGCCGACGTGACAATGCGGTCCCCCGCCTGCACACCGTCAAGAATTTCCGCCTGCTCCGAGCCCACGCGCCCGGGGGTCACGGCGACCGATTTGAAGCGCCCGTCCCCAAGCGCTAGCACGACGCGGGTCTGGGCGCCCGTACGAATCAGCGCCTCCCGGGGGACCAGCAGCGCCTGCTCTCCGGGATCACTGGCAATCTGCAGGCGCGCGAACATTCCGGGACGCAGTGCGCCATCCGGATTGGCGACGCGCACTCGCACCTGCAGGGTCCGTGTGCGCGGGTTCAGGGTGGGGTATACGTAATCGATCTCGCCCTGCCAATCACGGCCTGGCAGGTGGTCAAACTGCATGCGCACCGTGTCACCCGGTTGCACCTGCGAGGCCTGTCGCTCAAACACCTCACCAATCACCCACAGCTGCTCCAGCGATGCAATCGAGAGGGTCTCCATGCCCGGTTTGACATACATACCCTGGCGCACCTGCAGCGTCTCGACGACACCGCTCCGGGGCGCCTCTACCGTGATGGTACGGCTGACACGGCCACTTTCCCGCAGCGCACGGATGGCCGCAGCGGGCACCTGTAGCGCCTGCAAGCGCTCCGTTGCGGCGGCAATCAAGGCGGGATTGTCGCGCCGCCAGGCCAGCAGCAACTCCTCCTGTGCATTGACCAGCGTGGGCGAATACAGAGTGTAAAGCGCCTCCCCCTGCGTCACGGGCTCACCGGACGCGTGCACGAACAGCGCCTCAACCCAGCCTTCCACACGGGGGTGCACGTGCTGCAGGCGGTCTTCGTCAAACTGCACAAAGCCCACGGTTTCGATCCCGGCGGGAAGTCGCCCCAGGACCACGTCCGCGGTGCGCACACCCAGGTTGTTGACCACCTCGGGAGAGATGCGAACCGTGCCGGCCGTCATATCCGCGTTCGTGTCGGCGTACACCGGAATCAGGTCCATACCCATCGGTGACTTGCCCGGCGCATCGCGACGGTAATTGGGGTCCATGGGCGCTACCCAGTACAGGGGCTCGGGGTCGTCAGTGGTTACCTGCAATGTCGCGGATTCGCCGCCCCACCAGCGCAGGCCCGCAGCTCCAGCCATCACACCGAGTGTCGCCGCGGCGATCAGTTTCATCGTGACATTCATTGTGTTTCTCCCATCTGTTGTGCGGGCGCTTGCGCATGCCCGTATCCGGCGGCGACCGTCAGGTAGTGGATGCTTGCCATCAGTTGCTGTCGCTCCACGGCAATGGCCAGCGACGCCATGCGCGCATCGAGCTGTGCGATGCGCGCGCGGACTGCCTCGGCAAAATCTCCATCGTCGTTGTTGTAGGCGGCCAGCGCCGCCTCCGCCTGGTCAGCCATCTGCGGCAACAGGCGCGTCGCGTACAGATCGGCTCTTTCGTCAACCCGCTGCAGGCGTGCCAGCGCAGTCTCCAGTTCAGCCAGCAGCCGGCGCGCGAGTAGTTGACGCTCAGTGCGCAGTGCCTCAACGCGCGCCAGGGTGGCACTCACCTGTTGGTCCTGACGGTCATCGGTGAACAGCGGCAGGTCGAGAGTGACGCCGACACTGAACAGGTCGGCGCGGTCGCGCCCCATCGGGTCATCGTCCCGGTAACCATACTGTGCGCTGACACCCCAGGCGGGCCGGTAGCCCTGGCGAGCCAGTTCAACCTCGGTCGTGACGGCGTCGATACGTCTGTCGACCGCCCGTACCGCGGGATGGCGGACAATCCAGTCGCGGTACTGCTGCGAAGATGCCCGCAGCACGGCTGCACTGATGGAAGAGCTGTCGCGCGGGGGTGGAGCCAGCGGCAAGGTGGCGTCCGCGCCAATCCATTCAGCCAGCTGTCGCTGGGCGGCGTCGCGCCGCTGCTGCAGGCCCGTCAGCCAGTCCTCCAGCCGCGTCAACTCGAGCTGGGCCCGCACCAGGTCCTGTTGCCGTGTGCTGCCCAGCGCGGCTGAATAGCGCGTACCGGCAGCCTCCAGCAGTTGATCAAACAGGCCTCGACTCTGCTCGACAAGCCCTATCGTCTCCTGTGCCAGATAGGCCGTGAACCACAGCTGCGTCACCGTCCGCTGCACCTGGGCACTGCGCTCCTCACGCAGCAGGGGTTCCTGCTCCGCCAGCTGCGTTCTCTGCTGTCGGGACAGCGCCCGGCTGTCGCCGCGTGGGAACGCCTGGCTCACCCCCACGGTAAACTGCGTCATTGCCTCCTGGTTGACGTCGAAGGTGTCCAGCGGCAGGTTCCCAGCGGCGATGTTCAGCTTCGGGTCCGGCAGGCTGCCCGCGGCGGTAGCCTCACTGAGCAGGGCCTCCTCGCGGTACTGGCTGCCCACCAGCCAGGGGTCTGCAGCTACCGCCAGCCGCAGTGCATCCCCCAGCGCCAGCGCCGCTGGCGCCGACTCGGCAAGCGCTGGCAAGCAGAGCCAGAGCACGCTCCACCAGGCCCTGTGCAATCTATTCATGGTGTCTCCTCCACGTTCTCACAGTTGTTCACGCCGCCGGTCCGTGCAAGGTATCGGGCAGGCTATGGACGGCGCCGCATGCCGCGGCGTATTACTGGGCAAACGGACCAGGGACAGCAGCAGAGCAGCAGATTTCTAGGTAGGGGAGTCGGGTGCTCCCGCGTTAACCCGGTGTGGGCCCGAATTTCGGGCGCACTAACCCCGTGTCAGCGGAAAATGGGTGGGCGAAACAGGGAGGAGCCTTCGGCGACAACACTGGACAGTGAGTCACCTGCGTTGAGAACGGAAGAAAACGCCAGACGCGTCGCAAGCGGGGCGGCCAACAGCGCCGCACCGGAGGACAGGCAATGCAACAGGGAGCACAGCAGCGCATCGCAGCAGGCCGGCTCGTCTGCCACAACGCCAGAGGCCGCCATGTGGCCCGCATGGTTCATGCCCATTGCAAAATGGGCAGACTCCGGCACACTACCCGTGTTCAACATGATGCAGGGTGAAGAGGCAGCCGACACCAACTGCCCGGTGAACGTCACCAGGACCAAAAGCACAACGAATAATCCGGCTTTGCGCTGCAACATGTGCCACACGACCCAAAAAACACTCCTACAGGATAGCTGTTCCTGAAGATTGTTCCAACAACGAACCGACCTCTGCGCAGGAGATCCAGGAACAGTGGCAGCACGCATCTCGACACTCTCCGGGCTTCTGGAGCTTGACACAGGCATTTATATTGCCGACATCGGCGCCGCCCTGCTGGCTGAAACGCCGGTATACGCCCCGCTGGTCCGGGAGTATGCACAGGCGCAGCTGTTCAGCTTCGACGGTGATCCGCGACAGATTGCCGCCTTGCAGGCGCACTATGGCGACAAGGCAACCGTGCTGGAGCACTACGTCGGCGATGGCGAGGCTCACACCGCCTACGTGTGCGACGCGGCATCGGGCATGACATCGCTGTTCAAACCCTCACCGGCAGCCCTGGGCTTCTTCAACGGCTTTGATGACTTCGGACGGGTGCTGCAAACCGAGACCGTACACACCACGCGGCTGGACGCCATCGATGCCATTGAACGGATCGACTTTCTGAAAATGGATATCCAGGGCTCCGAGCTGCGGGTTCTGCAACACGGTCGCGAAAAACTGCGCGAGTGCGTGGCGATCCAGCTTGAAGTCTCCTTCATCGGCCTCTACGAGGGTCAGCCCACCTTTGGCGATATCGACCACTGGATGCGTGCCAACGGCTACCTCCCCCACCGCTTCATGGATATCAAACGCTGGTCAATATCCCCCACCGTCCGCAACAACAACTTCCGTATTCCCTTCAACCAGCTTCTGGAAGCCGACGCGGTCTACATCAAGAACCCTATTGCGCTGCAGCACTACAGCGACAACCAGCTCAAGCGACAGGTGCTGTTTGCCGACCTGTTCTTCGACAGCCCGGACCTCGCCGTGTACTGCCTGCGCGAACTCTGCACACGGCAGGTACTGGGTGAGCAGGCGCTGCGACAGTATTTCGCGCTCTTGAACACCCCGGCCGAGCGCTAGGCCAACCGCGACATGCTGGCGACGCCCATCACCTTGCCGCCAGGTCCCGCCCCAGATACAGATAGACCGCAGGCAGCACATACAGGGTAAACAGCGTGCCGATCGTCATGCCGGAGGCGATGACCAGGCCCATGGAAAAGCGCGCAGAGGCACCCGGGCCGGATGCCAGCAGCAGCGGGACCATGGCAATGACCAGCGCGGCGGTGGTCATCAACACGGGCCGCAGGCGTACTGACGCGGCCTCCTCGATCGCTTCGCGCTTCTGCATGCCCTCTTCCTGCAGGCGATTGGCAAACTCCACAATCAGGATGCCGTGCTTGGAGATCACACCGATCAGGGTGACGATACCGACCTGCGTATAGATATTCAGCGTGGCACCGGTGACCTGGAAGAGTGCGAGGACATTCAGGCACAGCAGGGCACCGCACACCGACATGGGAACCGTCACCAGCATGATGATCGGGTCGCGGAAGGACTCAAACTGCGCTGCCAGCACCAGGTAAATCAACAGCAGGGCGAAAAAGAAGGTCATGATCAGGGCACTGCCCTCCGTCTTGAACTGCCTGCTCTGGCCACCGTAGTCCACACTGTATTCGCGGCTCAGCTCCTCGCGGCTGATCTGTTCCAGCGTCGCCAGTGCGTCACCCAAGGCGATACCGGGGCGCGGAATCCCGTTCAGGGTGACCGCGTTGAGCTGCTGAAAGCCGGTCAGGGAGCGCGGCACCACTTCGCTCTCGAGCCGCACCAGTGTACTCATGGGGATCAGGTCGCCGCTGCGCGTACGGGTGTAGTAGCCCGCCAGGTCCTGCGGCGTCATGCGCTGCCCGCGCCGTACCTGCGGAATGACCTTGTAGGACCGGTCATTCATGGTGAAGCGGTTCACATAGCCGCCCGACAGCAGTGCCGACAGATCGGCGCTGAGCTGCTGCATCTCCACGCCCAGCAGCGCGGCCTTGTCACGGTCCACCGTCAGGCGCTGCTGGGGCTTGTCGATCTGCAGATCCTGGTCAATGAATATGAATTTGCCGGTCTCACGCGCGCGTTGCAGCACGCGCTGTACATCCTCGAACATGATGTTGAAATCCAGGGTGGACGTGAGCACGAACTCCACCGGCAGCACGCCGCTGGAGGGCAGCGGTGCCGGGTTCACGGCGTTTACCTGCAAGCCCGCAATGCGCTGTGTGCGCGGCAGAATGCTCTCCTGCAGAACCTGCTCCGAGCTGCGCTCGCGCTCACTCCAGGGTTTGAAGATGAATCCGCCGAAGGCGCCGTTGGTGGCGCCACCACCACCGGGGCTCACGCCATTGAACAGGAAGTTGACGTCGATTTCCGGTGTGCTGCGGGTGATCTGGCCAATTTCCGCCGTGTACTGCTCGATGTAGTCCAGCGTTACATACGGGTCGGACTCGGCGAGATAAAAGATCAGCCCGATATCCTCAGACGGCGCCAGCTCCGAGGGCGAGCGCACAAAGAGGAAATAGCAGGAGACGATAATAATGGCGCCGAACAGCAGAACCCCGCCGCGGTCGTCGAGCACGCGATCCAGATCACGCTGGTAGACCCGGCGCAGCGCCTCAAAGCGCTGGTCAAGCCAGTGCTCCAGCCGGTTGCTGTTGTCGCCTTCGTCCCTTCTCAGCAGCCGCGCGCACATCATCGGCGACAGGGTCAGGGCGACGACACCGGAGATCAACACCGCACCGGCCAGGGTAAAGGCAAACTCCGTGAACAGGGTGCCGGTCAGGCCGCCCACAAAGCCGATGGGAATATAGACCGCGATCAGGGTGGTGGTCATCGCCACGATGGGCCAGGCCAGCTCGCTGGCCCCCAGCAGCGCCGCCTCTTTGGGTGCCATGCCCGCTTCAATGTGCCGGTGAATGTTCTCCAGCACAATGATGGCGTCATCAACCACGATGCCGATGGCGAGCACGATAGCCAGCAGCGTCAGCAGGTTGATACTGAAGCCCATCAGCTGCATGAGGAACAGTCCGCCAACCAGCGACAGCGGCACAGCCACCGCCGGGATCAGTACCGAGCGCAGGGAGCCCAGGAACAGGAAAATCACCAGGATGACGATAATCATCGCCTCGATGATGGTGGCCTCCACGTCGTCGATAGCGTTCTGGATATAGACGGTGGCGTCGTAATTGATATTGCCAACAATGCCTTCCGGCAGTCGTGGCGCGATGTCCTCCGCGTAGACCTGCCGCACCCGGGCAATCACCTCCAGGGCATTGGCATCCGGCGCCACGTCGATCTGCATGAACACCGCTTCCTGGTCGATAAACATGGATGAGGAGCCGTATCCCTCATTGCCGAGCTCGACTTCTGCGATGTCGCCGAGGCGCACAATGGCGCCGTCCTGCTCGCGCAAGACCATCTCTTCGAAACCCTGCACCGAGCGCAGATCGGTATCGGCCTTCAGGTTGATCTCGACCATGCTGCCCTTGCTGGCACCCACCGCCGAAAGCACGTTGTTGGCGGCGAGGGCAGCGCGCACTTCGCTGGCGGTCATCCCGAGCGCCGTCATGCGCTCCTGGTCCAGCCAGATGCGCATGGCAAACACGCTGGTGGAATTAGCGCTTGCGCGCAGCACGCCGGGCAGGGTCGACAGCTTGGGCTGCACCTCGCGGATCACGTAATCCGCTACACGATTGGTGGGCAACTGGTCGCTGATGAACGAGATGTACATGCTGCCCACCTGCTCGCCGATCGCCAGGTTGAGCACCGGATCCTCGGCCTCGCGGGGCAGCTCGTTGCGCAGCTTGTTGACCTTGGTAACCACCTGGGTGAGGACCTCGTCGGGATCGGCCTCGGTGCTGACATAGGCGGAGATGATGCTCAGCCCCCGTGTGCTGGAGGACGTCAGGTAATCAATACCCTCGGCTGTGGCGATCTCCTGTTCCAGCGGCGTGGTAATGAAACCCTTGATCAGCTCCGCGTCGGCGCCGATGTACGGCGTACTCACCGTGATCACCGCCGTCTCGATCATGGGGTATTCCCGCACGTTGAGCTCGGTCGCCGCACGCAGGCCGAGAATCAGCAGGAACAGGCTGACCACCGTTGCCAGTACCGGTTTGTGGATGAAGATATCGGTGAATTTCATGTCAGCCGTTATCCGGTTGCGGGTCGAGCTCCGCCGCTGGCGGGGAGCTGTTGTCAACGTTCACCGTCATCCCGCCATCCAGCTTCAGCAGTCCGCTGGTCGCGACGCGTTCACCCGGATCCAGCCCCTCCTCGACCGCCACCAGATCGCCGCGCACCGGCCCCAGGGTGACGAAGCGCTGCGATACCCGCAAGGCACCATCCTGCCCGGTAATGACGTACACCGAGTCCCCGTAGGGTCGGTAGGCAATCGCCGTCTGCGGCACCACAACCCGCTCCAGCTCTATGCCGATTGGCAGCACCAGGCGGGCGAACATGCCGGGGCGGAGCAATTCCTCCGGGTTGGGCAGGGTCGCCTGCAGCGTGAAGTTCCGGGTATTCGGGTCCACCACCGGCGAAATGGCGGTGACAGTGCCCTCGAAGATACGACCGTCCAGCGCCTCCAGACGGGCCTGCACAGGCATCCCCGCCGCTACCTGCTGGCTGTATTGCTCGGGCAGTGAGAAGTTCACATACAGGCTGTCCAATGCCTGCAGGGCAATCACCGTGTCCCCCGCCTGCACATAGTCGCCCACGTTGTACTGACGGATGCCCAGCCGTCCCGCATAGGGCGCGCGCAGGGTTTTCTGCTCGATCCGCGCCTGCTGTGCCGCAACACGGGCGCGGGCCTGCTCCAGCAGACTACTGCGCTGGTCCAGCTCCGACTCGGAAATGTTGCGCTGCGCCACCAGCCGCCTGGCACGCTCCAGTTCCAGCCGGGCCAGCTCCGCCGCGGCCTGCAGCTCCGCCAGCTGCGCCCGATCCGGCGCCGAATTCAGCGTGATGATGGCGTCGCCGGCGTTCACCGCAGCGCCATTTTCGAAATGGATGGTCTCCACCGTGCCGGGCACTTCCGTTGCCAACTCGGCGCCGCGGATCGCCACCAGCGTGCCGACGCTCTCCACGCTGTCACGCCACAGGGCCGTGCCCGCCTCCATGGCAGTGACCGTAGCGGGCTGCACCGGCATGTTGTCCATGAACTCGTTCATCTTCTTGTTGCCGAACCACTGCATGCCGAACAGCCCGCCGAATACCAGCAGGGTGACCAGCAGCATCAGCCACATGCGCAGACTGAAGAGCACCTTTTTTCCAGACATGATAGTCACCGACTTCCGTGATCAGGGGGGCAGGGGCCGGTATCGCGCTACCGCCACTGCACCGAAACGACAGGCAGCCAATGATACGCGGGCGATGCGGTCGATACCATGCACAGATCACCGGGGTTGAGCAGGACTGTGGCATTGCCGCCTCGCTATGAGTATGCTTGCCCGCTCAACACGGCCCCGGAGCGAAGACACTGCTGCCATGACCTATTGCCTCGCCATCGCCGTCCAGGACGGCCTGATCTTCTGCTCGGACTCGCGCACCAATGCCGGGCCCGACCGGGTCAGCACCTACAGCAAAATGCATCGCTTTTCAGTGGCCTACGACCGCTCTCTGGTGCTGATGACGGCGGGCAACCTGGCCACCAGCCAGGCCGTGATTGCGCATATCCAGCGGGACCTGGAGGAGGATGCCGAATTCAACATTCTCAAGGCGCGCTATGTCGCCGACGTCGCGGACTATATCGGAGAGCTGAATGTCGCAGAACAGGCTCGGCACAAAAAGCCGTCGGGGCCGGGCGCAGGCGCCAGCTTTGATGCCTCTGCCACGTTCATACTCGGCGGCCAGATCAAGGGACACGCCCAGGCGCTCTACCTGATCTACCCCGAAGGCAACTACATCACCGCCTCAGAGCTCTACCCCTACCTGCAGATTGGCGAAACCAAATACGGCAAGCCCATTCTCGACCGTATCGTGCGCCCGGACACACCCTATGAGACCGCCATGCGCTGTGCCCTGGTCTCAATGGACTCCACCATACGTTCCAATGCCACCGTCGGGCCGCCTCTGGAGTGCCTGTTCTACCGCAACGACAGCCTGAAACCGCATGCGCGCTACTTTGCGCTGGAGGAGCATCATCCCTACCTGGCCAAGCTGCGCCAGAGCTGGGACGACAATATTCGCGAGGCCTTCGCCAAGCTGCCCTCCCTGGGCGAGGTTATCGGTGAGGACGACTGAGGCATGAGCCACAGTAGCGGCAAAAGCCAGCAGGACGCCCTGCATGCGGCGGACGCTGCATCCACGCTGGTGCTGAAGCGGGTTGCCATAGACACCTACCGGGAGAACGTCGCCTATCTGCATCGGGATTGCGAGCTGTACCGCGCCGAGGGTTTCCAGGCACTGGCGAAAGTCGAGGTGTCCGACGACGGCCGGCGTATCCTTGCCAGCGTCAACGTCGTCGACGACGACACCATCGTCGGCTGCAGCGAGCTCGGCCTCTCGGAAGACGCCTTCGCCTTGCTGGGCCTGCCAGAGGGCCACCGGGTAAGCGTATCGCAGGCTGAACCGCCGACCTCGATACCCGCCCTGCACCGCAAGATTGCTGGCGAACGCCTCAGCAGCGAGAATTTTCGCGCCATCGTCAACGACATCGCCGAACACCGTTACTCGAAGATTGAACTGACCGCCTTCGTCGTCGCCTGTAACCAGGCGGAACTCGACCGCGAGGAGGTTTTTTTCCTCAGCGACGCCATGAGCCGTGTAGGGCGCCGCCTCAACTGGGGTGAGCACCCGGTGGTGGACAAGCACTGCATCGGCGGTATCCCGGGCAACCGCACCTCCATGCTGGTCGTGCCGATTGTCGCCGCACACGGCATGCTGTGCCCAAAGACCTCATCCCGCGCCATCACCTCTCCGGCCGGCACCGCCGACACAATGGAGGTACTGGCGCGCGTTGAGCTGCAATTCGAGCAGCTCAACAGTATCGTGCGCACCCACCGCGGCTGCCTCGCCTGGGGCGGCACCAGTGACCTCTCGCCGGCAGACGATGTACTGATTGCCGTTGAGCGTCCCCTGTCGATCGACTCACCGGGGCAGATGGTGGCATCCATTCTGTCCAAAAAGGTCGCGGCCGGCTCCACCCACCTGGTTCTGGATATCCCGGTCGGCCCTACCGCGAAAGTCACGTCTATGCCCGAAGCACAGCGGCTGCGCCGCCTGTTCGAGTACGTCGCCAAGCGCATGGGGCTGGTGCTGGAAGTCGTGATCACCGACGGACGACAACCCATTGGCAACGGCATCGGCCCGGCCCTGGAAGCACGGGACGTGATGCAGGTGCTGGAGAACAGCCCTGCGGCGCCCGCCGATCTGCGCCAGAAGTCGCTGCGCCTGGCCGGTCGCATGCTGGAATTCGACCCCGATGTGCGCGGTGGCGACGGCTTCGCTATCGCCCGGGACATCCTGGATTCCGGGCGCGCCCTGCGCAAGATGCAGGACATTATTGAGGCCCAGGGCAGCAAGCCATTTGATCTCGGCAACCCGCCGCTGGCACCACTGACCTACGCGGTTCGCGCCGACACTGCAGGCACGGTGGTCAATATTGACAACCTGCAGCTGGCGCGCATTGCGCGGCAGGCCGGTGCCCCGCGGGCACAGGGCGCAGGGGTCGACCTGCGCGCCAAGCTCGGCGACCCGGTACAGCCCGGCGACCTGCTGTATACCGTCTACGCGGCCTACCCGACCGAGCTCGGCTTTGCCCGCAGGCTGTGCGAGCGCAGCAGCGGTTTCACCCTGGGCCAGGCGGCTGACATTACCCCGGCATTCATGGAGTTCTGATGAGCGCGCTGCTGACCTATCTGGCGGACGAGCGGGAGCCCGCATTGCGCCTCGCGAGCGCCTGTGCACTGCCCACCCTTGCCGTTGCCCGGCACCGCTTTCCCGACGAGGAACTGAAGCTGCTGCTGGACCTGCCCGCGGGCACGCAGACGCTGGTGGTCTACCGCAGCCTGGATCGACCCAACGAGAAACTGGTGGAACTGCTGTTGCTGGCGCGCCATGCACGTCGCGCCGGCGTGCCACGGCTGGTGCTGGTTGCCCCCTATCTCGGCTACATGCGCCAGGACATTGCCTTCCAGCCGGGCGAAGTGGTCAGCCAGACCATCGTCGGCAAGTTCCTTGCGGAGCTGTTTGACGCGGTTATCACGGTCGATCCCCACCTGCACAGGATAAGCCGCCTGGATGAGGCCATTCCCTTGCAGGACGCCATCGCCCTGTCGGCTGCGGGCAGCCTGGCGGAACGGGTGGCGAGTGAACGCGACCATCCGCTACTGGTTGGCCCCGATGCCGAGTCGCGGCAGTGGGTGGAGAGCGCGGCGGCGGTCCGCCAGCTGGACCACGCCGTGTGCAGCAAGCAGCGCCACGGTGACCGCGATGTGGTTATCACCCTGCCTGACGTTGCCGTCGCGGGGCGTGCGGTGGTCCTCCTGGATGACGTGGCCAGCTCCGGGCGCACCCTGGCGGGCGCCGCGCGACTGCTGCTACAGGCGGGCGCCAGCTCTGTGGATGTCGCGGT
Organism: uncultured Haliea sp.; assembly: GCF_963973825.1. Taxonomy (NCBI): domain Bacteria; kingdom Pseudomonadati; phylum Pseudomonadota; class Gammaproteobacteria; order Cellvibrionales; family Halieaceae; genus Haliea; species uncultured Haliea sp. Next base: position 85,873 of record NZ_CAXBAE010000009.1, read on the forward strand.
GACTCACGCCCTGTTTGCCGGCGATGCCCTGGCCGTGATGGAGAGCGCGGGCATCGGCACCGTGTGGAGCACAGACTGCATTCAACACCCCAGCAATGCCGTCTCCATGGCGCCCCTGCTGGCCACGGCGCTGAACCCCCTGCTACAGCGCTGGGCTGGCTAGCGCTGCCCCGGCTGCTGCTGCAGGCGACGAATCGCCGTGTCGACAAAGGCCAGTTTCGATTCGACGAAGTGGTTGATGACGAAGGGATAGGCGTCCCCCCGGCCAACGCTGCGGTTAAGTTCGTTCAGGGTGATGCTGAGGTCTCGCCAGAGTCCGATCCGTTCACCGACCTCCAGACTCGCCACGTCCTTGCGAATAACGCCGTAGGCCGCCGCCGTCTCCAGCGCATCCTGGATGTGCAGGTAATGTCCCCAGGTTTCCGCCCAGTCTTCCATCGGGTGCACACTGGCGTAGGCGCTGATGTAGTACTTGCGCCAGTCGGGTGACGGGCCCTCGCGGTAGTGGCGGTCCAGCGCCTCGCGATAGTCCATCTTTTCATCCCCGAACAGCTGCGCAAAGCCGCTGCGAATGGTCTCGTCACGTGCCAGGCGCGCCCAGTAGTAATGACCGGATTCGTGGCGCATATGCCCGAGGACCGTGCGGTAGGGTTCGTTCATCTGCTCCCGCACCGCAACCCGCGCAACATCATCCGCCTCCAGGGTATTGATGGTAATCACGCCGCCGGCGAACCCCGTGCTGACAAAGGACTCCGCGTATTCCTCCCGGCTGCGTCCATCCTCGATAAAGTCCAGTAGCAGGCCATTCTCGGCGTCCTGCCAGCCATTGATCAACGGCAGGTCGAGACTGCGCAGGGTGTACAGGAGGCGTTTCTTGCCCTGTTCCAGTACCCACCAGCGCTGGATGTTGCCGGGCAGCGAAAGGTCGGGAATGGTACGGTTGAATTGGCAGCCCCAGCACAGGGGGTGAGTGTCCTCTTCAGCGCAGAGCCAGTTGCAGACATCCCATTCCGAGCCGTTGGCGCACATACGGTAACGACGCCCCGCGGCAGACTGCAGAATGCCATCGCCCGCGTCGCTGAGTGAGACCATTTCCAGCGCAAGAGGGTCAAACCCAAGCTCCCTGCCGCAGTGCACACAGTCCCGACTCTCGAAAAACACCTGGCTGCCGCAGCTGCACTCCAGCCGCTTCATGGTGTATCCGGCTGAAACCAGGACGCGGTGATCGCGTCGTGGAGGTCGGCCAGCAGTGCCTGGAACTCATCGATGTAGGCATGCAGCGCCTCGCGGGACATCTGTTCCGGCTGCAGCTTGCCCAGTTTTCGCCGCCCGCGGTTCAGGGTGCGCATAGCCCGCTCATGGTTCTTCAGCGGCTTCAGTTCGGCGCGGATTTCTGCGAGACAGAAGGCCACCGAACGCGGCAACAGCGGCTCCTGAAACACAAATTCCACCACCTCCTCCGCTTGCACCAGCGGGCCTATCATTCGCCGGTAGGCTCCGAAGGACGACAGGGCCTGCAACAGGGAAGTCCAGATCAGCGGGTCCGTGGCCTCATGGGTACCGGCCCGCCCGAGAATCTCCCCGGTGCCCACATCCATCAGGCGGGTGGTCATATCGGAGCGTTCGAGCAGGTGCCCCAGGCGCAGGAAGCGATGCGCATGGTCTCGGGGCAGGCTGGAGGACAGCATGCCGTTCACCCGCTGGCAGCGGCTGATCACTTCCTCGAGGAAGGCCTGGCGATTACGCCGACCCACAGACTTTTCCGCCGCATCAGTCACATACAGGTGCAGCTCGTTGATCTGCTCCCAGGTTTCCTCAGGCAGCACATCGCGCGTGGTGCGCACGTTTTCACGCGCCCAGCGCACAGCGAAGGGGATACTGGCACAGCTGTCTTCTTCTGCCATGAGAAAGCGCAGGACATTCTGTTCATTACCCACCCGATACTGCTGATAGAAAACGGGCTCGGCATCGAGAATACGCACCAGCACGTCCCAGCCCAGCTCGGCTGCGCGTGGAATGTCCATGATGAGGTGGTTATAGGCTGCCACCAGACGAGCGCTGTCCTCCGCACGCTCCAGGTAGCGCCCCATCCAGTACAGGCGTTCGGCGACACTGGAAAGCATTGTCATGCCTTGCCCTCCACAATCCAGGTATCCTTGCTGCCACCGCCCTGCGAGGAGTTCACGACCAGTGACCCCCTGGTCAAGGCCACCCGTGTCAGTCCGCCCGGCGTCACCCAGGTATCCCGTCCCTGCAGGATAAAGGGGCGCAGGTCCAGGTGGCGTGGCTCGACCGCCTCGTCGATGTAGGTGGGCGCGGTCGACAGGGCCAGGGTCGGCTGTGCCACATAGTTGCGCGGGTTCTCCTCGATCAGGCGGGCAAACTTGCGACGCACGGCGGCAGTACTGTGCGGACCGACCATGATGCCGTAGCCGCCTGATTCATTGGCCGGTTTGACCACCAGTTGATCGAGGTTCTTGAGGACATGCTCGCGATCTTTCTCGCGCATGCACAGCCAGGTGGGCACGCTGGCGAGCAGCGGCTTCTGCTTGAGGTAATAGCGAATCATTTCCGGCACGAACGCGTAGATGACCTTGTCATCTGCCACGCCGCTGCCCGGTGCGTTGGCGATGGCCACATTGCCTGCCTTCCAGGCGCGCATCAAACCGGGGACACCGAGCAGCGACTCCGGCCGGAACGCCTCGGGGTCCATGAAGTCTTCATCAATGCGCCGGTAAATCACATCCACGCGCACGGGACCATCCACGGTGCGCATGTAGACGCAGTTGTCATCTGCGACCATCAGGTCGCGACCCTCCACCAGTTCGGCCCCCATGCCCTGGGCCAGGTAGGCGTGCTCAAAATAGGCTGAGTTGAAAATACCCGGCGTGAGCACGACGATACAGGGGCGGCGGCGTTCCCTGGGAGACAGCGATGCCAGTGTCTGGTAAAGCTGCGAGGGGTAATCGTCCACCGGCAGGATACTGTAGTTCTCGAACAGCTCCGGCAGCACCCGCTTGGTGATCTCGCGGTTCTCCAGCATATAGGACACCCCCGAGGGCACCCGCAGGTTATCCTCGAGTACGCGGAAACGGCCATCACCGTCACGCACCAGATCGGAACCACAGATATGCGCCCAGACGCCAAAGCGCGGCGACATGCCCATGCACTGCGGTTTGAAATTGCTGGATTCCAGCACGATATCCGCCGGCACCACGCCGTCGGCGAGGATTTTCTGCTGGTTGTAGATATCCTGGATAAAGTGATTGAGCGCGAGCGAACGCTGGCGCAGACCGTCGCTGACCGCCTGCCACTGCCGCGCGGATATCACCCGCGGAATGATGTCGAAGGGCCAGGCGCGATCGATATTGCCGGCCTCGTTATAGACCGTAAAGGAAATCCCCATTTCCCGTATGGCGAGCTCCGCCGCAGCGCGGCGTTCCGCCATTTCCTGCCCCGGCAGTTTCTGTAGCAAGCGCACTACACCCCGCGCAGCAGCGCGCGGCTGCCCCTTGGGCGTGATCAGTTCGTCGAAGAAACTGCCCGACGCATACGACTTCCAGCTTTCGTTCATCGTTCTGGCAACCCGCATTGGAACCTGCATCCACACTACACAAAAAGCGCTGACCCGACTACTCGCGCACAGCGCGGCGAGTGCACTTTATTCGTGCACCCGCTACACTCCGGGGAAACCCATAACACGAGAGTGCCCTCCATGCCGGCTACCGTGCACCATCGCGCCTGCCACCTCTGTGAGGCTATCTGCGGGCTGCGGATTGAAACTGACGGGGATCGCATACTGTCGATCAAGGGCGACCCGGCCGACCCCTTGAGTCGCGGCCACATCTGTCCCAAGGCGGTAGCCCTGCAGGACATTCACAACGACCCGGACCGCCTGCGCCGGCCAGTGCAGCGCATACGCGGCACCGACCGGTGGCGCGAAATCAGCTGGGAGGAAGCGCTGGATAGCACAGCGCAGCGGCTGGTGGAGATTACGCAACGGGATGGCGTGGATGCGCTGGGCGTTTACCTGGGCAACCCCACAGTGCACAACTACGGGATGATGACGCACCAGAAAAACCTGTTCCGCCATTTCCACACCCGCAACCGCTTCTCCGCCACGTCCGTCGACCAGCTGCCACATCACCTGGTCAGCCTCTGGCTGTTCGGCCACAAATCATTGTTCCCGATTCCCGATATCGATCGCAGCGCGTACTTCCTCATGCTCGGCGCCAACCCCATCGCCTCCAACGGTAGCATCTGGACCGTGCCCGATGTGCGCAAGCGGATCAAGGCCCTGCGCAAGCGCGGCGGCAAGCTGGTCGTGGTCGACCCCCGCTACACCGAGACGGCAGAGCTGGCCAGTGAACACCTCTTCATACGCCCCGGCAGTGACGCCTTGTTCCTGCTGGCGCTGGTGCATACGCTGTTTGCCGACGATCTGGTGGCGCCTGGCCCTCTGGGGGCGTTCACCACCGGCTTGTCGGAACTGGCCGCGGCGCTTGCCGACTTCACGCCCGAGTTCGCCGCCGCCCACACCGGCATCGAGGCGAGCACAATCCGTCGCATCGCGCAGGAGTTCGCCCAGGCCGGGGCCGCCATCTGCTACGGGCGCATGGGCGTATCGACACAGCGCTACGGCGCGCTGTGCCAGTGGGCGATACAGCTGCTGAACATCCTGACCGGCAACCTCGACCGGGAGGGCGGTTCGCTGTTCACACTGCCCGCCGTGGACCAGGTCAGCAGCATCGGCCCCGGCGGCTTTGCCCGGCACCACAGCCGCGTGCGCCAGCTGCCGGAGTTTGACCGTGAACTGCCCGCCTCGGCCATGGCCGAGGAAATCACCACACCCGGAACGGGGCAGATCCGCGCGCTGTTCGTGGGGGCGGGAAATCCGGTGTTGTCGACACCAAACGGCCGCCAGCTGGACGCGGCGCTGGCGCAACTGGAGTTCATGGTCTGCCTGGACCCCTACCTCAACGAAACCACGCGCCATGCGGACATTATCCTGCCGCCGACATCGCCGCTGGAACACGACCACTACGATCTCGCGTTCCACATCAACGCGATACGCAACACGGCCCGGTACAACGAAGCGGTGTTCGCAAAACCGGAAGGCACACTGCACGACTGGGAGATATTCACCGAGCTGGGCAACCGGGTCGCCGCGCTGCTGGGCCAGCCCGCGCAACCGGTGACGGCGCCCCACGAGATCATCGACATGGGCCTGCAGATCGGGCCCTACAGTGAACGCCAGGGCAGTGTACACGCACTGACCCTGGACAAGCTGCGGGAGAATCCCTCGGGTATCGACCTCGGGGCCCTGCAGCCGCAACTGCCGGACCGGCTGCAGACTGCGGACAAAACCATCGACTGCGCCACCCCACAGGCGCTGGCGGACCTCGACCGGCTGCGCGCAGCGTTCAGCGCAGGCGACAGCGGCGCCCTGCGTCTGATTGGGCGCCGGCACGTGCGCTCGAACAACTCCTGGATGCACAACTATCACCGCCTGGTGAAGGGCAAAGAGCGCTGCACCCTGCTCATGCATCCACAGGATATGGCGACGCGCGGCATCAGCGACGGTGACCGCGTACACTTGAGCTCCCGAGCCGGCAGCGTCACCGTCGCGGCGGAAGCCAGCACCGGGGTGATGCCCGGGGTGGTCAGCCTGCCGCACGGCTACGGCCACGGCCGGCCCGGGGTGCGCCTGCACACCGCGGCCAGGCATGCGGGGGTCAGCTGCAACGACGTCACCGATGACCTCGCCCTGGACGTCCTGTCCGGCAACGCCGCCGTCAACGGCATTGACGTCGAGGTGGCACTGGCCTGAGCGGTCCTCGCACCCGCGCCGTTTTCGGGTAGAATCGGGCTACCACTACCGCCTGGGAGGGTGTTGCATGGACGTTTCTACGATTGTGTTCTGGCTGGTCCTGCTGGGCCTGGTGATGTATGTCATCGGCATCTACAACCGCCTCGTTGCCCTGAAAAACCGCTACCAGAACGCCTTTGCACAAATTGAAGTGCAGCTGAAGCGGCGCTACGACCTGATACCCAACCTGGTGGAAACGGCACGGGCCTACATGAGCCACGAACGCGAGACGCTGGAGGCGGTGACTGCAGCGCGCAACGACGCCGCCGCGCTGCTCAAGGCGCTGGGGCCGGACGCCATCGGCGGTGCCGACATGACCCGGCTGGCGAGCGCCGAAAACGCGCTGCAGGGTGCACTCGGCAAACTCAACGTCACCATGGAAGCCTACCCCGATCTCAAGGCCAGCGAGAACATGCAGCAGCTTTCCGAGGAGCTGACCAATACCGAGAATCGTGTCGCTTTCGCCCGCCAGGGCTACAACGACGCGGTGATGGCCTACAACACGTACCGCCAGAGTTTCCCACCGGTAGCGGTGGCGTCCACCTTTGGCCACGCACAGGATGCCACGCTGCTGGAATTCGACGACTCTGCACAAATCCAGGCAGCGCCGAAGGTCAGCTTCTAGGGTTATCGCAGCCGGCGCCTGAAGGGCTGCAATGGACTTCTTCGCCCAGCAGGATCTGGCGCGCCGCAACACGCGCCTGCTCACCCTGCTGTTCCTGTGTGCCGTTGCCGCACTCATTGTATTGACCAACGCCCTGGTCGCCGGCTTTCTCTGGTGGGGCGACCACTACAACCTCTACGCGGGCAGCCGCGGCAGCTTCAGGGATTTTCTGCGCTATTTCAGCTGGGAGCGCTTCGGCACGATCGGGCTGGGTATTTCCGCCACCGTGGGCCTGGTGGCAATGGTCAAGTGGCTGCAACTCGCCGCCGGCGGCAAGGTTGTCGCCGAAGCCATGGGCGGCACGCGGATACTGCCCCAGACCAGCGACAGCGCCGAGCGCCGCTGCCTGAATATCGTCGATGAAATCGCGCTGGCCGCAGGTATGCCGGTGCCGCCAGTGTTCGTGATGAATGCGGAGCGCGGCATCAATGCCTTTGCCGCGGGACTGTCGCCGGCCGATGCCGTCATCGGCGTGACGCGAGGCGCCATCACCCACCTGCGGCGCAACGAACTGCAGGGCGTTATCGCGCACGAGTTCAGCCACATCCTGAACGGCGACATGCGCCTCAACATCCGCCTCGCAGCGCTGCTGAAAGGTATTACCTTCATCGGCGATGTCGGCTACATCCTGATGCGTGCCAGCAGCCACCATCGCACCGGGAATGATCGGGACCGCAGCAACGGCGGCCCGGCCCTGCCCCTGCTGGGGCTGGGGCTGTGGATTCTGGGTTGGCTGGGAGGGCTCGCATCCGGTTTTATCAAGGCGGCCATCAGCCGCCAGAAAGAGTATCTGGCAGACGCCTGCGCCGTGCAGTACACCCGCGACAACAGCGGCATTGCCGACGCCCTGAAGGTGATCGGCGGCTACGTGCCCGGTTCCCTGGTGCATACGGCGCGGGCGGATGAACTGTCACACATTTTCTTCGGCCAGATCCGCCACCGCCTGTGGCAACTGTTCGCGACCCACCCGCCGCTGCCAAGCCGCATTCGGCGCCTGGAGCCGGGCTGGAATGGCGCCTACATCACACGCAAGGTGGAGCACTACGAACACGCCCAGCCCCATCCGGCTGCGGCCGAGGTCGGTGTGGGACGCGCAGCGCTGGTGGCAGCAGCGCTGGCGGCGGTGGAGGCCGGCAACGGCCCGCTGGAGGCGCCCGACGCTGCGGATGCGCATTTTGCCGGAGACGGCGCCGAGGCTGAGTTCCCCGCGCATCATGGCCTGCCGCAGGCGTTCCTGCGCTACAGCCACGAACCCCTCGGCGCCAGCGCGCTCATGCTCGCGTTGCTGATCAGCGACGATGCGTCGGTGCAGGCCACGCAGTATGCCCTGCTCAGGGAAAGCGGCGTGCGGGGTCTGGAGGACCTGACGCACACACTGGCACCCGGGGTTGCAGCGTTATCGGCGGGGCAGCGGCTGCCACTGCTGGAACTGTGCCTGCCGGCCCTGAAAAGCCAGTCCGTCGGGCAATACCGACAGTTCAAGCGCCTGCTGCTGGGGCTGATCCGCGCGGACCGCCGCACCGAACTGCTGGAGTGGTGCCTGTACCAGCTGCTGCGCCACTACATAGACCCCGAATTTTTCCAGGTGAAGCCCGCAACGGCGCGGTACCGCAGCCTGCGCAAGGTGCGCGAGCACCTGCGCGTAGTGCTGTCGATGCTCGCCCACAACAGCAGTGGTGACACTCTGCTCTGTTTCCGCACGGCAGCGGAAGCGCTGGATGACTCCGCGTTGACGCTGCTGCCACAGGCAGACTGTTCACTTGCCGCCTTCTCCCGTGCCGTGCGGGAACTCGCGGACTGCTATCCCCTGCTCAAACCCAGAATCCTCAAGGCGATGCGCAAGGCCGCCAACGCCGATGGCCGCGTGAGCGCGCTGGAGCAGGAACTGCTGGCCGCCATTGCCGCCGCCATGGACTGTCCGCTGCCCGATGCCCTGGGGAATCAGGCAAACACCGATCGCTGAACCCTTCCCATCATTTTCGTCCGGAAGCGACGTGCGCAACGCACAGGCACATTTTCTCTGCTATCTTTTCCAGTGTAGCGCGAGCTCCAGGGACGGGGTGCAGAAGCGCTGCCTGCTTCATGACGACACCAGAACAGGGAGGTTCCGGTTATGCAACACCTGCACAGCGCAGCCCCAACCCGGGTTGCACACACCACCACGTCGAACCACACACAGCGCCGCGACAGCCAGTACCGCACGACCGACCGGGTCTTGCAGATTCTGCTGCAGGGAGATCTCTATCGGCTGCGGGTCGAATCCGTTGCCAGCCAGCTGGGGATGAGCGCCACAACGCTGCGACGCCGGCTGCGCATGGATCACACCCACTACCAGTTTCTGCTCGACCGCGCACGACAGTACCGCTGCGAGCAGGCACTGCGTGCGTCGCGGCTACCCGGTAAATGTCTGGCCGACGAGCTGGGCTATCTGGAGGTGAACAGTTTCTACCGCGCCTTCAGGCGCTGGACCGGGGTTGGGTTCAGCGCCTGGAAAGCTCAGCGATTGTAGTGCGCGAGGTCAGACCGCGTCGAAGGGGTGGCGCAGCACAATCGTCTCTACCCGGTCTGGCCCGGTCGAGATGATATCGATCGGAGCGCCGACCACATCCTCGATTTTCTGGATGTAGTCGCGAGCCGCCTTGGGCAGCTCATCCAGGGTGCGTGCACCCACTGTGGACTCGCTCCAGCCGGGCACCTCCTCGTAGAAGGGCACCAGGCCGTCGTAATCGTCGGAATCCACCGGGTTGGGCACCGGCTTGCCGCTGGCATCCACATAGCCTACGCAAATCTGGATGGTTTCCAGGCCGTCGAGAACATCGAGCTTGGTCAGGCACAGGCCGGACACCGAGTTGATGTTGACGGCATTGCGCAGGGCGACCGCGTCGAACCAGCCACAGCGGCGAGGCCGTCCCGTGGTGGCGCCGAACTCGTGTCCGCGTGCCGCGAGGTGGGCGCCGGTAGCATCGAACAGTTCGGTGGGAAACGGCCCGGAGCCGACGCGGGTGGTGTAGGCCTTGGTAATGCCCAGCACATAGTCGAGGAACAGCGGGCCAAAGCCGGAGCCGGTCGCCGTGCCGCCCGCCGTCGTGTTGGAACTGGTCACGAAGGGATAGGTGCCGTGGTCGATATCCAGCAGCGAACCCTGCGCGCCCTCAAACATGATATTGGCGTCGGTTTTCCGGCACTCGTGGAGGATCGCGGTTACATCGGCAATCATGGGCAACAACTCCTGCGCCATCGCCAGTGTTTCCGCCAGCACCGAGTCGTAGTCCAGCGGCGCAACCTTGTAGTAGTGCTGCAACTGGAAGTTGTGGTAATCCATCACCTCACGCAGCTTCTCCGCAAAGCGCTGGGGGTCTTTCAGATCACCCAGGCGCACGCCGCGGCGGGCCGCCTTGTCCTCGTAGGCGGGGCCGATGCCGCGCCCGGTGGTGCCGATCTTGCCCTCGCCACGGCGCGCCTCACGCGCCACGTCCAGCGCCACGTGATAGGGCAGGATCAGCGGACAGGAGGGTGAAATGCGCAGCCGCTCGCGCACCGGCACCCCTTTCTCCTCCAGTGTGCCAATCTCCCTGAGCAGTGCGTCCGGCGCCAGCACCACACCATTGCCGATCAGGCACTGCACATTGGCGCGCAGAATACCCGAGGGAATGAGGTGCAATACGGTTTTCTGCCCGTCGATGACCAGTGTGTGGCCCGCGTTGTGCCCACCCTGGAAGCGCACCACGGCGCTGGCGCGATCGGTCAGCAGGTCGACGATTTTGCCCTTGCCCTCATCGCCCCACTGGGTGCCGAGAACCACTACATTCTTGCTCATGAACATTCAACTCGTCTGATTGATCAGGAATCGAGCGGGCGCAGCGCCCACTCACCGTCAGCTTTTACCAGTTCGCGGTCACACCGCGGATCGGGGCGCTCGCCGGCACAGCGAATGACGATCTCACCGCCCTTGCGCAATGCCGCCACTGCCGCAAGCAGTGCAGGATCGTCGTTGTCCGGCGCACTCACGGCACCCGGCTCATCTGCGCTTGCCGGTACCAGCGCCATCAGGGCCTTGAGGTCGGTAGCAAAGCCGGTCGCCGGTCGCGCGCGGCCGAAGACCTTGCCGACATCGTTGTAGCGACCGCCATTTGCCAGCGCCTGGCCGTGCCCGGGGGCGTAGGCCGCAAACACCATGCCCGTGTGGTAGTGGTAGCCACGCAATTCTGCGAGGTCAAAGTACACGGTAATGCCGGGGTGACTGCGCGCGATCGCGGCGGCCACGGCCTCCAGCGCCGCCACGGCATGCAGCGCGTCCGGCGCTGCCTCCGCCAGCAGTTCGCGCGCCGCATTTAGCACCACCGCATCGCCGTGCAACTCGAGCAGGCCGAGAATCAGCCCGGCGGCCGGGGCCGCGACATCGGCAAGAGCCAGCAGCAGATCCGGGCGGGACTTGCGCTGCAGGGCGTCGAACACCTCCGCCTCCTGCTCCGCCGTCAGTGCCGCCGCCGCGAGCACCGCTTCGTACACACCCACGTGGCCCAGGTCCAGCGTCACCTGGGTGACGCCGGCGGCACCCAGGGTGGCAAGCATGAGCCGGATAATCTCCACGTCGCCCGCCAGGCTGTCGTCGCCGTAAAGCTCCGCCCCCAGTTGAATGGGCGAGCGCGAGGCGAGCAGCGACTTGGGCCGGGTATGCAGGGTCGACCCTGCATAGCAGAGGCGCGTCACACCGGCTTCGGCGAGGCTGTGCGCATCGATGCGCGCCACCTGCGGCGTGATGTCGGCGCGAATGCCCAGGGTACGGCCACTCAGCTGGTCCGTCATCTTGAAGGTCAGCAAGTCGAGATCACGTCCCAGGCCAATCAGCAGCGACTCGGTGAATTCCATCAGGGGGGGGATGACCAGCTGGTAGCCCCACTGCTGGTAAAGGTCGAGAATCTCGCGCCTCAGGCGCTCGACAATGCGCGCCTGCCGGGGCAGCACTTCCTCTACCCCGTCGGGCAATTGCCAGCGATCCACCGTCGTCATAAATGCCCTTTAGTGCACCCAATACAGCATTGCCACCCCGAGCAGCATGCTGCCCAGGCCGACATTGCGGATGACCTTGTCCTGCTGCTGCGCCACCCCGATCACCATCTGTCGCCAGGTGCGGGGGCTCAGGAAGGGCAAGACACCCTCGATAATCAGTACCAGCGCCAGGGCCGCCGGCAGAACCTGCCAGAATTCCACATTATCCCCCTGAAGCCGTGCTCATAAAAAAACCGCGGGGCCAGCGTTTGTGGGTAAAACGCCGGATCCCACGGTTGCAGAATTCTACCACAGGCGCCACTGAAGGCACCTGCGTTTTTTGCCCCTATTGACTGCCTTCGGAATCCTTCAGATAGCGGAAGAAGTCGCTGTCTGGCTGAATCAGCATGATATCGCCGCTGTTCTGGAACGACTCCCGATACGCCCGCAGGCTGCGCGTGAACGAGTAGAACTCGGGATTGCTGTTGAAGGCCTCGGCATAGATATTGGTCGCCAGGGCGTCACCCTCACCACGGATCAGCTGCGCATCGCGGTAGGCGTTCGCCTCCAGTACCGTGACTTCGCGGTCCGCCGCGGCGCGAATACCCTCAGCGAGCTCCTGGCCCAGTGCGCGGTGCTCCCGGGCCTCTTTTTCCCGCTCGGCGTTCATGCGGCGGTACACGGACTCGGAGACATCCGGCGGCAGGTCGATCTGCTTGACCCGCACGTCCAGGACCTCAACGCCGTATTCTTCCAGTGCCACTTCGCTCAGCTCTTCAGTCAGCGCTTCCATCAGCTGGTCACGCTGGCCAGATACCACCTCCTGAATGGTGCGTACCGCCACCTGGTTGCGCAAACCGTCGTTGATTCGCTGCCCGAGCAGCGCGCTGGCTCGCGCTTCCTCACCGTTGGTCGCGGTGTAGAACTTCGCGGTGTCGGCCACACGGAACTTGGCATAGGAATCGACAATCAACGCCTTCTTCTCCTGCGTAAAGAAGCGTTCGGGCGTTGAATCCACCGTCAGCAGCCGTGCCTCGAACTTGCGCACGTTGTTGACGAAGGGCACCTTGACGTGCAGGCCGGGCTTGATGTCCGGATTGACCACTTCACCAAACTGCAGCATCACCGCGCGCTCGGTCTCCTTGACCACAAACACCGTGTTGCTCAGTACGAACAGCGACAGGGCAGCTACCAGCAGCCAGGTCATACCTTTTCCGCCCATCTTAGCGACCTCCTCTGCGGTTATTGGCTGCAGCGGCGTCCTGACGCAGCTGCTCAGTCACGGCGTCGGTCAGCTCGCGTACCGTGTTGGCATCCAGCCGACCGCTGCGCGGCACGCTGGCACCGGACGAGCTGGTCATTTTGTCCAGCGGCAGGTACATCACGTTGTTGCCGCCTTCCACATCCACCATCACCTTGTTGGTGTTGGTGAGCACCTCCTGCACGGCTTCGAGGTACAGCCGCTCACGGGTCACTTCCGGTGCCTTGGCGTACTCGGCCAACAGCGCCTTGAAGCGTTCCGCCTCACCTTCGGCGCTGGCGACCACCTGTTCGCGGTAAGCGCCGGCCTCCTCAAGCACCCGCTGGGCACGGCCGCGCGCTTCAGGCACGATGCCATTGGCATAGGCCTGGGCCTCGTTCTTGAGCCGCTCCTCATCCTCACGCGCCTTGATCACGTCGTCGAATGCGGCCTGCACCTGGCTCGGCGGCTTGGATTCGTCGATGTTCACCTTGATCACACGAATGCCGGTTTCATACATGTCGGTGTAGCGCTGCAGGCGCACCTGCACGTCGGTGCCGATCTGGGCACGCCCCTCAGTCAACACCGAGTCCATGCGGGTATCGCCGACGACATGCCGCAATGCGCTCTGGGCCGCATGCTGCAGGGAATCCTCAGGGTCGCGCACCTTCAGTACGAAACTGGTTGGATCGACGATCACATACTGCACGGACATGCGCACCTCGACGATATTCTCGTCCTGGGTGAGCATGATCTCGCGGAAGGTCGCGGCGCGCACCTTGGTGGTGTTGACGCGAATCACTTCATCGATCAGCGGTGGGTTCCACTGCAGGCCAGGCTGCACAGTCTCGAGGTACTTGCCGAAACGCAGCACCACGGCGCGCTCCTGCTCGTCGACCTGGTACAGCCCCATCAGGCCCCAGACCAGTACAGCGACCAGTGCAATCACCCCCAGCAGGCCGGCGGAGAGGCCGCCACCGCCACCGCCACCCGATGAGCCGCCGCGCCTGGCGCCGCGACCGCCAAACAGGCCGCCGAGCTTCTCCTGCAACTTTTTCAGCGCCTCATCAAGGTCTGGGGGCCCCTGGTCACCGCCGCCCCAGGGATCCTTCGGCTTGTTACTTCCACCACCCGGCTCATTCCAAGCCATACTGAACTCCCATTTTCACCATGTTTGCAGTTTACCAAAACTATCTGAACCCCCGACCCGGGTTCCTAGGGCACCAGCTCTGGCCCCCGCTTCATCAGCCGATTCCAGTCGGCCCGCGGCAGGCGCACGCTCAGGTGTGCTGTACCGTCATCGCCGTACTGTTCCGCCGCCACCGCCCCCATCTGGTACAGCGCGGCACGCAGACGGCCCTGCTGTGGCTGCAGGTGCAGCTCTTCCTCCACCATATCAGCCCCAACGCGCTCGCCGATCGCCTGCAACAGCAGGTCGCGGCCCGCTCCGGTGGCCGCGCTCAGCCACACGCGCTCGGGGACGCCGTGCTCATCGTAATCAATACGCGGCTCCTGCTCCAACAGGTCAAGTTTGTTGAACACCTGCAGCTGCGGGATGTCCTGTGCGCCAATTTCCTCCAGCACAGCCTGCACCTGGTAGATGTTGTCCTCGCGCGCGCCCGCGGCGACATCGATCACGTGCAACAGGAGATCGGCGCTGACCGTCTCCTCCAGCGTCGCCTTGAAGGCCTCGACCAGCTTGTGCGGCAAATGGGCAATGAAGCCCACGGTATCCGCCATGATTACGGGCCCGACTTCTTCCAGCTCCAGCCGGCGCAGCGTGGGGTCCAGGGTGGCAAACAGCTGGTCGGCGGCATACACCTCGGCATTGGTCAGGCGGTTGAACAGCGTCGACTTGCCGGCATTGGTATACCCCACCAGCGCAATAGTGGGCACTTCCGCCCGTCGCCGGGACCGCCGACCCTGGTCGCGCTGGCGCCGCACTTTCTCCAGCCGGGCCAGAATCGACTTGATACGCACCCGGAGCAGACGCCGGTCGGTCTCCAGCTGGGTTTCGCCGGGCCCACGCAGCCCGATACCGCCCTTCTGTCGCTCGAGGTGAGTCCAGCCGCGGACCAGGCGCGTGCTCATGTGTTGCAGTTGCGCGAGCTCCACCTGCAGCTTGCCCTCATGGGTGCGGGCACGCTGGGCGAAGATGTCGAGGATCAGCCCGGTACGATCCAGCACGCGGCATTTGAACTCCCGCTCCAGATTGCGCTCCTGACTGGGGCTCAGCGCGTGATTGAAAATCACCAGCTCCGCCTCGTGCAGCTGCACCTCGTCCAGCACTTCCCGAACCTTGCCGGACCCTATGAAGGTGCGCGAATCCGGTACGTCGCGGCTGCCCACAACAAACGCGACCGGATCACCCCCTGCCGACAGGACCAGTTCCTCGAACTCGCGGGGGTCTTCACGCTCGTCTTCGCTGGCAATGGCGAGGTGCACCAATACGGCGCGCTCGCCGGATGCTGGACGCTCAAAGAACACGCTCGCCTCGGGGGTCGGCTGTGGGTGAGGTGGGGGCGCCGCAGCGCCCGCACAATCTGGGCAGACTAGCTGTCGCCGTCATCATCTTCCGGCGGATTCTGCATGGGCATGCGCACCACGCGGGAGGGGACCACAGTGGAAATGGCGTGCTTGTACACCATCTGGCTGACTGTGTTTTTCAACAGCACGACAAACTGGTCAAATGACTCGATCTGGCCCTGCAGCTTGATGCCGTTCACCAGATAGATGGATACCGGAACGCGCTCCTTACGCAGGATGTTCAGGTAAGGGTCTTGTAGCGTGTGCCCTTTTGACATAACTCTCTCCTTGGCTGGCTCAACTGGAGCCTGATAATAATGGATGTACTCTCGCCTTCTCTCACCCTGGCGGGTCGGTTTGCCGACCCCCGGGGCGCTCCCCGACCGATTGTTGACAGTATAGCTGGTATTCCCCCCTAGATGGGGCTCTCCCGCAGATACTTCAAGGCACAGGTGAGCGA
Organism: uncultured Haliea sp.; assembly: GCF_963973825.1. Classification (NCBI taxonomy): domain Bacteria; kingdom Pseudomonadati; phylum Pseudomonadota; class Gammaproteobacteria; order Cellvibrionales; family Halieaceae; genus Haliea; species uncultured Haliea sp. Next base: position 101,621 of record NZ_CAXBAE010000009.1, read on the forward strand.
ATTTTCATTCAGGTCGCCTGCGCTGTGCTCTGACTCTCCCACCGCACAAACGTTCCCCGCCGCGTTGGTCAGCAACCAGTGTAGCCCCTGCCATTTGCGCAGCCAGGTCAGCTGCCGCTTCGCCAGCTGCCGGGTCGCGGCGACGCCCTGTTGCACCGCTTCCTCCAGGCTGCACTCGCCGTCCAGATGTCGGGAGAGCTGGCGGTAGCCGACAGCACGCAACGCCGGGAGCTCGTTGTGCCCTGCCAACTGCTCGCGCAGCGCGGCAACCTCCTGCAAAAAACCCTGTTCCATCATCTGTGCAAAGCGCTGGGCTATGCGCTGATGCAGCACCCCGCGGTCCCGGGGGCATATGGCCAGCTGCTGCACACGATAGTCACGTACCGGACTCTCCGGCACCTGCTCATGCCATACGCTCAACGGCACACCGCTGCTGGCAAACACTTCCAATGCTCTGCTTATACGCTGCGAGTGGTGAGGGTGGATTGCCGCCGCGGAGACAGGGTCCACCGCCGCCAGCCGCGCATGCAGCGCAGGCCAGCCCTGCGCTGCCGCCTCGGCGGCCAACGACCCTCGCAGCTGCGCGTCGGCAGGGGGCATTGCCGCCAACCCGTCCAGCAGCGCACGGAAATACAGCATGGTGCCACCCACGAGGATCGGCACCCGACCACGTCCGACGATATCCGCGGCAGCGCGCAACGCGTCCTGAACGAATTCCGCTGCGGAGTAGGACTCGGTGGGGTCGCGGATGTCGACCAGGTGATGGGGGTAGTCCGGTTTCGCACTGCCAATATCCAGGCCGCGATACACCAGCGTGCTGTCAACGCTGATCAATTCGCCCCCGAGGGCCTCGGCCAGCCCCACCGCCAGATCAGTCTTGCCGGCGGCCGTCGGCCCGGTGATACAGAGCAACAGCGGCTTCTGCGCCTCCTGTCGGGCCATGTGCGCCTAGCGGCCCCGCAGGAACAGTTTATCCAGTTCCTCCAGCGACATGCGTGTCCAGGTGGGACGCCCATGGTTGCATTGGCCCGCGCGTTCCGTTTCTTCCATGTCCCGCAACAGGGCATTCATTTCCGGCACGCTGAGGCGCCGGTTCGCACGCACCGAGCCATGGCAGGCCATGGTCGACAGGATGTCATCCATATGGGCTTCAATGCGGTCCGAGCTGCCGTATTCGGCCAGATCCGAGAGCACGTCCCGCACCAGGGCTGCCACATCCGAGCCGCGCAGCGTCACGGGGATCTGGCGCACCAGCAGCGACTCCTCACCGGCGACTTCCACCAGCAGCCCCAGGCGCGCGAACACCTCGGCATGGTCCTGGGCCAGGGCCACCTCACGCTCACTGACCGCTATCGCCTCAGGGACCAGCAGGGGCTGGCCGGGAATGGCATCCAGCGCCCTGGCTGCCTTCAGTCGTTCATAGGTGATGCGCTCGTGGGCCGCGTGCATGTCGACCAGCACCAGGCCCTCGGCGTTTTCCGCGAGGATGTAGATACCCTTCAACTGCGCCAGGGCATAGCCCAACGGCGGCACCTCCTCCGGGGTCTCCACCTCGGGCAGCGCGCGGGGATGCAGGCCGGCATAGCTGCGCAGCTGTTCCCCGGACTGCCCCGGCAGGGGTGCGGAGGTCGGCCGGTAGGTCGCCTGCGGCCCCCAGCCCAGGCCGGGCTGGCGGGCGATCTCACCGGTTGTCGTATCTACCGCCAGGCCCTCGGGCGTCGCCACAGGCGGTGGCGCCGCGGCGGGCCTGACATCCGCCAGCGCGCGGTGCAGACCGCTGAAAATACACTGGTGTACGGCACGACTGTCCCGGAAGCGCACCTCGTGCTTGCCGGGGTGCACATTGACGTCCACCTGTGCCGGATCAAGCTCGAGAAAGAGCACAAAGGCAGGGTGGCGGCCGTGATAGAGCACGTCGCGGTAAGCCTGTTTCACTGCGTGCGCCACCAGTTTGTCGCGAATCACCCGGCCGTTGACAAAGAAATACTGCAGGTCTGCCTGACTGCGGGAAAAGGTCGGCAGCCCCAGCCAACCCCAGAGCCGCATATCGCCGCGATCGACTTCGATAAACAGTGCCTGCTCCATGAAAGCCGGGCCACACACGGCGGCAACACGTCGCTGCCGCTCCGCCTCCGATGCGGCACCTGCCAGGCTGTGAATCACCTTGCCGTTGTGGCGCAAGGTGAAGCCGACATCGAAGCGCGACAGGGCCAGGCGCTTGACGACCTCTTCCAGGTGATTGAACTCGGTTTTTTCCGTACGCAGGAACTTGCGCCGCGCCGGCGTGTTGAAGAACAGGTCGCGGACCTCTACCGTGGTGCCCCGTGGGTGGGGTGCAGGGCGCAGCTGCACGTCCATGTCACGCCCCTCGCAGAGTGCACTGCACCCCTCGCTGGTCCCGTCGCGGTGATTGCTGGTGAGCGTCAGCCGCGACACCGAGCCGATGGAGGCCAGTGCTTCGCCGCGAAAACCGAGGCTGCCCACGCGCTCCAGGTCGTCCAGGGACGCGATCTTGCTGGTAGCGTGGCGGGACAGCGCCAGCGGCAGGTCTTCCGGATCGATCCCGGAACCGTTATCCCGGATACGGATCAGCTTGCAACCCGCAGCCTCGATATCGATGTCGACTCGCGTGGCACCGGCATCAAGGCTGTTTTCAAGCACTTCCTTGACGACGGAGGCGGGTCGCTCAACCACTTCGCCGGCGGCGATCTGGTTGGCTAGCCTCGGGCTGAGGCGCTGGATTCTGGACATGAATGGGGCTTCAGTCGGGCTCAGGTCGCAGGGATTTTCAGCGTTTGACCTACCATGATGTGCGAGGAATCACGCAGGCCGTTGTGTTCCCGCAGACGGCGAACCGGCACATTGAAACGCTGGGCGATGCCCGAGAGTGTATCACCTCGGGCAATGGTGTACTCCTGATCACCCTGCTGCTTGCGCTGGGCAATCAGCGTGCCCGGCGGTGGCTGGGCCAGAAACCAGTCACGAATACCGGCGTGAATGGCCTGTGCCACCTTTTGCTGATAGGCACGGGTGCTGAGCTTTTGTGCCTCACCGGGGTTGGAGATAAAGCCGGTCTCGACCAGGATGGAGGGAATGTCAGGTGACTTCAGCACCGCAAAGCCGGCCTGCTCGACATTGCGCTTGTGCAGCCGGGCCACCGTATCCATACGCGACAGCACCTTGGCGCCGACTTTGAGGCTGTGGTCCAGTGTATTGGTCATGGAGAGATCGGTGAGCACGCTGGCCAGCACGTCATCCTTGTCACCCAGACGCACACCGCCGATCAGGTCTGCCGCGTTTTCGCGCTGCGCAAGGTAACTGGCGGCGGTGCTGGTGGCGCCGCGGGTCGACAGCGCGTACACCGACGCGCCGTTGGCTTCACGGCGCGTAAACGCGTCTGCGTGGATGGAGACAAACAGGTCAGCCTGCCGCTGACGGGCAAGGTCGCGGCGCCCCTTGAGGCTGACGTAGTAATCGCCCGTGCGGATCAGGGTCGGGCGAAACCCCTCATCGCGCTTGAGCAAGGACTCCAGCTCCCGGGAAATGGCCAGCACGATATCCTTTTCACGCTGCCGATTGGGGCCGATGGCACCAGGGTCCTCACCACCGTGCCCCGCATCAATGGCAATCACGATGTCGCGACTGCCGCGCTCCGTCGCGGCGGACGTCTTCACCGGCTCGGCCGTGACAGCCTTCTCGCTAACGGGGTTCCGGTCGTAGAGATCCAGCACCAGCCGGTCGCCGGCCTGGGCGTTGGCCTTGAGCGCAAAACTGCGCGGGTCCACGGCGGCACGCACATCGAACACCACACGCAGGTCGCGCCCTTCACGGACCCCCGAGCGCACCAGTGAAATCGGCGTGTTGGCCAGTTCCAGGCCGCTCAGGCTGGCTTTCAGCGTGGCGTTGCTGACATCGAGGACAATGCGGTCGGGATTGCTGAGGGTCAACAGGCGATGATCCGCCGGGCCGCTCAGGTCAAACACCACACGTGTGTGATCCGGCGCACGCCACAAGCGGACGTCATGCACCTCCACTGCCAGCGCCGTCGATACACACAGGCACCACAGCACCAGACTCGCCCAGAAACCCCTGTTCATCTCACTCCAGACGCGTATCCGTCGCTATGCTCGGGCCGCGGATTGCCAGCGCGCCAGGATGTGTTCACCCACATCGCTTCCAGCCTGCACCTGCAGGCTGCGCCCGCTACCCGCTGCGGTTATGGTAATCGCTAAATCTGCCCGGGGCAAAACTCCCGCGCCACGTTCGGGCCACTCCACCAGACACAGGCTGTGCGGGCCAAAGTAGTCCCATATCCCCATGAATTCGAGCTCCGCCGGGTCGGCGAGCCGGTACAGATCGAAGTGAAAAACCTCCAGCTCACCGAACTGATAGGGCTCTACCAGCGTGTACGTGGGGCTTTTCACCGCACCCCGATGACCGAAACTCTGCACCAGACCGCGGCTCAGGGTGGTCTTGCCCATACCCAGGCCGCCGCAGAGATACACGACCGCACCGGGCTGGCTGGCCGCCCCGAGCAGAGCGCCCAGACGCACCATGGCGGCTTCATCCGGTACCGAAAACGTAGCCGCTGCCGTCATCCCAGCAGTTTCCTCAGTGGCAGCATCAGATCGCTGGCCAGCAGGCCGCGCTGTCCCGCGGCCGCCGCCAGGTCCGCTGCCGCACCGTGTGCACAGGCCGCCAGCGCGGTGGCCTCCAGGGGACTGAGGCCCTGCGCCAGCAGGGCACCAATCACGCCGCTCAGTACATCGCCCATGCCCCCCGACGCCATGCCGGGATTGCCGTAATCCGCCAGCAGCTGCTGCTGTCCGTCGGCAATCAGGCTGCCGTTACCCTTCAACAGCACAACCCCGCCAAGCCGTGCCTGCAACGCGTCCGCCGCGGCAAACCGGTCACACTGCACTGCCGCCGTGGAACCGCCCAGCAGACGCGCGGCCTCCCCCGGATGCGGGGTATAGACCCGGTTTTCGTGCAACACCGCCGATTCCCGCGGCAATTCCGCCAGCAGGTTCAGGGCGTCTGCATCAATCACCACTGGCTGCGGTGCCGCCAGCGCCACCTGCAGCAGTTGGCCGGACCAGCTGCTGCGACCGAGGCCCGGCCCCAGCACAATAACATCCGCGCCGGCCAACAGCGGCTGCAGTTCCTGCCCTGAGCGCACCGCGCTGACCATCGCTTCCGGTGTGCGCGCGACGATTGCGGTCAGATGCTCTGGCCGCGTCGCCACCCGTACCAGACCTGCGCCGCAGCGCAGTGCGGCTTCTGCGGCCAGTGCCACCGCGCCGGGAAAGCCGTAATCGCCGCCCACCACCAGCACCGTGCCGTAATCACCCTTGTGGCTGGCCGCGGGGCGTTGCGGCCATGCGCTGAGCAGGCGCTGCAGATCGAGGCGGCGCCAGGCCGGCGCTACCGACTGCAGTGCCTCTGTGGGCAGCGCGAGATCAGCGTACTCGAGCTGGCCGCTGCAATCGGGGCCGTGCAGAGTGAACAGACCGCGCTTGCGGGCAATGAAGGTGACCGTGAGGTGGGCGCGCACCGCCGTGCCGAGCACGCGCCCGGTATCGGCGCAGAGCCCGGAGGGTATATCCAGGGCCACTACCGGCTGGCCTGCACGGTTCAGCGCGTCGATCGCGGCGGCGAAGGGCTCGCGAACATCGCCTCCCAGACCGGTGCCAAGCAGGGCATCGACCAGTACACCCTCGGCCTCCAGCGCATTGCCGGTAAACGGCGCTACGGGCACGCCATTGGCCAGCGCCTGCTCGCGGGCGCGCAACGCGTCGCCGCGGATTTTCGCCGGGTCTCCCACCTGCAGCACCCGCACCGGTATGTTGCGGCGACGGGCCTGATCGGCCAGCAGATAGCCATCGCCGCCATTGTTCCCGGTGCCGCAGAGCACCTGCAGCAAGGCAGGCTGGGGCCAACGCAGCAGGAGCTGGCGCAGGGCCGCAGCGGCCGCCCGGGACATCAGTACCGCGCCTTCGATGCCAGCGCGCTCAATCGCCCACTGATCCAGCGCGCGCGTCTCGCTGGCACTGTACAAACCTTCGTGCTCCGAGGCGTTGAAACCCTGCCTGACTGACGTCGCCAAAACCAACCTCGCGCTGCTACACTGGCGAGCCCGGAATACGCCCGCAAACCCGCGGATTATAGGCAGCTTTCCCTGCCCGGCCCAGCCCTATGCACAGCAAAGCCCGATGGCACCGACACTGACCCCACAGCAGGAGAGCGCGCTGCGCCAGCGCATCGACACCTGGACCCGGGAGCTGGGGTTCAGTCAGTGGGCGGTGAGCGACATCGACCTCACTGCCCACGAGCCTTACCTGCAGAAGTGGCTGGATGCTGGCTATCACGGCAGCATGGAGTACATGGCGCGACACGGGCTGCGCCGCGCGCGGCCCGCGGAGCTGGTACCCGGTACCTTCCGGGTCATTACCGTGCGCATGGACTATCTCGCTGCAGACACCCGGCCGCTGCAGGTGCTTGCATCCACGGAAAAGGCCTACATATCACGCTACGCACTGGGACGGGACTACCACAAACTGGTGCGCAAGCGGCTGGCGCGACTCGCGGAGCTGATCGAGGGCGCCGCGGCAGCGGGGCAGTACCGCGCTTTCGTGGACAGCGCACCCGTGCTGGAGCGTGCCCTCGCAGAGCGCGCAGGGATGGGCTGGCTGGCAAAAAATACGCTGTTGATCAACGAGCGCGCAGGCTCCTGGTTCTTCCTCGGAGAAATCTACACCGACCTGCCCCTGAACCCGGATCCGCCGCAGGCGAGCAAGCACTGCGGCAGCTGTACCGCCTGCCTCGACATCTGCCCGACCCGGGCATTCACTGCTCCCTACACGCTGGATGCGCGCCGCTGTATCTCCTACCTGACCATCGAGCACCGCGGCAGCATCGACCCCGAGCTTCGTCCCCTCATGGGCAACCGGGTATTCGGCTGCGATGACTGCCAGCTGGTCTGCCCCTGGAACAAGTTCGCGCGGCACAGCGAAGAGGCAGACTTCCAGCCGCGCCACGCGCTGCAGGACAGTGAACTGGTGGCACTGTTTCTCTGGGACGAGGCGACCTTCCTGGCACGCACGGAGGGCTCCGCGCTGCGCCGCATCGGACACGAGCAGTGGTTGCGCAACCTGGCCGTGGGCCTGGGCAACGGCCCGGCGACTCCGCGCGCCATGGCGGCACTGGCATCCCGCCTTGCACACCCTTCAGCGCTGGTCCGCGAACATGTGCAGTGGGCGCTGGACACGCTCAGGGCGCGCGCAGGAAATGCTCCCGGTAGTAGCGCAGCTCGGCAACCGATTCACGAATATCGTCCAGCGCCTGGTGACTCCCGGCCTTGACCACCCCCGCTTCCAGCTCGGGCCGCCACAGGCGCATGAGTATTTTCAGGGTGCTGACATCCAGGTTGCGGTAGTGGAAAAAGGCCTCCAGCTGCGGCATGTGTCGCGCCAGGAAACGTCGATCCTGGCAGATGGTATTGCCGCACATGGGGGAGCTGCCGGCTGGAACCCACTCCGCGAGGAAGGCGAGAGTTTCCGCCTCCGCGGCGGCGGCGTCGATGCGACTGTTGCGGACGCGCTCCACCAGGCCGGAACGCGTGTGGTGGGTCGTGTTCCACTCGTCCATTTGCGCCAGCACGGAATCGGGCTGATGCACGGCGATCACCGGCCCCTCGGCAAGGGTGTGCAACGCACTGTCGGTGACAATCGTCGCCATCTCGATGATCACGTCCCGCTCCGGGTCCAGGCCAGTCATTTCCAGATCCACCCAGATCAGGTTCCCCTGCTGCTGCATACCCTCACATCCTGTTGCTTTACGCGCCGCCGGGCAGTGTAACAAATTGCCTGTACAGCGCCACGTCGGGCACCAATAATGGCGCCATGAGCAAACGCAAACTGAGTCGCCAGCAGAGTTTCCGCATCCGCAGGATCCAGGAGGAGCGCACGGCGCGTGCACAGCGACGGGACGCCAGGGCGGACGAAGCGCTTGGGGCAGGCGAACTGGGGCCGGAGCAGAGCGGGCTGGTGATCGCTCACTACGGCACCCAGGTGGACATCGAGGATGACACCGGGCACAGCCAGCGCTGCCACCTGCGCGCCAATCTGGATGGCCTGGTCACCGGAGATCGGGTGACCTGGTGCCCCGGTGACAGCACCGGCGTTGTGGTGGCGCGCGAGCCGCGTCATAGTGAGCTGCGCCGGCCAGACCCCTACGGCAAGCTGAAAGCCATCGCCGCCAACATCGACCAGATACTGGTGGTGATCGCACCGCTGCCGGAGCCTCATGCAAACCTTATCGACCGCTACCTGGTCGCCGCCGAGGTCGTCGGTATCGAACCGGTGCTGGTGCTGAACAAATGTGACCTCCTGGCGCAGGACGCCGACCTTCGCGCGCGCCTGGACGCACTGCTCGCCATCTACCCGACGCTGGGGTACCGGGTGCTGGAAGTCAGCAGCCAAAGCGGCAGCCTGGCCCAGCTTCGGCAAGCCCTGCAAGCGCGTGTCAGCGTGTTTGTTGGGCAATCGGGGGTTGGCAAGTCGTCCCTGGTCAATACACTGCTGCCCGGTGCGGAGCTACGGGTCGGCGAGCTGTCCGCACTGCGCCAGAAAGGCACCCACACCACGACCACCGCACAGCTGTTTCACCTGCCGGGGGGAGGCAGCCTGATCGATTCACCGGGCATTCGCGAATTCGGCCTGTGGCACATGCAACGTGAGCAGGTTGAATACGGTTTTCGGGAATTTCGCCCCCTGCTCGGGCACTGCCGCTTTCGCGATTGCTGCCACAAACATGAGCCGGGCTGCGCGATCCTGGAAGCGGCGGCCAGGGGCGCGATCAGCCCGGCCCGGCTGGACAGCTACCGGCACATTGTGGAGAGCCTCAATCAGCCCGAGTGAGCGCCTGCGCCCTGCGACAGGCTGCCCAGCGGCTGGCCGAGCCGGGTGGCACTGCCCGCCTGCAGCGCGGGGTCCCACTCCACGGCGCCCTCCGGGAACAGGAGGATGACCGTCGAGCCCAGTTTGAAGCGCCCCATCTCCTCGCCTTGTGCAAGCCGCACCGACGTTGGCAGGCTGCGGTAGTCGCGATCGCGCACAGCGCGGGGTGGCGGTGCCACCTGGCCCTCCCACACGGTATCGATGCCCGCCACAATCATGGCGCCCACCAGCACTAGCGCCATCGGCCCCGCGGGCGTCTCGAAATAGCAGATCAGTCGTTCATTGCGGGCGAACAGGCGGTCAACGCCTTCAGCCGTCGTGCCGTTGACCGAAAACAGCTTCCCCGGCACATAGCGGGTGGCGACCAACTCACCCTCAATGGGCATGTGTACGCGGTGATAATCGCGGGGGGACAGGTAGATGGTGGCAAAGTGACCGTTGCGAAACTGTGCCGCGCGCTCCTCGTCCCCGCCCAGCAGCGCCCAGGTGGAATAGCGACGACCCTTGGCCTGCAGCAGACTGTGTTCCTCAATACGCCCTATCTGGCTTACCGCGCCGTCGGCCGGACACACCAGGCCGGCAGCCGCCAGAGGCCGCGCCCCGGGACGCAGTGGGCGGGTAAAAAAGGCATTGAAATTGGCGTAGGCCTCCGGGTAGCGCTCCTCAGCCTCGTTCATGTCAACGCCAAACGCGCGAATGAACGTGGCGATCATCCCGTTCTTCAACCAGCGCGGGTGCCGCACTTCGGCCAGCCAGCCCACAAGGCGTGACAACGCATGCTGTGGGACCAGGTACTGCAGCAGAATGAAAACAGCGTTCATAGGCTATGAATTCCGGGATCAGGTACGGGGCGCTGCGTGCGAGCAGCGCCCCGTACCTTAGCAGAAAAGCACCCGAAGGGCAGCGCTACAGCTGCTCCTCGGCGAACGCTGCCAGACGGGAACGCACAATGCCGTTCACGTGCATGATGCCCGCGTGGGGGTATGCCTTGGTTTTCTCCACCAGGTAGGTCAGCCCGGAGGTCAACGGCGATATGTATTTGTTGTCGATCTGCGCCAGGTTCCCCAGCACCACAATCTTGGAGTCTGCCCCCACCCGGCTGATTACCGACTTCAACTGGAACTGGCTGAGCCCCTGGGCTTCGTCGATGATGATGTAGGCGTTGTTGAAGGAGCGGCCACGCATGAAATTCAACGATTTGAACTGGATATTGGCGCGCTCTTTCACATAGGCGATGCTCCCGTGGCAGGATTCGTCGGTACCGTGCAGGATCTCCAGATTGTCATCGAAGGCCGCCAGCCAGGGCGCCATCTTCTCCTCCTCAGTACCCGGCAGGAAACCGATATCCTCGGCGATGGGTGGCGTTGAGCGCGCCACGATAAGCTTGCTGAACCGCTTTTGCTCGAGGATCGCGTGCAGACCATAGGCCAGTGCCAGCAGCGTCTTGCCCGAGCCGGCCGGGCCAGTCATCACCGTCATGTCGACGTTGTCGTTCTCCAGTAACGACATCGCCATGGCCTGCTCGAGATTCCGCGGCGCCAACCCCCAGAAGCGACGGTGCATCAACTTGTCGCGGCTGTCGCAGTGCAGATACACGTACTCACTGTCGATACGCTTGACGAACGCGATGAACGCCTGGTCGTCATAGAGGAACATGTTCGGGTAGACATCGGGCAGGGACCGGCGCGGAATGCGGTGCAGGGTGCAATCGCCTTCGCGCAGGGTATCCACCTCGGAGATATCCGACCAGAAATCACCCTGGATGTGTTCATAGCCGCGCGCCAGCAGGTCGATATCATCCAGCACCCGGTCGCGGCGATAGTCCTCCACATGCACCAGGCCGGACCCCTTGGCCTTGATGCGCATATTGATGTCCTTGGTGACCAGGCAAACGAAAGCCGCCGGGTTTTCCGCCTGCAGCCGCAGGGCCACGTTGATAATGCGGTTATCGTTGGCCTGATCCTGGGTCACGTCGAGGTAGGGCACATCGCTGGCATCACTGAGCAGCTGGTCCGGGTAGATGGCCAGAGTGCCCGGCACCCCGTCCATGTTGCTGCCGGGGATCGGCACCCCTGCCTGTATGGCCTGAGGCGACGCAGTATCAACGACCTTGTCGATCATCTGGATCGCAATACGCGCCTCGCGGCTCACCGTTTTCTCATGGCGGTCCTTGATGTGATCAAGCTCCTCCAGCACCGTCATGGGAATGACCACGTGGTGCTCGTTGAAGGCGGTTACCGCCGTGGGATCGTGCAGCAGGACGTTGGTGTCCAACACGTAGGTTTTCTTGACAACGGCCTTGAGCGGGGTTTTTTCGACGCGCAGGGGTGAGCCTGAGTCCATAGTGACATCCTCATGGGTGGGCATTCAGTGCTGGGGGGCGAGTGGTGTGCGGGGCGTACTGCCGGCGTCCGGGGCCGGGGTGGGGATAAGCGAAAACAACCGGGTTGTCTCAAATGCGCTTCCTGGTAACAGCGAAACCAAAGCGTGCCTCGATTACAAACCCTGCGCCCCACAATGTCAACGTCCGGGGAATCCTGACAGCACCGCCGTTTTCGGCTAGGATAGCCAGCTTGTTCAGCCACCAGCCAAAGACTCGATTGCCGCGATGCTCAACCCGGACTCTCTCGCCCAGCTCAAGGGCCTCAAATCCCAGATGGAGGCCGAGAAAGAGCGCGCCGACGCGGTGATAAAGGGCACCCAGTCCCGCTACGGCTTTGCCGTGCTCGCGGACGGCCGGGAGATTTTCGTGCCGCCGGATGAGATGCTGAAGGCATTCCCGGACGATCGTGTTCGCGTCTGCGTGCGCCCCTCGGGCGACAACAAGCTGATCGCCGATATCGAAAAGCTGATCGACAGCCCGCTGGGCGACTTCAGCGGCCGCTGTGTGCGCAAGGGCAAGGCGCTGTTCGTGCAGCCGGACCTGCCCCAGCTTAAGCGCTGGCTGTTCATACCGCCACACGCCCGCAACGGTGTGCGTGAGGGCGACTATCTGCGCTGCGCGATCCTCCGCCACCCCATCCGGGACGGCAAGCCGCAGGCCAAGGTGTTGCAGGTGCTGGGTAACGACAGCACCCCGGGCATCGAGAACCTCTACAGTATTGCCAAGTACCGGCTTGCCGCCGGCTGGAGTCCACCGGCGCTGCGCGACATGGAAAAGCGTATTGCTGACGTGCGGCCACTGGACGACGAGCGGCGCAGGGACCTCACCGACCTGGAATTTGTCTCGATTGATGCAGCCAAGACGCAGGATATCGACGACGCGTTGTACGCCGACATCAGCAGCGACGGCTGGACGCTGTATGTAGCGATCGCCGACCCCAGTGCCTGGGTGCCCGCCGACTCCAGCCTGCGTCAGGACATTGCGGCACGCGGCACCACCGTGTATTTCCACGGCGATGTACTGCCCATGCTGCCCGAGCAGATGGCCCAGGACACCTGCGCGCTGTCCGAGGGGAATGATCGCGCGGCCCTGGTCTGCAGGATATCCGTCAGTGACAGCGGCCGCGTGGGTGCCTTCGAGTTTATTGAGGCCACGGTGCGCTCCCGGGCCAAGCTGTCCTACTTCGCCGTGGATCGCTACCTCAACGGTCACGGCGACGACCTCATGAGCCACGCCACACCGCTGGAGGCGCTCTATCAGGTGTACCGCGCGCTGCGCGCCCAGCGTGAGGCAGAAGAACTGGTGATGGAAGATCGCCGCGAGTATCGCTGGATCCTCAACGACCAGAAGCAGATTGAGACGATAGAGCCCCACGAGAAGCTGCTGTCGCAGAAGCTGGTTGAAGAGTGCATGATCGCCGCCAACCGCTGTGCCGCCCGCTTTCTTGCCGAGCATGATGGCAGTGGCCCGTTTGTCACCCACCCGGGCTTTCGCAGCGACCGACTCGAGGAATGCCGTAAATTCCTTGCCCTGCATGCACCGGAAGTCGCCGGGTTGGACCCGACCTCGCGCGAGGGATACCGCGACATCATGCGGCGCCTCGCCGCCAGCGAGAACCAGCTACCACTGCGGGCCATGATCAACCGCCTGCTGACCCGTGCAGAGCTGTCGACCCGCGCCGGGCTGCACATGGGCATGGCCCTGGAGTGCTACACCAACTGCACCTCGCCCCTGCGCAAGTACGTTGATTACCTTGTACACCTGCAGATCAAGGCGGTGCTGCGTGGTGAGCCGGCACAGCTGGTCAGTGCTGCCGAATTAACCGCGCTGAAGGAGCGCCTGGGTAACGTGCGCGCCGCGACGCAGGAGGCCGAACGGTGGCTGGCCAGCAGATACCTGGCACGCATCGCCGGTGAAAGAACCGACGGCTTCAGTGGACGCATTGTGCACATCAACAGCTCCGGCATGAGCGTGCGCCTGCTGGACTGCGGCCTGGAGGGCTTTATCGACCTGCGCAAGGATCCCGAGAAATTCAGCTACGACAAGTGGACAGCGAGCCTGACCAGCACCACACGGCGCTTCCACCTCGAACAGACTATTGAGGTGGATTACCTGGGCTGCGACGTCGAGAACGGCTACCAGACGCTGTTTGCGGTGCGCCCGGGCAGTGGCCTGAAGCCGCCGAAGGAACCCGCGACCAGCTCACCAGCCAGCTGATTGCGTCCCTGGCCGGGCGCCCCTAACCGGGCGCCCCTAGCCGGGCGCCTAAAAACTAGCGTTGCCGGGGGTGCGCGGGAAGGGGATCGCATCGCGCACGTTTTCCATACCCGTCACATAGTTGAGCAGGCGCTCGAAGCCCAGGCCAAAACCGGCGTGCGGCACACTGCCATAGCGGCGCAGGTCGCGATACCACCACAGCTCTTCCCGCACCTGGGCGTCCATGCGCGCGTCGAGCACGTCGAGCCGTTCTTCGCGCTGGCTGCCACCGATGATCTCACCGATGCCAGGGGCCAGCACGTCCATGGCCGCTACGGTTTCACCGTCGTCGTTCAGGCGCATATAGAAGGCTTTGATGGCCTTCGGGTAATTCATCACCACCACTGGCCGCCCGACGTGGGTCTCCGCCAAATAGCGCTCGTGTTCTGAGGCGAGATCCGTCCCCCAGGTCACCGGAAACTCGAAGGTCTTGCCGCAGTTTTGCAGGATATTTACCGCCTCGGTGTAATCGATACGCTCGAAGGGGCTGTCAATCACCGTACGCAGGCGTTCCATGACCGTGTTGTCGATACGCTGCTGGAAGAAGGCCATGTCGTCTTCGCAGTCGTTCAATACGCGGCTGAACACATGCTTGAGCAGCGCTTCCGCCAGATCTGCGTTGTCCTGCAGATCGGCAAAGGCCACTTCGGGCTCCACCATCCAGAACTCCGCCAGGTGCCGGCTGGTATTGGAATTCTCAGCGCGGAAGGTGGGACCGAAGGTGTAGACCTTGCTCATCGCGAGACAGTACGACTCCACCTCCAGCTGCCCGGACACCGTGAGAAATGCGTCGCCGGCGAAGAAGTCTGCGCGATGGTCCACCGAGCCGTCGGGGTTGCGTGGCAAATTGGCGAAATCCAGCGTGCTCACACGAAACAGCTCGCCGGCACCTTCACAGTCACTGCCGGTGATGATGGGTGTATTGACCCAGTAGAACCCCTGGTCGTGGAAGTAGCTGTGTATCGCATTGGCCAGTGTGTGGCGCACACGGGTAATGGCGCCGAAGGTGTTGGTGCGAGGACGCAGGTGCGCCTGGGTGCGCAAATACTCGAAGGTATGGCGTTTCTTGGCAATCGGGTAGGTTTCAGCGTCGTCCACCCAGCCGAGCACCTGCACTGCGCTGGCCTGGATCTCCACCGCCTGCCCCTGCCCCTGCGAGGGCACCAGCTCGCCACGGACCGCGACTGCGCAACCAGTGGACAGCTTGATGATCTCACGCTCGTAATTGTCCAGGCTCGCGGGCACTACGGCCTGCACCGGGTGGAAGCTGGTGCCATCGTGAATGGACAGGAACGAAATACCGGCCTTGGAATCGCGTTTGCTGCGCAGCCAGCCCTTGACGGTCACCTCGCTGCCAACGGGCAGCTCACCATTGAGGACAGCAACAACCGGACTGTGGTCAGACATGAAGGGGCTCCGTGTGTGCCAGGGTGGAAAGCCGCGCAGCATACCCAATGCCCGGCGCGGCCGCCACAGCAGCACCGTTCAGCGCGCGATGCGGTTGATGGTGCTGCCGTTCAGGTCGGCACCCTCAATGATGCCCTTGTCGGAAAAACTCAGGGCCAGCACGGGGTGCTCGGCCCGCGCCAGGCGGACGTTACCGCCGGCGGTCTGCACCAGGTCGACCTCGCCGTGCAGGCCTACCTGCCAGCCCACCGTATTGCGGAATGACACCAGTGCGTCCGTGGTCATGAACAGGATGACCTTGGCCGCCCGCGTGGCGCCCGGTGGCAGCTCAGCGGGGCCGGCCGAGGAGGCGTAATAGGCGACCGGATCGCCATCGACCAGTAACGCACCCTCGCCATACTGCCCGCCTACGCCGAAGCCCATGTTGACGATGTCAGGAAACACCAGCACACCCCTGGCTTTGCTCAGCAGCGAGTTGACCCCCGGCGAGTAGCGTCGCAGCTCATCCAGCGCCCTGTCGGATTTGGCCTCGATATCCTCTCGGCTATCCGCACTGGCGGCTGCTGCGGCCAGGCCGAAGCACAGCGTCACCATGAACGCCGCACAGAGCCTCTTCCATCGCTTCAACTGCATCATCACGCAAACTCCTGCTCCACCCACTGTTGTGACAACTGCCAGAGACGCTCGGCAGCCTCCCGGTCTGTCGCCCAGGGTTGCACCCCGGCCATACTGTCCTCACCACCCGCCTGCGCAATCTGGCAGTCTTCCAGGTAGAGGCCGCCTTTTCCTTCCAGTTCCGGCGCGGTTGCCGCCCAGACCGACGTCGCCGCGCCCTGCGGCACCGACTTGAAGGCCATTTTGCCACCGGGGAAGGAGGCGGCGATCTGTGCCATGTCATCCGGATTCAGGTGCCGGCCAAGCTCCGTGCTGATCGCTCCGGGGTGTACCGCAAACGCGCGCACGTGGCTGTCTGCAAGCCGCGCATCCAGCGCTACGGAAAACAGCACGTTGGCGGTCTTCGACTGCCCATAGGACTGCCATTTGTCGTAGGGGCGGCGCTCATAATTCGGATCATCGAAATCCATCGCCGAAAAACGATGGCCCGCGGAACTCAAGTTGACCACCCGCGCCGCGTGCTGCGCCGTCCCGGCAGCCTTGAGCGCCGGCAGCAGCAGCCCCGTGAGCAGAAAATGGCCAATATGATTGGTGCCCAGCTGCATCTCGAACCCCTGCGCCGTGTGGCCGAAGGGGCAGGCCATGACCCCGGCGTTATTAACCAGAATATCGATCTTCGGGAAGCTTTTCAGCAAGCCCTCCCCCGCCGCCCGGACCTGGTCCAGATCTGCAAGGTCGAGCAGTGCCGACTCCAGTCGACCCGGCAGATTCTCTCCCCGCAGGGTTGCCAGTGCCGCATCGAGCCTGTCCCGGTCGCGAGCCAACAGGCACACCGTGGCACCTGCGCCAGCCAATGTGCGCGCCGTTTCCACCCCCAGCCCGGCGGAGGCGCCCGTCACCAGGGCCACCCTGCCAGTCAGGTCCTGCCCCGCTATCACGTCCTCTGTTGTGGATTCAAATCCGAATGTGCGCATCTACTGTTTCCCTTGGCTGTTCTGTTATGGTGACCTATTGTGCCGGGCTATCCTGCGCCCGGTAAGCCCGAACCGTCAACATTTGCGCGGAAAACCCCATGAAAAAACCCCACGCCAACCCCTTTGAGCACTGCGCCTACCTGAGCTTCGCCACGCGCAAGCGCAGTGGCGAGTTCGTACCGACCCCGGTGTGGTTTGCCCCGGACCGCGATGTGTACTACCTGTTTTCTGCAGGTGATGCCGGCAAGGTCAAGCGCCTCCGCAATTTCAGCACCGCGCGTATCGCGCCCTGCACCGTAAGTGGGCGACTCACCGGCGACTGGCACGACGTGAGCGCCTTTCTCGTTGACTCGCCGGCGGAAATCGACCGCGCGCTAGCGGCCCTGCGGCGCAAATATGGCTGGCAGATGCGCGCCCTGGACGCTTTGTCGCGCCTCGGCGGCAAGATGCACAAGCGGGCCTATATCCGGGTTGAGCCCGGCGCCTCCCCAGCTGGCTGACGCAGCCCGGCTGAATGCAGCCCAGCTGAACGCAGCCCGGCTGAGTGCAGCCCGGCCTGACGAACCCGCTCCAGTTGTGCGGCATACTCGCTGCGCTCACTGAGCAGGCTGGCGCCCTCAATGGCCTGCTGCAACAGGCGCTCCGCTGCAGCGTACTGCTGCAGCCTGAAATGGATGATGCCGGTTGCCGCGAGCAGCGCGCTGTCCTGCGGCTGCAGCCGCAGGGCCTCGCGGTAGTGCGTCAGCGCTTCCTCCCAGTCACCGCGCTCTCCCGCCAGGTCACCCCGCCAGGCGTGAAAATACGGGTTGCGCTCCCGATGGCGCTGGATACGACCCAGCAACTCATCGCGTTCGGCAGTGCGCCCGGCCTTGTCGTACAGCAGAGCCAGGTTATTCATCGCCGAGCGTTCGCTGCTGTCACGCTGAAGCGCCTGCAGCAGCGACCACTCCACCGCATCCAGTTGTCCGGTCTGGCGGTAGATCGCCCCCAGGTTGACCCAGAGCAGCGGCAGGTCGGCACTCAACTGCAGGGCTTTGACCGCATGCCCAAAAGCCGCAACAAGATCGCCCTGCGCCAGTGCCGCCATGGCCAGGTTATTGTCGTGCAGCGCTGCCGCCTCGCGGTCCGCCAGCAGCCGCGACCCCGCCACATCACGTGGCTGCAGTGGATCAATATCCACCATGAACTGCTCGCCCTGGGGCATACGCACCATAACATTGACGTGCACACGCATGGTCAGCCTTTCACCGACACGCGTCCATTGCGGGCGAACATCCAGCCACTGGTAGTGGGCTTCCAGCCCGGCGTCACGGGCGAGGGCGACGAACAGGTGGGCGAAGGACAGGCAATTGGCGTCGCCCTGGGTAAATGCCCACGCTGCGCTGCCATCGGCGGCCGGGTCATAGCGGATCGATAACCCGCCGGCCCCGCGCACCGCTTCATGCAGGCTGAGCAGCCGATGCCGGGGGCTGCTGCCATCGGGGGCATAGCGGGCGACAAAGTCACGCATTGCCGGTGTCGTGGCCAGCAGGTCGCCAGCATCCGGCTTCGCCACCGCATCCACAGCGCGCAGGGGCACGGCTTGCGCCACCTGGAGGGCGGGCAGTGTATTCAGGTCGAGGGGCGGCGCACCCTGCGAGGCGCAGCCGAGTGCACCTGCTGTGAGGCACGCGATAATGCCGGCCCGCAACACCCGCCCTGCGTACATGCTCTCCTCCGCTGCCCACGACACACGGTGACCCTCACCTCAAGTATAGCGGAGCCCACGCGCGCGCCCCGCCCGGGCAGCGTACGCTGGGCATAGCGGGAAAAGGCGTATCAGGCGGCGGTGTGCAGGCCGCACTCGCGGCCATCGTGCACCTTCGTCGGATCGAAGTAGTGGCGGCACGTCGGCAGCTGGTGGCGCTGCATGTAGTCCTCGACCTCCGCTTCCGACCAGTAGAAGATGGGCGCCACCTTGAGAATGCCGCGATCGTCCATGGACACGATATCCAGGGTTTTGCGGTGTTCCGTCTCTTCGCGGCGGATACCGGTGAGCCAGATTTCCGGCCGCAGGTCGTCCAGCGCCCGGGCAAAGGGCTCCAGCTTGACCTGGCGGGTGAATTCGCGATGCCGCTCTTCTTCATCCACGGTGGGAATACCCCCCATGATGGCGTTGCGCCGCTCGGAGGTCATCAGCGGGCTATAGACGTGGATATTGAGATCGAGTTCGCGGATCAGACGTTCGGCGACCACGTAGGTATCGCGCAGGTTGTAGCCTGTGTCGATCCAGACCGTGGGCACGGAGCGGTCGACCTGGCTTACCAGATGCAGCATGAGTGCGGCATTGCGCCCCATGCTGGTGGTCGCGATGGTCGGGCGCCCCTGTGCCAGCGCCCACTCCACCACTGCGGGCGCACTGGCGCCTCTCAGCCTGTCGTTAACGCTTTTCAGATCTATGTCCACAGCCACCTGGCGAGCCAAGAATATCGAAGACCGCGAACTTTAAAGAATCAAAACAGGGCTGACAAATAACCAGTTTTTATAAGGTTATAGTCAGGTTTGGTCCGGTGCATACACTCCAGCGACCCGACAAGACCATTGCCTCCGCGGGCGGCGCGGATAATACTCTCACTCCGGTAGACCGACGGAGGACACCCGATGACCAACTCACTGTGCGAACGCCTGGGTATCGATTACCCCATTTTCGCTTTCACTCACTGCCGCGATGTCGTGGTCGCCGTGAGCAAGGCCGGCGGTATCGGCGTGCTTGGCGTTGTCGGGTTCACGCCGGAGCAGATGAAAGAAGAGCTGGACTGGATTGATGCCAACATCGGCGACCGTCCCTACGGCGTGGATATCGTGATCCCGCAGAAGTATGAAGGGATGGACGCCCTGTCCGCGGAAGATATGGAAAAACAGCTCTGGGCGATGGTGCCGAAGGAACACATCGAGTTTGCCGAGCAGCTGCTGGCCAATGCGGGGGTACCCGAGTGGCCAGACGGCAGCAAGACCATGGGACTTATGGGCTGGACCGATGCCACCGCCACGCCACTGCTGGAGGAAGCCCTGACCCGCCCGAAATGCCGCCTGATCGCCAACGCGCTGGGCACGCCTCCCGCCGATAAAATCAAGCAGGTGAAAGACTCCGGCCGACTGATCGGCGCGCTCTGCGGCAAGGTGAAGCAGGCCGTGCAACACAAGGAAGCGGGGCTCGACTTCGTGGTCGCCCAGGGTGGCGAAGGTGGCGGACACACCGGTGAAGTCGGCTCCATCGTGCTCTGGCCGCAAATCGTCGATGCCATCGGCGACCTGCCCATGCTGGCAGCCGGCGGGATCGGCAACGGGCGCCAGATCGCCGCCGCGATGGCCATGGGCGCGGCAGGCGTCTGGACCGGCTCCCTGTGGCTGACCGTCGAAGAGGCGCACACACAACCGGCTCAGAAACAGACCCTGCTCAACGCGAGCAGTGAGGACACCGTGCGCTCGCGCTCATGGACCGGCAAACCCTGCCGCATGCTGAAAAACGAGTGGACCGCAGCCTGGGATCGCCCAGACACCCCCGACCCGCTGGGCATGCCCTTGCAGGGACTGGTCACCTCGGACGGCATCCGCCGCACCGCGGTCTATGCGGATGCGGGGGACTGCCAGAAAATCGCGTTCAACCCCTGCGGGCAGGTGATCGGTCAGCTCAACACCGTGGAGTCCTGCCGACAGGTGATCTTCCGCCTGCTGGACGAGTACGTGGACGCGGTGGAAAAAGCCGGCAGCCTGTTACCCAAGGTCTAGCCCGCACCCAAAGCCCTCGTCAGGCCCGAGCGCTCTCCAACTCGTCGTAGAGGGCCAGGAACTGCTGTGTCAGCTTGTGGCTGGGTGCCAGGTCCACCAGCGGGCGATGTTCGTGGTGCGACTCGCGCATCTTGACCGACGCGCTGAGGAACGTTTTGCACACCGGGTAGCCCTCCTCCTCCAGCTCGGCCACCAGTTCACCTGGCAGTCGCGCCTGGCTGTTGAACTGGTTGATGACGATACCCTCGACCTCGAGGTCGGGGTTGTGGTCTTCCTGCAGTTCGGCAATGTTGTCCATGAGGGAGTACAGGCTCTGGCGGGCAAAGCTGTCGCAGTCGAAGGGCACGAGCACAGTATCCGCCGCGATCAGCGCGGATTTGGAGTAAAAATTGAAGTTGGGCGGCGTATCGATGTACACCCGATCGTATTCAGCATCCAGCTTCTGCAGCGCATCGCGCAGCTTGTAGATCTTGTAGCGGGATTCCAGCTCGCGCTCCAATTGCGTGAGCACCGGGCTGGAAGGCAGCAGAAACAGGTTCTCCCAGGGGGTTTCCCAGACAAAGGAGTCCGGGTTCTGGCGCATTTTCCGGGAACCCACGGTTTGCTTGAACAGCCCTGCCGCTCCCTGCGCCTCCGCCGGGAACGCATCGGCATCGATTTCTCCCACCAGGTAATGGGTTGTATTGCCCTGCACATCGAGGTCCACAACCAGTGTGCGCAGGCCCCGGGCGGCGCTGATTGCCGCCAGATTGCAGGTGATACTGGTCTTGCCCACACCGCCCTTCTGGTTGAATACGACGCGTTTCATCTGCTGATGCCTCCGGGCTGCCTGTTGCTGGGGTCGGGGAGTGTAGCCAATGCGCCCGATATTGGGTAGGGCCCCGGCGTCAACCCGTCCAGATACGGCGATAGAGGGTCACGATGTCCCCTGCGTCGGCGATCCGCGGATTGTTGGCGGGCGAACCGGAGGCCAGCGCCTGCTCGGCCATCGTGTCCAGACTGGCGCACCAGTCCTCTTCGGCAATGCCCCAGTCAGCCGGGCTGGGGACGCCCAGATCGACGGTGAGCTGGCGCAGGCCGGTCACCAGCTGTTCACAGGCAGCGGCGTCGCTGTCGCCTGCCTGGGCCAGGCCCATTACGCGGGCGCACTGGGCATAGCGCTGTGGCGCATGGGATACGGACCAGGCAGTGACCTCGGGCAGCAGCATGGCGTTGCTGAGTCCGTGGGGTACATGGAACAGTGCGCCGAGAGGGCGGCTCATGCCGTGGATCAGGGTCACTGAGGCATTGGCAAACGCGATACCACCCTGGGTGGCAGCGAGCATCATCGCCTCCCTGGCGACCCGGTTTCCCGGGTCGTCGCAGGCCGTGCGCAGGTGCTGACTGATGCCGGCCAGTGCGGTCAGCGCGATGCTGTCAGTGAACGGATGTGCCTTCCGGCTGACAAAGGCCTCCAGTGCGTGACACAAAGTGTCCAGCCCGGTATCGGCAGTCAGTCGGCGCGGCATGCTCATGGTCAACTCAAAATCCACCAGCGCCGCCACCGGCACCAGGCCTAGCCCCATACAGAGCATTTTTTCCTGGGTTGCCGTGTCGGTGATCACCGCTGCCCGCGTCACCTCGGCCCCGGTGCCCGCCGTGGTGGGAATGGCAATCACCGGCAGGCCGCTGGCCACCGTTGCCGGCACCGCGTAGTCGCGCATGACGCCGCCATGCCGCGCCAGCACGGCGGCCGCCTTGGCGGTATCCAGCGAACTCCCGCCCCCGAGCGCCACCAGGCAATCGAACTCACCTGCCTGCAACATGGCGAGGCACGCCGCGACGCTGTCAGTGGTTGGGTCTGGCACACAGTCGGCAAATACCGGACAGGGAATACCGGCCTCCACCAACGGGGCCAGCAACCGCTGGGCAAATCCCTGCTGCGCCAGATAGGGGTCCGTTACCAGCAGTGGACGGGCCAGATCCAGCTCCCGCAAGGTATCCACCAGCGTCTCACTGGCACCGGCGCCGATGCGCAGGATACGCGGCAGGTGCACACTGGCCGGCACCACGCCGGTTATTCCTCGATGCCCAGCAGGTGAATCTCGAAGACCAGCGCCGTATTCGGCGGGATGGCATCCCCTGCACCCTGTTGTCCGTAGGCCAGTTCAGGGGGGCAGGCAATACGCCACTTGTCGCCGATACGCATCAACTGCAGGGCCTCGGTCCAGCCCGGTATCACCTCATGCACGCCAAAACGCGCAGGCTCACCGCGCTCTACCGAGCTGTCAAACACGCTACCGTCAATGAAGGTGCCATGGTAATGCGTGACCACGTTGCTGCGCGGCCCGGGGCTGGCACCCTCTCCCGCCTCCAGCACCTCGTACTGCAGGCCGCTGGCTGTGGTGCTGACCTCCGGGCGGGCCGCGTTGGCCTGCATGAACTGGGCGGCCAGTGCCTCGCGCTGGGCCGCCTGATCGGCTGCGATCGCCTGCTGCTTCGCCTTGATGGCGTCGTAACTGGGGTTCAACTCGCCGTCGGCGAGCAGTGACTGGTGCTCGTTGTACCAGTGCTGCAAACCCGCCATCACGGCACCCAGATCCAGCCCCGGGAAGTTGTTGCGCAGCAGCTGGTCACCAAACTGCAGGCCGAAGCCATAGCTGACCTTCTGTTCATCGGTGGCCAGTTCGACCTCGGGGTATAGTGACATGCGGGGCTCCATTGTCGCCTGTGATAAAGGCGCTGACCGTAGCATATCCGGGGCCGGGACTGAATTGTCCGATACGGATTGCGGCCGCCCTGGGGAGCTGGCCTAGGGTGATTCACTCACCCGCTGCCGCGCGTAGCGGTCGGCCGTCATTTCTGTGTGCCAGACGTCGAACCGCCCGGAGTCCAGATCGTCGTAGGCCTGGATAATGGAATCGTTGACCTCCGGGTAGGCCACCTGCCCCCAGGGGCACTCATCCCGGGAAAAAAACCCTGCTGCGAGGGATTCCGGACCCGGATTCAGCGATTCTTCGGCGACACGCGCCCGGAACGCCACGTAGACCTGGTTGATGAACGTGATCGTGCCCATCATGTAAAACGTCAGCGCGGAGGCAGGCAGCACCACGCCCGACTCCTCGCGCAGCTCGCGGGCAGCGCCTTCAGCCAGCGTCTCATCCTGTTCGAGAAAGCCCCCGGGAATGGCCCACGCCCCGATTTTCGGCGGCAATGCCCGCTGCACCCAGAGCAGGCGCTCGCCACAGGCAACGAAGGTGGTGACCACAATCATGGGGTGATCGTAGTGCAAGCGCGCGCAGGCGGTGCAGCGCCAGTGGTTGCGCAACTCGCCGCCAACCACGTGCTGCTCCAGTGTTGCGCCACAGTGGGGGCAATAACGGGTCATCGGCGCAGCGCCCTGTACGGGCGGAAGTCTCCTGCAGGGTCACGGAAAACGCAAAAATAGCACTTTGCCTCGACAAAAGCATCGGCACTACACTGTGCGCCTTTCCCTGTGAGGAGTGTGGCCGTGCATCGCGACCCCCAGGTGCAGCTTTTGCTCACCGGCAACGAAATCATGAGTGGCGATACCGTCGACTCCAACTCGGCAATGATCGCCCAGCGCCTGGCGGACATCGGGCTTGGCATCTACCGCAAGGTCACAGTGGGTGACGACCGGGCGCTGCTCTGCCGCGAGCTCAGGGCGATGGCCGCCAGCGCGGATGTCCTGATCGTCAACGGTGGCCTCGGACCAACGGTGGATGACCTGACGGCCCTGGTACTCGCCGAGGCGGCCGGGGTGCCGCTGCAGGAGCACCCGCAGGCTGTCGCGCACCTGGAGGCCTGGTGTGCCCAGCGCAACATCCCCCTGGATGCTGCCAACCGCAAGCAGGCACAGCTGCCCGCCGGATCCCGCATCCTCGACAACGCCGTGGGCAGCGCTGTGGGCTTCGAACTGATGCTGGGCGACTGCCGGGTGATGTGCACCCCCGGGGTGCCCGGCGAGCTGCGGCGCATGCTCGACCAGATCGTCGCGGATCTCGCGGCGTCGCTGGATCGCCCCGCGCAGCGTCATATCCTGCGTCTGCAAACCTTCGGACTGGGCGAATCCAATGCTCAGCAGCTGATCAACGACGCCATCCCTGACTGGCCGTCGGCAGTGGAGCTGGGCTTTCGCGCCGGTGCGCCGCAAATGGAAATCAAGCTGTCTGTTGCCGATGCCGCCGACCTGCCCCTGCGGGCGGAGTGCGAGCAGCGGCTGCGCGCACTGGTCGGCGACCACATCATCGGCGAGGGCGATACACGGCTCGCCGCCCGCGTACTGGAACTGCTCTCGGCCCGGGGGGCGACGGTCACCACGGCGGAGTCCTGCACCGGCGGGCTGATCGCCAGCGAGTTGACGCGCATACCCGGCTCATCCCAGGCCTTCCACGCCGGCTTTGTGACCTACGCCAACGACATCAAGTCAAGCGTGCTGGGCGTTCGCAAGAAGACCCTGGAGGCCCACGGCGCGGTGAGCGAGCCCGTCGTGCGGGAAATGGCACTGGGGGCCATGGAGCGCGCCAGCGCCGACTACGCTATTGCCGTCTCGGGGATCGCCGGCCCGGAGGGCGGCACCGCGGACAAGCCGGTGGGCACGGTGTGGCTGGCCTGGGGCAGCGAGCAGGACTTGCGCACCCGGTGCCTCGTCTGGCCCGTGGAACGCACCCTGTTCCAGACCATGATCGCCGCGGCCGGTCTCGATATGCTGCGTCGGCAACTCCTCGGCCTCGACAGCGAGCCGCGCTACTTTGCACAGCGCCGCGCGCGCTGACTACTCCGTGGCAGGTTGGGTCACGGGCGCCCGGTGCCAGACGAGGGTGTGGTAACGCACGGTGCCCGCCGCTTCATCCTTGCCAGTCAGCACCAGGGTCTGGCCATCCAGCTCTGCGTGGCGCAGTTGCTCGGTCCCCGGGAAGTTCGGGTTGAGGCTCTGCGTCACATAGTGCACCACGCTGCCCCTGATCACGCGATAGCGCCCCGCGTAGTGGAAATAGCTGCTGTACGCGGCGGCGCGCTCGGCGTCAGGCACCTTGCGCGGGCTGGCGTCCTCTGGCAGCCGCGCGCGGTCGCGGCGGCTGATGGAGGCGCTCATCCAGCCGTCTTCGGTGTACACCAGAAGCCCGAGCGGGTCCTCGCCAAAGGGGCTGCTGAAATCGTCCCGCCCCTCGTAACCGATTGACCACGACTCCAGCTGCCAGGCCCCAACCAGTTGCTGCTGTTCAACCATCGCTCTGTTCTACTCCTTGCTCCGTATGCTGTCTGTTCAGGGCTGCAGGCGCTCGATGCGCCAGCCATCGCCTTCGCGATAATACCGGAAGCGGTCGTGCAGGCGGTGCGCGCCGCCCTGCCAGAATTCGATGCGCTGCGGCACCACGCGGTATCCACCCCAGAAATCCGGCACCGGGATATCGCCCTCCGCAAATTTACGCCGCAGCGCGTTCATTTGCGACTCCAGGACAGCGCGCGCGGATATGGGGCGGCTCTGGCGCGAGGCCAGTGCTGCGAGCTGGCTTTCACGCGGCCGGCTGAGGAAATAGCGCGCCGACTCCAGTGCCGAGAGGCGCTCCGCACGCCCGGCTACGATGACCTGCCGCTCGAGCATATTCCAGGGGAACAGCAGTGACACCTGGGGCTCGCGACTGATGTCGGCCGCTTTTGCGCTGCTGTAATTGGTGTAGAACACGAAGCCGCGGGTGGAGACACCCTTGAGCAGGACTATCCGCTGCCAGGGTCCACCGTGCTCGTCGAGGGTGGCCAGCACCATGGCGGTAGGGTCGGCGATGTTACCCGCCACCGCCTGCTGCAGCCAGGTTTCAAACTGGGCAATCGGGCAGGACGCGAGCATCTCGCGCCTGAGACCACCGGCCAGATACTCGCGCCGGAATTCTTCGTAGTTCACACTGTGCTTCCCGTAGCCAAGGCTGGATTATAGATCATCAGAGGTACTCGGCACGACCGGCGCACGCCGCTGCATGGCGGGTATCTGCGGAAACGGAAACAGGCGCTGCCACTGCGCGCCGAAATCCTCTGCCGGCGAGCAGGAGAAGGCGGCACAGTAGCGCTCGGTCAACACAGCTTCCAGTTCCGCCTGAGTCGCGATCCCCAACAGGGCCGCGGCTTCCAGCAAGCCCTCAAGTCGCAGGCGCTGCGCCGGCGGCGCGTCGAACCCCTCAGCCAGCTGTGCGAAAAGCGCATCGAGACGCAATTCTATTTCCCTGAGCAGCGTATTCACCACAATCTCCCGCCAGCAGTGCAACAGCCCGTGAGTATGCGTTGCCAGCCAAAACAGTTAAAGTGCGGCCCTTCAGCGTCGGAGACCCACACCCATGAAACTGACCCGCCACCTGATCATCCTGCTCGGTATCTGCCTGTTGCCGGCTTCCTTTGCCCGGGCACAGGAATCCGCTGCGGAGACACCGATCATCGACTTCGGCAGTCGCTTTCTGCCCGCGGTGGCGCGCCAGGGCATGGTCGTCGGCCCGGAACGGCTCGCCGCCGAGATCGGCCTGGACATGCTGCGCCGCGGGGGCAATGCCGTGGACGCCGCGGTCGCCACAGGTTTTGCCCTGGCTGTGAGCTATCCCCGCGCGGGCAACCTGGGGGGCGGCGGTTTCATGCTGGTCCACCTTGCCGAGGACAACCGGCAAACCCTTATCGACTACCGCGAAACAGCGCCGGCCGCCGCCACGTGTGACCTGTTTCTGAACGACGAGGGCGAGGTCGACCAGCAACGCGCCTATTTCAGCCATAAATCTGCCGGCGTTCCCGGCACTGTCGCTGGCCTCGTGCTCGCGCAGGAGCGCTACGGCACGCTGCCCCTGTCCGAGGTGATGGCACCGGCGATCGCCCTGGCCCGGGACGGCTTCGAAATATCCTTCGCCCTCAACCAGGAGATTGCCGCGCGCGCCGAGCGCCTCGCGCTCAACGCCGAAGCGCGCAAGCTGTTCCTGGACGCCGAGGGGCGTGTACCTGAGGTCGGCACCGTCTGGCAGCAACCCGATCTGGCACAGACCCTGCAGCAGATCGCGAAACAGGGGCGCGACGGATTTTATACCGGTGACGTGGCGGAGCGCATCGTGGCGGAAATGCAGGCAGGGGATGGCCTGATCTCCGCCGCCGATCTCGCCGGCTACCAGGCGATCGAGCGCGAGCCCGTGCGCGGCCGGTTCCGCGACTTTGAGGTGATTTCCACACCGCCGCCCTCCTCCGGGGGTATCCATATCCTCCAGATCCTCAATATTCTGGAGGGCTATGACCTGCAAGCCATGGGCCACAACAGCGCTGCCTATATCCATCACCTCGCGGAGGCCATGAAACTGGCCTACGCCGACCGCAGCCGCTATCTGGCGGACCCCGATTTCGAGCCGGTGCCGGTAGCGGATCTGATCGACAAGGCCTATGCCGAGCGCCAACGTGCCCTGATCAAGCCGGGCCGGGCCACACCGTCCTCGGAGGTCGCTCCGGGCGAGGTACTGGTGGACGCCAGCCATGACACCACCCACTACACGGTCGCAGACCGCTTCGGCAATGTCGTGAGCAACACCTACACACTGAACTTCAGCTTCGGCTCTCACATCGCCGTGCCGGGTACCGGCATGCTGCTGAATAACGAAATGGCCGACTTCGCCGCCAACCCGGGACAGCCCAACCCCTTTGGACTGGTGGAGGGCGAAGCCAACAGCATCGAAGGCGGCAAGCGCCCGCTGTCGTCAATGAGCCCGACCATGGTGTTCCGTGACGGCAAGCCGTGGCTGGCAACCGGCAGCCCGGGGGGTAGTCTGATCATCACCTCGGTACTGCAAACGATACTCAATGCCATGGCCTTTGACATGAATATCGCCACCGCGGCGGCTGAACCCCGGGTTCATCACCAGTGGCTGCCGGACAAACTTGTCGTCGAACAGGGTATCAGCCCGGATACACTGGAGCTGCTGCGCGCCCTGGGCCACAACGTGGATGTCGCGGGGCGCACCCTCGGCCGTACGCAGTCGATCATGCTGGAGCGGGGCTACCTGCTGGGTGCAACCGACACCCGCAGGCCGGGCGGACACGTCGCCGGCTACTGAGGGCGAGGCACCCGGACCTTTGCTGTCTGGCGGCTGATGGCGACCAGCTTGCCGGCGCTGTCCCAGTACTCACCATCCTCTTCAACCACACCGTCTGTGAGGTGTTTGGAAAACAGGCGCGCCTGCAGCGGCCCGGGCGCTGGCAGCCCGCGGAGCTGCACCGTGAGCTCAACGGTCGGCACCCAGCCCACCAGGCCGATGACGTCGAACACCGGTGGCGGGAAAGCGTCTGCGAACATCAGCAGGGAGATGGCGTCCGGCGCTGCACCATCCGCATGTTGCACCCAGCCGCGGAATTCGCCCGCCCCGCTCGGCGCTCCGCCGCGAAACACTTCCGCCGCCTCCGCCAGACGAATATCCACACGCTGCCTGAATTCGAGACTGCTGTCACCACCCGCCACGCTGTCCTCCCAGGCGGGAAATACAGGTCGTGGCTGGGCCGACCAACTGGGGCCCTGCAGGCGCTCGAACGTGGTATAGGCCGCCGTCACCACCACCTTCAGCTCACCGTCCTGGAAGAGGCGAGCGCTGGCATGACTGGTATTGCCCCCGGTTCGCAACACCTCTACCTGAATCTCGACAGGGCCCAGCGTGGTAGGCGCCAGATAGAACGCATTGACGGCCAGCGGATCCTTGTGAGGCAGCGCCTCGCTCAGTGCGCGCCCGGCGATGGCCAGCACGTAGCCCCCGTTGGGCACCGCACCAATACGCCAACCGGCGTACAACTCGGCACTCCAGAGGTTCTCGCCACGCCGCTCGACAGCGGTGTCACGGGCAAACTGACTGGGTTGGGGTGTGGTGGGCATGACAACTCCGGCATCCGCTTCACTGGGGAATGCACCAAAACAGGCGCAATTGCGTATTTTGTGTGGGGCAGCGGTAAATGTATATACTTGAGTGGCGCCTGCCGCCCTTGCGGGGACTTCGCAGGCGCCTTCGCGATGGTGATCTGTGCCATGAAAGGACTGTATCTTGCAGCGCTCCTGATGGCAGGCGCGCTGGCTGCGAGCTCGGCTCTCGCAGAGGTTCCACCGGCTACCGGCAGTGCCGAAGCCGCCGATACCCGTGCGCTGGAGCAACGCCGTGCGCTGCAGGCGGCCATTACCGATCTGGAAAGTGAGTACGGTGCCTACAGTCCGGTGCTGCCCGAGCGCCTGTTGAGCCTCGGGCTCGCCCTGCAAGCCGAGGGGCGACACGCGGAAGCGGCTGCGGTGTTCAAACGGGGCACCCACCTGGCCCGGGTCAGCACCGGCCTGTACAGCACCGACCAGCTGCCTCTGTTGGAGTCGGAGATCATCAGCCTGCAGGCGCTGGGAGACTACCGCGCTGTCGATGAGCGGCAGCGCTATCTGGAGCGCGTGCAGAGCAAGGCGGACCTGACGCCGGAACAGCGTGTGCGCGGCCTCCTGCAGCAGGGCGACTGGCAGCGGCAGGCCTTTCTGCTCAGCCTCGACGAAGAACCCGGCCTGCGCCTGCTGCAGATGTGGGAGTACTATCGGCTGGCACTGAGCGAGGTGCTCGAGCGCCAGGGCGAAGCGTCTCCCGAGCTGCTGCCACCGCTGTACGGCATGCTGCAGGCGCAGTACCTTATCGCCGGCTACCGTTGGGCAGAACCCGCGGACGACTTTGGCAACGGGTTCGGCAACAGCACGCGCCCACTCGCCAGCAGTTATCTGCGCGACAATTTCAGCAAGGGCCAGGCGGTGCTCAAGGCTATTTACGACCTGGAGCGGCTGCACAGCGCTACCGACCCCGCAGCGCCGGTCCGCGCGCGCACCCTGATGGGCGACTGGCTGCTGTTCCACGGCGACCGGGAGGGCGCGATGACGGCCTACGCCGAGGCATTCGCGGAACTTGCCGACGATGCCGCTGCCCAAGCCTTACGCACTGAGCTGTTCGGTGAACCTGTACCCTTGCCGGCGCTGGAAGGAATCAATGTGCACGGGCCTCTCGCAGTTGAAGGCGATGGGGATATACTGCTCGGGCTTGCCGTGGCGGCTGACGGCAAGGTATCCAACCTTGAGCGGCTGGACGATTCCGGCGAAGCGAACGGACTGGCCAACCGGCTCATGCGGGCATTGCGCAAGACGCCGTTCCGTCCGCGATTTGATCTCGCTTCCGGCACCCCGGTAGCAACCGACAACCTGGTTATGGCCTATGACAGTAAGCGCTGAGACATCGATTGCACTGACCCTGCTGCGCAGCGCGGGCTGCGCAGCGCTGTGCCTGGCGCTGGCAGGCTGCCCCAGCGCCAGCAATCCGACACAGTCCCCCTCCACACCCAGCACACCGCCATCCTCCTCCAGCAGCGGCAGCCAGAGCTCGACCAGCAGTGGCAGCCAAAGCCCGACAGCGAGCGGCAGTGAGAGCGCGCCCGCCGCTGGTAGCGGCCCGACAATGCCCTCCGCCTCCAGCGGCCAGGCGCCGGGCACTGCCGGTGCCGGCGCGCCGGATGCTGGCAGCCAGGGTGCGACCATGGAAGACGGCACAGGGCGCGCGTCATCCCCACCGGGTTCTGCGGCGGAAGGCAGCGCGGCGGGGGGCACTGCGGAAGCGGGTAACGGGCAGGGGGCAGCAGAGCCCGGTTTCGAAACCGGGTCCGGCGGTGAGGCCCTGCCTGACATGCGCGACACCCCGACCCTTGATCCGGGTACCCTGGCCGCGCTTGAGGCCGCCATGGAAGCGGCCGCTGCGGGCGGTGACGGGGCGGGCAACGGTAGCGACGCGGACAGCGGCGCGGCACCGGCTGGCGCTTCCGGGCAGTGGCCCGGTGACGCTGCGGGTGCGGGCGGCGCGGGCACGAGCGCCGGTCCGCTCACGCCGGCCGAACAGGTGGCCATACTTGATGCGCGGCTGGAAGCGGGCACCGGGGAGTTCGACACCATGATTCTCGAGGAGCAGGCCCGGCAGCGCAGTGCCCGTCGTGCCAGCAGCGACGACGCCAGCGCGGACGCCGCAAGCGCGGACGCCGCCAGCGGCGCAGCGCCCGGGGGTCGTGAAGGTCCTTACGGCGAGGAGATCACGGTTGCCGGCGCAGGCGGCGGCCAGGGCAGCGTAAACACCCCGGGACGCTCGGGGCCGGTGAATCCGGCACGCTATCCGCCTCCCGACGATATACCCAACGGCAATGACGACGACGTGGTGGCCCGACAGCTGCGCGAGGCCGCCATGCGCGAACCCGACCCCGCCGTGCGCGAGAAGCTCTGGGAAGAATATCGCAAGTACAAGGGAATCACTCCATGACTACCGCCCGGCTGGCGCTTGTCTCGCTGCTGCTGGTCAGCCTGACCGCCTGCGTCAACCAGACCGTCAAAACCTCGTCCGTGCCGCCGCTGGAGCGTCCGGCTCAGGCGGCGCCTGAAAGCGCACTGCTGGATGTGGGCGTACTGGTATTCGACCCGGGCCTCGACGATTACGATGAAGACCAGCAGGTCTACCCCGAGGTGCGCAAGGCCGAAGCGCGGTTCATGCCGCGCCTGCTGGCCGAGGCCATGCAGAACAGCGGGGCCTGGGGCGCTGTGCGCGTCGTCCCCTCCGACCGACAGGCAGTAGACTTGCTGGTGCGCGGGCGCATCGTGGCATCGGATGGGGAAACCCTGGAACTGCATATCACCGCAAGCGATGCCCGCGGCGCAGAGTGGCTGGACAAGCGCTACAAGGCCAATGCAAGCAAGTATGCCTATGCGCCTTCCACCCGCAACAGCTACGACCCCTTCCAGGCGATCTACCACCTGATCGCCAACGACCTGATGCGCTATCAGGAGTCACTGACGCTGGCCCAACGCGAGGACATCCGCCTGGTCACTGAACTGCAGTTTGCCCGCAGCTTCTCGCCCGAAGCGTTCGATGGCTACCTCAAGGCAAACCGCAAGGGCGTGATGGAGGTGCGACGCCTGCCGGCCGAGGGCGACCCCATGCTGGAGCGCATCCGCAGCATTCGCGAGCGCGACCAGCTGTTTGTCGACACACTGCAGGAACATTACGGCCACTTCAGTGGCGAGATGCAGGTGCCCTACCAGGAATGGCGCAAGATGAGCTATGAGGAGGCCATCGCGCTGCAGGAGCTGCAGGCCGAGAGCCGCCGCAACCTGATTGCCGGCGGCGCGGCGATCCTCGCCGGGATCTACGCCGCGGGCAGCAGCGATCGCTCCAGCCGGGCAGCGGGCAATGTGGCCATCATCGGCGGCGGTTACCTGCTCAAGAGCGGCCTCGAAAAGCGCGCCGAGGCGCAGATTCACGTGGCCGCACTGGAGGAACTCGGCATGTCACTGGAGGCGGAAATCACTCCGCAGGTCATCGAACTGGAAGACCGCACGGTGATGCTCAGCGGCAATGTCGAGGAACAATACGCCCAGTGGCGCGAGCTGCTGGCCGATATCTACCAGGCTGAGGTCGGCCTGCTGGAAGCCACGCCATCGACCAGCAACCCCTGATTCGGGGACAGCCGACACAAGGCCAGACTCTGCATGACCAGACCCAACGATCCTGTCAAACCGATACCCTTCAGCGTCGCCGAGCCCACGCCCGTTGAGGCTGCCGCCCCCGCAAGCGCCAGCGGCCAGTCACGCTGGCTGGTCCCCGCACTGTTGTTGCTGGTGATACTGGCGCTGGCCGTGGTGTTCTGGCTACCGGGCCAGCTGGGCGATGACGAGTCAGCGGCGACGCTGGCTGTGGATGTCAAGCCGCCAGCTGCCTCCGGCGCGCCGCCCGCGGCAGCCGCGCCGCCCGCGCCGGAGCCGCCGGCCAGCCCCTGGTCTGATGCCCAGCAGGCACGCCTGAGGCAGGAAGCGCAGGACGTACTGGCACAGCTGGTGGAACTGCAGTTCACACTGGAGGAGCGGGGCGCGGCATCCTGGGGGGGACCGGCGCTGGACAACGCCAAAGCCGCCGCCACACGCGGCGATGCACACTATCAGGCCCGCGAGTTTACAGACGCGACCGAGCAGTACCGGGACAGTCTGGCACAGCTTCAGGCTCTGGAAACACGTATTCCGGATATTCTGCAAGCCGCACTGACGGCGGCAGAGGACGCGCTGGAACAGGGCGATGCCGATGCGCTGCAACCCGCGCTGGAGACGGCGGCACTGCTGGCACCGGCTGATTCCGCGCTGGAGGCACTGCGCCAGAGGGCTGCCGTGATGACCGCGCTGCAGGACAAGCTCGACACCGCGCTGGCGCTGGAGCGCGACGGCGACCTGGCGGGCGCGGAGGCCACACTGCGCGCTGCTACACAACTCGATCCGGCAAGCCGCCGCGCGGCGAACGCACTCGAGCGCGTGCAGACCGCGCACACGGAGCAGCGTTACCAGAGCGCGATGAGTGAGGGCTATGCCGCGCTCGACGACGGTCGCTTTGACGCCGCGGCGAGCGCCTTCACCAAGGCCCGTTCGCTGCAGCCTGGCAGCCCGGAAACCGAAGCAGCAATGGCGGAGCTGCGCGCTACACAGACTGCCGACCGTCTCGGCAAGCTGCGACGCAAGGCGCAGGACCTCGAGGCCCAAGAGGCCTGGGGCGACGCCGTCGCCGGTTATGAGGAAGCCCTCGCGGTGGATCCCACCCTGGTCTTTGCCCAGGAGGGCCTGGCACGTGCGCAACCCCGGGCGCGGCTGGACAGCCAGCTGCGCGAGGCACTGGCCGCACCCGAGCGGCTGTCCGATCCGGCGGTTGCCAGAAGCCTGGAACAGGTACTGGCACAGGCCCGTACGGTGACACCTCAGGGGACGCTGCTCGGCAGCCAGATCGAACAGCTGACGCAGCTGCTGGAACGGGCCAGCACCCCGGTCATCGTCACGCTGCGCTCGGATCAGCTCACCGCGGTGCTAGTACAGCGCGTGGCACGGCTGGGACAGTTCGGCGAACACAGCCTGGCGCTGCGCCCTGGCACCTACACGGCGGTCGGCACCCGCGATGGCTACCGTGATGTACGCAAGACGTTCACGGTGACTCCCGGCAGTCCACCGGAACCCATTTTTATCGCCTGCACGGACCCTGTTTGAATGAGCACTGACCGCGACACGACGCAGGCCATCACACCGAGCAGCTTCGAGCCTCTGAATCAGGGGCAGCAGCCCGAAACGAAGGGTGGATGGGGCTGGCGGCGCTGGCTGCTCCCGATAGCCATCCTGCTGTTTACGCTGGTCATGGCGTTCCTGTTTACCGCGCGTTCAGTGGAAATCAGCGTAACGTCCAGCACCCCCGCCGACATCGACCTGGGCGGCTTCCACCTGCCGCTGGGGGGCCGCTACCTGATGCTGCCCGGTGTCTATGCACTGGAAGTCAGCGCACCCGGCTATGTTCCGCTCGAGACCCGTATCACCGTCAGCGATGCCGCCAGCCAGCGCTGGCCGTTTTCCCTGCAGCCACGCCCGGGCCGTGTCACCCTGCTGGCAGAGCCGGAGGGGGCAACGGTAACCATCGACGGCGAGCAGGCCGGCAGTACACCCCTGGCTGCACTGGAACTGGCTGCCGGCACACACATGCTGCAACTGCGCCATCCGCGCTACCTGCCACTGGACGAGACGCTGCAGGTCGCCGGCCGCGACCGGGAGGAGACTTTCGAGTTCCGCCTGTCACCGGCCTGGGCCGTGGCGTCGATCAACAGCGAGCCGGCCGGCGCCGACGTGCTCGTCGACGGCGAGCCGGTGGCGACGACCCCCGCCTCGGTCGAAGTCATGCAGGGCGAGCGGCGGCTGCAGCTGCGATTGCCCGGCTATGCCCCCTGGGAACAAACGCTGGCAGCGAAGGCGGGCGCCGAGCTCGAGCTGGGCACCGTCACCCTGCAACCCGCTGCCGGACTGCTGGAACTTGCCAGCACGCCCAGCGGTGCCAATGTCACCCTGGATGGCGACTTCCAGGGCCAGACGCCGCTCACCCTGAACCTTGTTCCGGACAAGCCGCAACGGCTGATGCTGACCCGGCCGGGATACCGGCGCCACAGTGAAACCGTCCAGCTGGCCGCCGGCGCCACGGGGCGCAAGGCCATCACACTGGCCGCCCAGCTGGGCGAGATCGATCTGCGGGTGAGTCCGCCCGAGGCGGAAGTGCGCGTCAACGGTCGCCTGGTCGGGCGCGGCAACCAGTCCCTGTCACTGCCCACTGTTGAACACCGTGTGGAAATCAGTCTGCCGGGGCATCGCAGCGAGTCCCGGCGCATTACCCCGCGGCAGGGGCTGGAGCAGCGCTTCGAAGTCGCCCTGCAGACTGAGCAGGAAGCCCGGGTGGCACAGCTGCAGCCTGAGGTCACTTCGGCGCTGGGGCAAACACTGCGCCTGTTTATTCCCGGCGAACATGGCCCGGACAGCTTTACCATGGGCGCCTCGCGCCGCGAGCCCGGGCGCCGCGCCAACGAGGTTCTGCGCCCGGTTACGCTGCGCCGCATGTTCTACCTGCAGACCACAGAGGTGACCAACGCCCAGTTCAGGCAGTTCCTGGCGAGCCACAACTCGGGCCAGATCGAAGGCAACAGCCTGAACCGTGAACACCAGCCCGTCGCCCAGGTGAGCTGGCAGCAGGCCGCTCAGTTCTGCAACTGGCTGAGCCAGCGCGAAGGCCTGCCGCCGTTCTACACGCAGAACCAGGGCATCGTCACCGGCTTCAATCCGGCGGCAACGGGCTACCGCCTGCCCACGGAGGCCGAGTGGGCCTGGGTCGCGCGCGTGAAAGGGGAAACACGGCTCACCTTCCCCTGGGGCGACACGTTCCCGCCGACCACAGTGCTGGAGAACTATGCCGACAGCAGCTCGGCCTATGTGACCGGCAGGACCGTGAACGGGTACAACGACGGTCAGGTGGTGAGCGCCACCGTTGCCAGCTATCCCGCCAATCACCACGGCCTGCACGACCTGGGCGGCAACGTCGCCGAATGGGTGCACGATGTCTACCAGATTCCCGCCGCAAACGCGCCGGCGGAAACGGATCCGCTGGGCCCGCAGAGTGGTGACAATTACGTTATACGCGGCGCCAGCTGGGCCATGAGCAGGATGTCGGAACTACGGCTCCCGTTTCGCGATTATGGGCAAGCGGGGCGCGATGACGTAGGATTCCGGATCGCGCGCTATGCGGAGTAGGCCGACCATGCTGAGCGGAACACGCAC
This sequence comes from uncultured Haliea sp., assembly GCF_963973825.1. Taxonomy (NCBI): domain Bacteria; kingdom Pseudomonadati; phylum Pseudomonadota; class Gammaproteobacteria; order Cellvibrionales; family Halieaceae; genus Haliea; species uncultured Haliea sp. The sequence goes on from NZ_CAXBAE010000009.1 coordinate 138,143, forward strand.
TACATTGCTGACCTGTCTGCTGCTGGTTGGCTGGGCCACCACGCACCCGGCCGCGGGCCAGGACACAGCGGACGACGCCGGTGCGCAAGCCAGCGAAGCGACGCCACCGCAGCCCCCGGAACCCGCAGCGACAGGCAGCGCAGGCGCAGCACCCCCCCCGGGATCGCCGCTGGAGTACGAAGCCTCCGAACAGATCTCGGAAGATCTCTCCGTCTCATTCCCCGTGGATATCTAGGACACCACCATGAAAATCAAGTTATCCCCGGAATTCACCTTCCAGCTGTTCGCGCTGCTGATTGCCATCATCGTTGTGCACGGGCTGTACGTCGGCGTGATCCGGCCCAGCGCGGACGCACAGCTGCAGGAGCAGATGGCGCTGCAGGCCGCCGGTGAGGACATCGTGCCAGAGCGCAGCCTGGCGGTTGTCATACGGGACTTCGAGCAGGAGGCCTGCTTCATCCTGCTGTTGTGGGCCCTGGCCATCATGGCCTACAAGGGCCGCAGTACCCTGCGCGAACAGGCGCTGCTGGAACGCGCATTGCTCGACATCCCCGATGGCACCACCCTGCTGCCGGAGGATGCGCGCGAGTACAGCCGTTCACTGGAGGCGCTGCCCGCCGCGGAGCAGGACTATCTGCTGCCGCGCACGTTATTGAGCGCACTACAGCGTTTCGCCACCACGGGCAGCATCCAGGCGGTGTCCAACACCATCAAGGAGGAGTGCGAAGTGGAATCCGATCGGCTCGACTCGGAACTGTCGATGGTGCGCTATATCGCCTGGGCAATTCCCTCCATCGGCTTCATCGGGACAGTGCGCGGCATCGGCGATGCGCTCGCGCAGGCCTACAAGGCCGTCGAGGGCGACATTTCCGGTGTCACCGTGAGCCTCGGCGTCGCCTTCAACAGCACGTTCGTCGCGCTGGTGCTGAGCATCATCATCATGTTCTGCCTGCACCAGCTGCAACAGTCGCAAGAGAAACTGGTGCTGGACTGCCAGCGCTACGCCGACAAGCGACTGCTGCGCCATCTGGTGGCTCACTGACATGGCGGTCGCCTGGCTCGACATCCACGACAGCAACCTGCAGATCTGGCACGGTGACCTGCATCTGAGCAGCCCCGGCTATGCGCTGCTGGACGCCGGGCAGTACCGGTTCGGGCAGGATGCGCGCGCGGCGGCACGGCTGCGGCCGCGTGACATCTCCACGCGCTACTGGTGGCAACTCAATACCGACGCACTGCAGCCTGCGCTGGGCCCGGCCAGGCACACCGCGGACCTGGTCCACGCCCACCTGCAGGCGCTGCACCGGGAGGCCGGTGCACCGGAGGAGCTGTTGCTGGCCGCGCCTGGCAGCATGCGCAAGGAACAGGTCGCGCTGCTTCTGGGGATTATCCAGCAGTGCCCGTTCGCGGCGGTAGGCCTGGTCAACCGCAGTGTCGCCCTGGCCAGTCTTCATCTTCCGGAGGCCGCGCTGTTCCACCTGGAAATCCAGTTGCATCAGGCCCTGCTCAGCGAGGTGCGCCGCGATGGGGCGGAGGTCATCCTGCACAAGGTAACGCCACTGCCCGGCTGTGGGCTGCTGGCCCTGCAGGAGCGGGTGGTAGAGGCAGCGGCCAGCGCATTCATTCGCCAGACCCGGTTCGACCCCCGCCGCCGAGCGGAAACCGAGCAGCAGCTTTACAATACCCTGCCCGACACCCTGCGCAGCCTGCGCGACGCCTCTGAGACCAGCCTGAGCGTGAACGGCTACCACGCGCGACTGACGCGCAACGACCTGCAGGCGGCCAGCCGCACCCTGCTCGACGCGGTCAGCGGCAACCTGCCCCGCGAACACCCACCGACACTGTTGCTGGACCCTGTGGCTGCCCTCCTGCCCGAGTTGCAGTCACGCCTGACGGCGACCGTGTTGCAGGCCGGCGATATGCAGCGTGCACTGGCCCTGCACGAGCCGCGCCTGCTGCAGCGCGCCGAAGCCCTGGTCTTTGTCGAGCGCCTGCCCGCCATGGCGGGAGCAGCGGACGACACTGCGCCAGAGCCGGCGGCGCCGAAGCCGCCGCCCCGCGCAACCCACCTGCTGAGGCATGGGGAGGCGCGCGCACTGCGGATTGATGGCACCTCACTGGGCGCAGGCTGGTCCCTGGTGGCGGATACCGCTGGTGGCTGGCGGCTGCACGCAGGACCGGATGCGGGGGAATTGACGGTCAACAATGCCCCCTGTCACGACGGTGACCGCGTTGCGAACGGGGATCGCCTGCTGCTGGCGGACGGCACCGAGGCCCTGCTGATCCGGGTCAGCGACTAGGCGAGGCTCAGCATGGCAAGGCGCAAACGCGGCTTTACCACCTTCAACCTGAGCTTTCTGGACATCATGTCCTGCGGCTTCGGCGCGGTCGTGCTGGTTTTTCTGATCATTGACCACTCCATAGAAGTGCAATCGCGCGAGCTGAACCGCGACCTGCTCTCGGAGGTCAACCTGCTGGAGGAGGATATCGCCAACGGCGAGGCCGGCCTGGTGAAACTGCGCAACGCCCTGAGTGACATCGACCAGCAGATGGTGGAGGCCCAGGGCAGGGCCACACGGGTGACCGAGGAGATCGACGAGTATGAAGCGCTGATCGCGGGCCTGCGCGATGCCACCAGCAGCAGCCCCGACCTGGAGCGGCTCAAATCCCAGATTCAGGCGCTGGAGGCCGAAGTGAAGCGCCTGCGGGAATCCACCGAGGACACCAGCGGCAACAGCGCCCGCACGTTCACCGGCGACGGCAACCGCCAGTACCTGACCGGGCTCAATCTGGGCGGGCGGCATATCGTGATCCTGCTGGATATTTCATCCAGCATGCTGGCTGATCGCCTGGTCAATATTATCCGCCTGCGCAATATGGGTGCCGACGTACAGCGCGGCGCGGAGAAGTGGAGTCGTGCACTGAGCACGGTTGACTGGCTGACGGCGCAGCTGCCGGTCGGCAGCAGCTACCAGATCATAACCTTCAATACCGAGGCCGGCTTTGCGCTGCCTGAAACCGCCGGCAAGTGGCTGGAGGTTGCCAATCAGCCGCAGCTGGAATCCGCCACACGCGCCCTGCGCAGCATCCTGCCCAGCGGCGGCACCAGCCTGGAAAATGCCTTCATCGCCCTGGGGCGGTTGAGCCCGGCAGCCGACAACATATTCCTGATTACGGACGGCCTGCCGACCCAGGGCACCACGGCGCCGCGTGGCAGCACCGTCAGCGGTAAACAGCGCCTGGACCTCTACCAGCAGGCGCTGCGGCGGCTGCCACGGAACGTGCCGGTGAATATCATTCTTGCGCCGATGGAGGGGGACCCGATGGCGGCCTCGGCGTTCTGGCAACTCGCCCAGGCGACCCGTGGCAGCTTCATGACACCCTCGCGGGACTGGCCCTAGGAGTCGACATGCGCAAGCGACGCACTACCGAAGAATTCTCGCTGTCGTTTCTCGACGTCATCTGCTGTGGCTTTGGCGCCGTGATCCTGTTGTTGATGATTACCAAAACGGTGCAGCCGCAAATCATCGAAGCATCCACCGTCAACCTGCAGGGCAAGGTTGCCGAGCTGCAGGAGCAAGTCTTCGAGATACGGGGCGAAACGCGCATCCTCAACCGCGACCTGAACGCGCGCCAGGAACAGCTGTCGGCCTACCGCGAGCGCATCGCCATTCTCCAGGCACAACTGGCCAGCACGCGCTCCCGCCACGACAGCCTGCAGGTCAACGCCAGCACCAGTGACGTGATCGCCGAGCAGCTGGCCATTGCACGCCAGTCCCTCACCGAGGAACAGAAGCGCCTGCAGGCCCAGCAGTCGCAGGCAAAAAACAATTACATTGGCGGCATACCGGTCGACAGCGAGTACATCATCTTTGTTATCGACACGTCCGGCTCCATGTTCTATTACGCCTGGGAGCGGGTGCTGAGAGAGGTCGAATCGGTGCTGAGCATCTACCCGGAGGTGAAGGGTATCCAGGTCATGAACGATATGGGTGACTACATGTTCAGCCGCTATCGCGGCCAGTGGATACCGGATACCGCCGCGCGGCGCACGGCGATCATCCAGAATCTGCGCAACTGGAACGTGTTCAGCAACTCGAGCCCGGTGGAGGGTATCACCCAGGCCATCCGCAGCTTTTACGACGGCAAGAAACGCATTAGCATCTACGTGTTCGGCGACGACTTCACCGGCAACTCGATCAGCCAGGTGCTCACCACCGTTGACCGGCTCAACCGCGACAGTGGTGACCAGCGCCTGATACGCATCCATGCCGTGGGTTTTCCCGTACTCTATTCACAGGCACCCGCCCAGCAGAACACTGCACACCGCTTCGCGGCGCTGATGAGAGAAATGACCTATCGCAATGGAGGCACCTTTGTCGGGCTCAATGACTACCGCCCCTGAGCGCGGCCACTGGCTCGCGGCACTGGCGCTCGTCTGCCTGCTCGCGGGCTGCGGCACCAAGCAGGTGGTTGTCGAGAGCGAGTTTCCCGACCCGGTGATGAACCCGCTGCCATTGACGCTGGGCATCTGGTACGACGACGACTTCGCCAATCACGAGTTCTTCGATGAAGCCAGCGGTCGGGCAGAATCCAGCTGGCTGGTGAATACGGGCCAGGCACAGGTGGAGCTGTGGCACACCCTGCTCCGGGGCATGTTCCGCGACGTTGTATTCATGAACGGCAAACCCGGGCCGGGGCAGATGAATCCGCTGGTGGATGCCGTCCTGCTGCCTACGGTCGATGAATTGCAATACGCCATCCCGGCGCACACCAACGTCAAGGTCTACGAGATCTGGATGCGCTACCGCTTCCAACTGGTCACCCTGGGGGGAGAACCCATTGCGGAGTGGACGATGCCGGCCTATGGCAAAACCCCCACCGCGTTCATGCAGAGCGATGAAGGTGCCGTACGCCTGGCCGCCATCGTCGCCCTGCGCGATGCGGGTGCGCATTTCGCCACCACCTTTACCCGCGTGCCGCAGGTCGAGGCCTGGCTCAACAGCCTGCCCCGCGCCGGCGGCCAGACGCAGGTGACACCGTGACCCTGCGTCTCCTGCTGCTGAGTGCCGTGTTGCTGCCCTGGTTGACCGGCTGCGTGAACGCCACCGTGGACCAGATGGTATTCAATTCACCGACAGCGGGTATCGGTGACGCCTCGGTGGTGATTCTCGGTCGCCGCCACGCCAGCGACTACGAGACCGAGCCGGGCTTTATCCGCTGTGTCGGCGGGCATATCGAAGCACGCGACCCCTCGATTCGCGTCATTGATGAACTGGAGTTTCTGAACGCCCTCTACCCGTGGTTCGAACCGCGCACCGCGCCCCTGCGCCCCACCGATCTGGAAAAGCTCTTCGAGCACCGCGATGTGGCCGAAAAGTTTGCGGCCCTGCAAACGCGTTACATGATCTGGATTGACGGCAGCACGGTGCGGGGCGACTCGGCGGGCTCCATGACCTGCGGTATTGGCCCGGGGGGCGCTGGCTGCTTCGGCTTCGGCACCTGGTCGGACGACGCCAGCTACGAAGCCACTATCTGGGATTTCACCCAGCGCGCCGAGGTCGGCCGCATCAGCGCCACGGCCAGTGGCCAGTCCTATATGCCCGCCGTGGTGCTGCCGATTCCCATTATCGCTCCGGTTCAGGGCACTGCCTGCGACAGCGTGGGCGACCAGCTGCTGGAATTCCTCTCGCACACACCCTAGGAGCCGCCCATGATGACCGCACTCATACGTCACGCCGCGCTGGGCCTTGCACTGCTCGCCGCGCTCACCGGCTGCGCCGGCAACCCCGCAACCGGTGGTGCCAGCGTGGTGGTCATGAGTGAATCCAAGGAAGCGAAAATCGGGCAGGAGATGTACGCCGAGATCCAGAAAGAGGGTGCAATCTACGATGACCGGGAACTGCAGGACTACGTGAACCGTGTGGGTCAGCGCCTGGTCGCCAACAGTGACCGGCCGGACCTGCCCTTCACCTTCACCGTCATCGACAGCCCTGACCTGAACGCCTTCGCAACGCCGGGCGGCTATGTCTATATCCACCGGGGACTGCTCGCCTACCTCGACTCCGAAGCGGAGCTGGCCGGCGTGCTCGGCCATGAGATCGCCCACGTTACAGCGCGGCACGCCGCCCGCCAGCGCGCCGGTTCACTCACCACGCAGGTGCTGGCAGTTACCGCCGGCGTCCTCACCGGCAGCCGGGACATCATGGACTCTGCGGGGATGTACGGCACCGAGCTGGTTCGCGGCTACGGCCGGGAGCACGAGCTGGAGGCGGACGGTCTGGGGGCGCGTTACATGTACCTGAGCGGCTACGAACCCGACGCGTTGCTGAACGTGATTGGCGTGCTCAAGGACCAGGAACAGTACCAGCGCGTGCGCGCCAAGGCGGGCGGCAAGCCCGCCGGCACCTACCACGGGCTGTACGCCACACACCCGCGCAACGACCAGCGCCTGCAAACCGTGATCCGCGCCGCCAGCGAGCTGGACACCGGACAGGTGCTTGAGGACCCCAGCGTGCCCGGTGAGTTTCAGCGGCGCACTGATGGGCTACCCTGGGGCCCACGTATAAAACGTGAAGACAATCGCTATTACCACAACAAGCTGGCATTCAGTTTTGCCTACCCGCCGGGCTGGCAGGTCAGCAGCGGCAGCCGCGCGATCGTCGCCAGCGCCGCAGATGGCAGCGCCAGCCTCACCATTACCCTGCAGAAACCCGACCCGCAACAAACCCCGCAACAGGCGCTGGAGGCGGCAGCCAGCGGCGGTATCAGCAATGGTCTGGACCTTGAGCAGGCGGGTCTGCAGGGGTACAGCGCCCTCGCCAGTGGCGGCGGAGAAACACGGCGCCTGGCGGTGATCAATCACAACTGGCAGTTTCTGTTTGAGGGCAAGGCGGAACAGTTCAAAGCTGCGGATGACGACCTGCTGGCAATGATCCAGAGCTTCCGCCCGCTGCACCCGCAGGAACGCAACGCCGGTGAACAGCGCTATGTGCGCTATATCCAGGTGCCACGGGGCGCCACCATGGCCAGCCTCGCCGCCAGTATCCGGCTACCGGACGCGGAAGCACAGCTGCGGCTGCTGAATGGGCTGTATCCCAGTGGTGAGCCGCGCACCGGGGACTGGATCAAGATTATCCAGTAGTCGGCGCTACCGTCAGCCGTAGCGCGTGTCAGCCACGAACGGGTTGCTGCGACGCTCCTGGCCGAACGTTGAGGTGGGGCCGTGGCCGGGGACAAAGGTGATATCGTCTCCCAGGGGAAACAGCGTTTCGCGAATGCTGGCAATCAGCTGGTCGTGATCGCCGCGGGGAAAATCGGTGCGCCCGATGGAGCCCTGGAAGAGCACATCGCCCACCCAGGCCACCCGCTGTCCCGCGTGCAGAAACACCACGTGACCGGGGGTATGGCCCGGACAGTGGAAGACCTGCAGAGTCTGCGCGCCTACTGTCACCGTGTCGCCCTGCTCCAGCCAGCGGTCGGGCACAAAGGCATCGGCGTGTGGAAAGCCGGACATCCTGCACCACTCGGGCAGACGGTCAATCCAGAACGCGTCCTCTTTTTCCGGGCCTTCAATCGGTACACCCAGCTGCTGGCGCAACACATCTGCTGCAGCGCAGTGATCCATATGGCCATGGGTCAGCAATATTTTCTCCAGAGTTGCCCCCATTTTCTCCGCGGCCTGCAACAGGCGTTCGACATCACCACCGGGGTCCACCAGAGCCCCGCGCCCGGTGTCCAGGCATTTGATGATAGAGCAGTTCTGCTGGTAGGCCGTGACCGGCACGATCGTCACCTGAATAGACATGGTTTACTTCCGGTTTGATTCCAGGTCGGCACGGGGGTCGCCAAAGACCGCCATGTCCAGCTGGTTTTCACTTTTACCCACAATCACGGCTACGGTGGCGTCGCCAGTGACGTTGACTGCGGTGCGTACCATGTCCAGCAGACGATCGACACCGATGATGAGAGCGATCCCCTCAACCGGCAGACCGGCCTGTTCCAGCACCAGCGCCAGCGTAACCAGACCGACACCGGGCACTGCCGCGGTGCCGATGGAGGCGAGAGTGGCGGTAAGAATCACCGTCAGATAGGCCGCCATGCCCAGTTCCACACCATACACCTGGGCGATAAACACCGTGGCAACCCCCTGCATGATCGCCGTGCCATCCATGTTGATCGTGGCCCCCAGCGGCACGGTAAACCCGGCAACGGAACTGTGCACCCCCAGACGGCGCTCCACGGTGCGCAGGGTGATCGGCAGGGTAGCGCCCGAGGAGGCGGTGCTGAAGGCAAAGGCCCACACCGAGCGCATCTTGTGCATCATCATCCGCGGTGACACGCGGGCGATGGTCGCCAGCAGGGCGCTGTAGGTGACCAGACCGTGGAACAGCAGCACCGCGAGGACCGTGAAGAAATACGCGGCGAGATCCATGATCGCACTGATGCCCATCTCGGCAAACAGCTTGGCGAGCAGGGCAAATACCCCCCAGGGGGCCAGCTCCATGAGCAGGCCCACCATCTTCATGATCACCGCTTCCATATCGGTAAAAAAACTGGCGATGCGACGCCCCGGCTCACCGGCGTGGGAAATGGCGTAACCGAACAGCAGCGCAAACACGATCACCTGCAACATGTTGCCTTCGGCCATGGCGGCGATCGGATTGGAGGGCACGATACCCACCAGCACATCCGTCAGCGGCGGCGGCTTGGCCACCTCGAATTGCGCATCCCCCGCCATTTCCACGCCGGCACCCGGGCCGATGGCCACCGCCGCCAACAGGGCGATGCTGATGGCGATGGCCGTGGTCGCCAGGTAGAACAGGATGGTTTTCACCGCGATGGGCCCCATGCGGGCACTGTCGCCCAGGGAGCTCGAACCGCAGATGAGGGATACCAGCACCAGGGGCACCACCAGCAGTTTCAGCGAGGCGACAAACATGCGGCCTATGACATCGAAGACGCCGAGCACCAGCCAGTCATTGACCGCCCGGCGCCACACGTCGTCCAGCTCGCTGCTCTGCAACAACAGGTTGCACAGGGAACCGAGGACGATGCCGGCCACCATCGCAAGGAGAATGCGCTTGGTCAGGCTCATAGCAGGGTGCGCCTCCAACCGCTTGGCGCCGGGCTCACGACATCAGGCATCGCTGTCGCACACTCCCGGTGTGTAGCTGACCACGCCTGCATCGGCACAGGCATTGCAGGGCGAGGACAGCGTCTCGCGCCGGCCGCCGTCGCGCAGCGCGCAGACGGGGTTGTATTCCATGGTGCAGACCTGCGGTCGAGGTTCGGTGCAGGCCTGTTCAGTACTCGCGTTCTGCAACGACGGTTCCACCACCTCAGGCGATGCCACCCCGGCGGGTTGCTCCTGCGGTGGCTCTGGCGCCGGAGGCTGGTTTACACCACAGCCCGCCAGCAGCAAAATCAGGCACAGCGCCGGATATCGCAGCATGTCTCATCCTTTCCCATGGCAAAGCGCTAGGGTACCACCGCCACCACATAAACGCAGCCGTCCTGCGGGGCCTCGCGACAGACAATGGTCCGCCAGCGTTCAGCCGAATTCGCCCGCCTGGTAGTCGCGAATCGCCTGTTCAATTTCGGCCGGGGTGTTCATCACGAAGGGGCCGTACTGGGCAACGGGCTCGGCAACCGGCTCTCCGCGCAACAGCAGCAGGGAGGCGCCTGCACTACCTGCACAGAGCGACCAGCGATCGCCCTGCGTCGTAATGGCCAGTGCCCCGGCGGCAATGGACTGGGCCGACTGCTCGAGCGACCCCGCATACACATAGGCCAGCATGGCTTCCCCCGGCGCCACGGGCAGTGTCAGGACAGTCCGGGGATGCAGGGTGAGGTCAACCAGCGCGGCCCGCGGTGCCAGCTCCCGCAGGGGCCCATGGCCCAGCCACTCACCCAGCTGCCACTCACCGGCGATCACCGCGGCGCTGTAGCCTTCGCCCTCGACATGGGTTAGCGCAGAGGCAGGAATATCCCGATAGCGTGGCTCACTCAGCTTTTCCGCCGCGGGCAGATTGATCCAGAGCTGAAAGCCGTGCAGGCCCTGGGTGTCTGCGGTGGGCATCTCCGAGTGGATAATGCCGCGCCCGGCCGACATCCACTGCACGCCGCCGTCGCGAATCTCACCGCGATTGCCCCGGCTGTCCTCATGGATGATGCCGCCGTGCTTCATGTACGTCAGCGTTTGCATACCCCGATGGGGATGCGGCGGGAAACCGCCGCCCAAATCCTCGCGGCGCTGCGCGCGGAGTTCGTCGAGCATGAGAAACGGGTCCATCGCCGCATGCCGCATGCCGGTCACCCGCTGGATCGCCACGCCGTCTCCATCCTGGGCAGGCGTGGCCCGGCGTAGTTCCTGTACCGAACGTTCTTTCATACACATTGCTCCCGGTGACTGTTGGCGCAGATTAAGCTCGTTATTTACGAAAATAAATTGCATTATTTCGCCTGTTAATTTCGATAATACAGAAAGGTCTGGACGTGAACCGCACAACACTTGAACAGTGGCGCATGCTGCAGGCCGTGATCGAACACGGCGGATTCGCCCAGGCTGCCGCGGCCATCCACAAGAGCCAGTCAACCATCAATCACGCGGTGCACAAACTGCAGGATCAGCTGGGCGTCAGGCTGCTGGAAGTCGTGGGCCGCAAGGCGCAGCTTACCGAGGCAGGCACATTGATGTTGCGCCGGGCCTCGCAGCTGCTGGCACAGGCGGCCCAGCTGGAGGACGTCGCCAGCAGCCTCGCGCAGGGTACGGAGGCGGAGATTCATCTGGCAGTGGATGAGTTGTACCCCACGGCACAGCTGGCACAGGTTATGGCGGCGTTCTCGCAACGCTATCCCAATACCCGGATTGCACTGTACGAGACTGTCCTTTCCGGTGGCGCAGAACGCCTGCTGCGGGGCGAAGTCGGGTTACTGATTGCCAGTTCGGTTCCCGCGGGCTACCTGGGCGAACCCGTCATGCAGGCGGAATTCGTTGCCGTCGCGGCGCGCGGGCACGCTCTGCATGCGCTGGGCCGCACGTTGACGCTGCAGGATCTGGCGCGGGAGCGACAAATCGTCATTCGCGACTCCGCCCAGGACCGGCGCACCGACGCCGGATGGCTGGGCGCGGAACAGCGCTGGACCGTAAGCCACGTGGCCACATCCATTGAGCTTGTCAGCCGTGGACTCGGTTTCGCCTGGCTACCGCGCACGCGCATCTCAACCGCCCTGGACGCAGGCGAGCTGGAGGCACTGCCGCTGGAGCAGGGAGCCCGCCGCCACGCGACCTTGTACCTGACGATTGCCGACCCCGACTGTGCCGGCCCCGCAGCGCGCCACCTCGCTGAATTATTCTGCCAGGAAGGCCGGAATGGGGCATAAAGCCTGTTTAAATTCTATTTTCTCGAAAGATTTTGCCAATAATATGCGATTTTAAAAGCAGCCCTTCGAATGCACACTGCCTCTGAGCAAACACGACAGGAGCAATGCAATGGGTATGCTGGTTGACGGGCAATGGCAGGACGTCTGGTACGACACCGACAGCAACGAGGGGCGCTTCGTCCGCGAGAGCGCCCGGTTCAGGCACTGGGTCACCCCCGACGGCGCGGCGGGCGCGACGGGAGACAGCGGGTTTGCCGCCGCATCCGGGCGCTATCACCTGTACGTATCCCTCGCCTGCCCCTGGGCCCACCGAACGCTGATTGTGCGGGCGCTGAAGGGTCTGGAAGCGCTCATTGATGTGTCAGTGGTCAGCCCCCTCATGCTGGAGAACGGCTGGACCTTCCATCGCGACGAAGGCAGCACCGGCGACAAGGTGGGCGGCGCCGACTTCCACCACCAGGTCTACACCCGGGCGGACCCCACCTACACCGGGCGGGTAACGGTGCCGGTACTCTGGGACCGCGAACGCAATACCATTGTCAGCAACGAATCCGCTGACATCATTCGCATGTTCAACAACGCCTTCAACGACATCACCGGGAACACGCTCGACCTGTATGGCCCGTCCGAGCGCGCCGCCATTGACGACTGGAACGCGCGCATTTACCCCGCCATCAACAACGGCGTATACCGCGCCGGCTTTGCCACCACACAGCAGGCCTACGAAGAGGCCTACCATGCCCTGTTCGAGGAGCTTGATCACATTGATGCACATCTTGCGCACCAGCGGTACCTGACCGGCGCCACCCTGACCGAGGCGGACATTCGCCTGTTCACCACGCTGATCCGCTTCGACGCGGTGTACCACGGGCATTTCAAGTGCAACCGGCAGCGGCTCGAGGACTACCGGCACCTGCCGGGGTACATCCGCGACATCTACCAGCGTCCGGGCGTGGCGGACACGGTGGATTTCCACCACATCAAAACCCACTATTACGCGTCGCATCGCAACATCAATCCAACCGGCGTGGTGCCCGTCGGCCCTGACATCGACTACACGTCAGCCCACGGACGCCGCTAACCGCCCGGCGGCAGGTCCCTGGGGAACAGTTGCTGCTGCAGGGTCCCGGCGGCGTCGCCCACGGACGCCCAGTGCTGCACAGGCAGCTGCATGCGAAGATAGCCCGCCGTCGGCAGGTTGCCCAACCGCAGCGCCGGCAGCAGCTGGTTGGCCAGATCGGTCAGACCCGGGTTGTGCCCGATCAGGAACAGCTGCTCCTCGTCGTCGGGACGAGCGCGTAACCAGGCCAGCAGGTCGGTTGCGCTAAAGGTGTACAGATCCGGTTCGCTGCGGTGTGATGCGGCGGCCAGTCCGGGCCAGCCCGCACACAGTCCCTGCAGGGTCATCTGCGCGCGCCGCGCCGTGCTGGCATGGATACCCATGGGCGCCAGCTGCCGCTGCAATGCCGCACCCATGCGGGGAGCGTCACGCAGGCCTCGGACGTTCAGTGGCCGGTCGTGGTCGGCGAGACCCGGCTCCCCCCAATCGGACTTGGCGTGACGCAGGATGTGCAGGATTTTCATCGGGTTTTCCTCTGTACCCACCCGGCCAGTCACGCACAAAACGACGAAAAAAACCAGATCGTTTTCAGCGCCGGGGTCACGCATAATGGCGCGCCGCGACACTACAGGACCGCACCGGACACCATGAGCAAGAGCATTTCCCAGCGTATCGCCGAAGAACTCGCCGTCAATGAAAGCCAGATCAGCGCCGCCATCGGCCTGCTGGACGACGGCGCCACCGTGCCCTTCATCTCACGCTATCGGAAAGAGGTTACGGGCGGGCTGGATGACACGCAGATGCGCCACATCGATGAACGCCTGCGCTACCTCAGGGAACTGGACGAGCGTCGGGCAGCGATTCTCAAATCGATTGCCGAGCAGGACAAGCTCAACCCTGCGCTGGAACAGGCGCTGCTGGAGGCCGACACCAAAAACCGTCTCGAGGATCTCTACCTGCCCTACAAACCCAAGCGCCGCACCAAGGCGCAGATTGCCCGGGAGGCGGGCCTGGAACCGCTGGCAGAGGCACTGCTCGCGGATCCGCAGCAGAGCCCCGAGGCACTCGCCGAATCCTACCTGAACCCGGATCAGGGTATTGCCGATATCAAGGCGGCTCTCGACGGTGCGCGGCAGATTCTGATGGAACGCTTTGCAGAGGATGCCGACCTGCTGGCGCGCCTGCGCAGCTTCCTGCTGGAGAACGCCCTGCTAGCTTCCCGCCTGGTGCCCGGCAAGGAAGCCGAGGGCGCCAAGTTCCGCGACTACTTCGAACACACAGAGCCGCTGGCAACCACGCCCTCGCACCGGGCACTGGCCATGTTCCGCGGACGCAATGAAGGTTTCCTGCAGCTCGACCTGCTGCTCGACCCGGAAGAAAAGCCGGGAGATGCACACCCCTGCGAAGCCATGATCGCGGATCACTGGTCGATTCGCGACGCCGGACGCGCCGCTGATCGCTGGCTGGCGGATAGCGTGCGCTGGACCTGGCGGGTCAAACTGCTCAGCCACCTGCAGACGGACCTGCTCACGCAGCTGCGGGAGCGCGCCGAGCAGGAAGCGATTGGCGTCTTCGCCCGCAACCTGAAGGACCTGCTGCTGGCAGCCCCCGCGGGAGCCCATGTCACGATCGGGCTCGATCCGGGTCTGCGCACCGGCGTGAAACTGGCCGTTGTTGATGCCACAGGCAAAGTGGTGGACCACGGCGCACTGTTTCCCCACCCGCCGCAAAAGCGCACGCGCGAGGCCAGCGCGGAACTGCTGCGGCTGATACAGAAGCATGGGGTCGAACTCATCGCCATCGGCAATGGTACCGCCAGCCGGGAGACCGACAAGTTTGTCGGCGACCTGCTGCAGGAACACCCCGAGCTGAACTGCCGCAAGGTCATGGTGAACGAATCCGGCGCCTCCATCTACTCCGCTTCGGAGTTCGCTGCACGGGAGTTCCCCGACCTCGACGTGACCATACGCGGCGCTGTATCCATTGCCCGGCGCTTGCAGGACCCACTGGCCGAACTGGTGAAAATCGACCCGAAATCCATCGGTGTCGGCCAGTACCAGCATGACGTCAGCCAGGTCCAGCTGGCACGCCAGCTGGACGCCGTCGTCGAGGACTGTGTGAACGCCGTGGGGGTGGACGTGAATACAGCGTCGGTGCCGCTGCTGGCACGGGTATCGGGCCTGAACCAGAATCTGGCCAACAACATTGTGGCGCTGCGCGACCAGGCAGGCAGCTTCGCCAGCCGCAGGGACCTGCTGCAGGTGCCGCGCTTCGGCGAGAAGACCTTTGAGCAGGCGGCGGGCTTCCTGCGCATCAACAACGGCAGCAACCCGCTTGATGCCTCCGCCGTGCACCCCGAATCCTACCCGCTGGTCGAGCGCATTGCGGAGCGCCAGCAGCGATCCCTGTCCAGCCTGATTGGGGACTCCGCATTCCTGCGCAGCGTGCGGCCCAGCGACTACGTCACCGAACAGGTGGGCCTGCCGACGGTGCTCGATATTCTCCGAGAACTGGACAAACCGGGGCGCGATCCCCGTCCGGAGTTCCGCATGGCGAGCTTCCAGGACGGCGTCGAGAAAATTGCCGACCTGAAGCCAGACATGGTATTGGAGGGCACAGTGACCAACGTGACCAATTTCGGGGCCTTTGTGGATATCGGCGTCCACCAGGACGGCCTCGTGCACATATCGGTTCTCGCTGACCGCTTCATCAAGGATCCGCATGAGGTGGTAAAGGCCGGTGACGTGGTGAAAGTGAAAGTCATGGAAGTGGACCTGGAGCGCAAGCGCATTGCCCTGAGCATGCGCCTCAACGACAAGGCGCAGGACGCTGCACGCCAACCGGGCGGGCGGCGGCAGGAACCGCGAGGCGCCGGGCCAAAATCAGCCGCGCGGGGCAACGCCACGCGCAAGGCTGCCAGCAAGGGTGCAGAACCCTCAACGGCTCTCGCCGCGGCGTTTGCCAGGGCGCGCAGCGACCGCTAGGGTCAACGCGAAGCGGGCGCTGTCCAGCCCAGCTTGACCGCGTCAAGGGTGATGTCTGCCGGGGGCCCACTGCCCACCTCGGCGGCGAGCCAGGGCAACAACACGTACAATAGGCCGGGGGTACCGTGCAGCAGCGGCAGCGCAATGAGCAGGGTATCACCGGCACTGTTGAGCAGTAGTGCGTGATCGGTGCGCTGCGGCAGCGACGTGCTCACCATCGCGGACCACTCCAGCGTCACGCCCTGGCGCATCTGCCAGCGCAGTTCCAGCGCCAGGTTGCCCAGTTCGGCGAAGAGCTGCTGACACAGCGCACGCTCATCCATCAGCCGACTGCCCGCGCGCTCCGCGGGCGGCGGGAATTCCACGCGCAATCCGCGCTGTGCACAGACGTTGCCATCGCGCGTGAAACTCCATGTAGGCTCCGGCGTCTCTGCCGTGATGGGTATCGGTTCCTGTTTGGCGGCCTGCGGCGCCGTCGTGGGCGCCAACACGCGGGCACAGTCATTGTTTGCACAGAACGCCGAGGCAATACGCGCCTCCAGTACCCCCTGCTGGTCTCGGCGCGGGTGACTGAGCATAACGCTGGCAGCGCCCACCTGTATCGCCGGGTCCGCCAGCGGCGGCATCCGCAGCTGGACCGGCGTGTTTGCCTGCACCGCACGCTGCAGGCGCAGCACCTCGCCCGCGTACTGTTCCACCGCGACCGCCCAGCCAAGCGGGCTGCGAGCGCCGGCTTCCCCTTCTGCGGCCTGGCGCCGCGCCAGTGCCGCCTCCGCGAGCAGCACCTCGGCCAGCTCCATCAGCGCGATATCCGCAAACTGCTGCCGACCGGCCTCGTCAGCCGCCAGTTGCTCTACCAGACGCTGGAAACGGGAGGCTTCCGTGGCCGGCGTGGCGCTGGGCTCGGCGGCCATCACGGCCATCCCCGCCATCAGCAACGAGGCAGCCAACGCCCGATACAATGACGGTAACCGGTGACGGTCGCGGCGGTTGGTTGAAACTGCCCACATACGCGGTCGACGCAGGAAAGGTATTATTCGTCTCCCCGCCTGACGGGGCGGCGCTGGGCCTTGAGGGTGCCGCGCTGCTGCTTCTTGTCCAGACGCCTGCGTCTGGATGCGAGGGTGGGCCTCGTCGGCCTGCGCGCTTTGCGCGGACGGCAGCATTCGGCGATCAACTCGGCAAGGCGCGCCAGGGCGTCCTCGCGATTTTTCGCCTGACTGCGGAAACGCTGCGCCTTGATGGTAACAATCCCTTCCTCCGAAATTCGGCTGTCGCGGCAGGCAAGCAACGCGGCGATACAGTCTTCGGGGAGGGAAGACGCCACAGCATTGAAGCGCAGGTGTATGGCGGTGGAGACCTTGTTCACGTTCTGCCCCCCGGCACCCTGTGCCCGAATCGCATGCAGTTCAACCTCGGCCAGCGGTACGGCCAGCGTTGCGCTGATCTGCAGTGTGTCCTGTTCTGCCATGCAGTGTCGCACCTCGGGTGTAGCGGTTCACGCGGCGAGTTGCCGGAGCTTGCTGCGCTGTGGGTGGCGCGCCTAGCGGTCCTGGAACCAGGCGACAAACTCATCAAACTCAACGACGCCGCTGCCATCGCTGTCGATGGCCTGGAACCCGACCTGTGGGTCTTCCCCGGGTTCGAGGGCATCCAGCCCTTCCAGCAAGGCCGCAAACTCCTTCAGCTCAATCTTACCGTCGCCATTGCGGTCAAAGTGATCAAAGTTTTCCCGCAGTTCCTGCTCTGACACGTCGGACATTTTTGAACTCCTCACAAGTGCACCAGGATGACAGTAAACACGTGGCAACGCTCCCGGCCCGCAGAGAAATTCCGGCACCGGTTCGCCAACACGCGGAGTATAATAGCGCGGCCCCTACATAATACCCGGCACGTCGCTGAGAAAAAGCCTTCCAAATGGGAATCATTCGCGTTATGGTGCGCGCACTGACGTTTTGCCAACCACTCCCCATCATACTCGGGTGACACCGCCAATGAAGAAAACGCAGCCCCCGGGGGCGCCGAAAACGCTGTGGTCACTGCGCCGCGGGGAACACTGTGCTATCGCCGGCTACGACGACCTGCTGGCAGAGGCCTACAAGGTACGCCTTATGGAGTTTGGCTTCTACCCCGGCGAAAGGGTGTCCTGCCTGCAATCCCCGGGCTTCGGTGCTCCCAAGGTCTACCGCGTCAACAACACCATTTATTCGCTGGATGACGAGATTGCGGATCACATTCTTGTAGAGAGCACCGGGCCGTGACCAAGGTCCTGCTGATTGGCAGCCCCAACTCGGGCAAGAGCATGCTGTTCAACCGCCTCACCGGGTTGTCGCAGAAGGTTGCAAACTTCCCCGGCATAACCGTCGATGTCGCCAGTGGCAAGTTGCAGGGTATGGATGATGTGTATCTGGTCGACTTTCCCGGTACCTACTCCCTGAAAGCGATTTCCGCAGAGGAAAAGGTGGCGGTGGCGCAGTTCGAAAAGGCCCTCGCTGATGCCGACGTCGAGCATGTACTGTGCCTGATCGATGCCACGCGACTGGAAAAAAGCCTGTTTTTCACCCTGCAGGTTATCCGTGAGTGCGAATTGCATGACAAGCCGGTCACCGTGCTGGCCAACATGATCGACGTACTGGAAGCGAACAATCTGAGTATTGACCTGCCGGCGCTGGAGGCTGCGATTCACACCCGGGTGCTGCCTATCTCGGCGCGTTCCGGCAAGGGGCTGGCGGAGATCTCCGAGCACATCAGGGCAACGCGCACGGCAGACAGGCCGCGGCAGCGGCCACACCTCACCGGTACACCGGACGAGATCCTCCGGGGCACCGCTCACCAACTGGCGCAACGCCTCGGACCGCGCGGCGATGTGCTGGTACGCACGCAGAATCGACTGGATGCTTTCTTCCTGCACTCCCTGACCGGCGGTTTTGCCTTCTTCGGGATCATGTACCTGCTGTTCCAGTCGATCTTCACCTGGTCGACACCGGCCATGGATGCCATTGAGGCTTCACTGGCGTGGATTGCCGACGGGATCGTGCCGCTGATCGGCAGTCAGGTGCTGCAGGATTTTACCGCCGACGCGCTGTTCAGCGGCATCGGGGCATTTCTCGTGTTCGTGCCGCAGATTTTTGTCCTGACGTTTGTGATCGGCCTGCTGGAGGATTCCGGCTACATGGCGCGGGCCACGCTGATCTGCCACAAGCCGCTGCGCTATTTCGGACTGACCGGCAAGAGCTTTGTACCCATGCTGTCCGGCGTCGCCTGCGCCATTCCGGGTATCTATGCAGCCCGGGCGGTGGACTCCCCGCGTAAGCGCCTGCTCACCTACATGGCCATACCGCTGATGCCCTGCTCGGCTCGCCTTCCCGTCTACGCCCTGCTGATCGCCGCCTTCATACCGGGTGACACGCTCCTCGGCGGGCTGGTGGGGTGGCAGGGACTGGCCATGTTCGGTATCTATTTTTTCGGCATGCTGACGGCGCTGATCATCACCGGCGTGGTATCCCGCGCACGAAAAGACCAGTTCGACGACCTGCCCTTCGTCCTCGAGCTGCCCCCTTACCGCTTGCCGGGGGTCAAGCCGCTGCTGCGCAACGCCTTCAACCGCGCGAAGCACTTCGTGGTGAAGGCCGGAAAAATCATCTTCACGGTGACACTCGTGATCTGGGTACTGGGTTACTTCCCCAACTTTGGCACCGACCTCGGTCAATCCTGGCTGGGCCATCTGGGCCGTTTGATAGAGCCGCTGTTTGCGCCCCTGGGTCTCGACTGGCGCTACGGCGTAGCCATCCTGACCTCTTTTCTGGCCCGCGAGGTGTTCGTAGGCACACTGGGCACCATTTTCGGTATCGAGGGCGCCGAGGAAAACATGGTGCCTCTGGTCGAGCAGATCCAGAACAGTGATCTCACCGTCGCTTCGGGCCTGGCCCTGCTGGTGTTTTTCGCCATTGCCCTGCAATGCGTGTCGACAATGGCTATCCTGTCGAAAGAGGCGCGCTCCGGCACTCTGGCATTGAAAATGTTTGGCGCGTACTTCGTGCTGGCCTACGTGGCGGCCTTCCTGGTCTATCAGGTCGCCACGCTGTTCTAGGGAATCAGAAGGTGTAGGTGATAGCGGCGAAGCCCTTGATCACCTGATCGGTATCGACAATCGGGCTGTCTGTGATGTCGCTACCGAGTTGTTCCAGCGCTACATTGAACACCGCGCGCCAGTTTTCTGTGAATTCATAGAACACGCCCAGCCCCACTTCAGCGGTGAAGGTGTCGCTGAGGTGATAGGCCGGCCGACTTGCCGTGGCCGCAGCAGCCGGCACACCGAAATCGTGATTGGCCAACCCCCCGCTGATCCAGTTTGCGCCTATACCCGGTGTGAGACGCAAATTTCCGAACTGGAAGCCGCGCGACAGGCGCGCCACAACGGACCCACCTCCGATCTGGTCGAGCAGATCGTGCTCGTAACCCAGATCCAGGGTGAAGCCTCGGGCGCCTTCGTAAACCAGTGCGAGGCCCCCCATCAGGGTGCTCTCGCGATCGCCCAGCCCTTTGAGCGCAGCGCTGTCACTCTCCTCGTAAGCGCCCACACGGTAGGACCCTGTCAGCGCCAGCCGCAGGTCATCGCCGCCCCACACGCCGAAGCGCAGGTTGGGCCCAACCCACTGCAGGCGCTCGCCGAAATAGGTTATCGCAGGAATTGGCTGAATAACGTTGGTATCGGAGCCGACATAGGGGCTGCTGCGGCCAATCGCGCCCAGACCCACGCCCCACTGCCCGGTCTCACCCAGCACTGCAAAGAGGGCGATGTCCAGGTCAATCCTGCTATCCGGCTGCGCGGTGAACGCGGCTCGCTGAAAACTCGGCGGCCCTTTGGGCTGATAATTGTTCGACAGGCCAACTGGCTCGCGGGGAATGCCAATAAAGTTCCGATCCAGCGCCCGGTTGTTGTTTTCATCAAGGTAAACCAGCACCGCAATGGCGCCCGACGGCGCATCGGTAATGCGGTATTCCTGCCCGACGCGTATCTCATACCGCTGCTCCCGCGCGGGGCGACGGAACACACCGAAAGCATTGGGATCATCGTACACCTGCAGGACCAGGGTCCCCGTCTCAGGCAGATTACGGACCTTCACGACGATTTCACTGGCCCCCGCCGTCGTAGCACCGAACAGGAAAAGCAGTAGCAGGTATCGAGGTAATGACATGGTGGCGTCTGGCTCCGCAACAAGGAAAGCGATAATCATTATCGCCGGGGTCGAGCCCATGATTACACGGATTTTCTGCGCATTCCTGCGCATGGCCACTGTCGGGAAGTGACTTCTGCCGGGCACACAGGCTGCGTCAGGTTTTTTTACACAAAAGGGCCGACGTCCCACGTTGGGCACACCCACACGCCCGGCAAACGCTTTATAACTATTTAATATTTAGTTATTTCTAATGTAATGGCACGAACCCTGCTGTGCCTTCGCCGTTGGCGCAGCACAGGTTCTTTTGGCGCCACAGCAGCACAACTGCACAGACAACGTTCAGGAGAACGACTATGAAAATGATGCACCACTTTCTGCAGTCATCGCTCGCAGTGGCGATTGCAGGAATCACCTCAAGCGCCGCATTTGGTGCCGCAATAGACAGCTGGGACCTCGGCAATGTCGCCGGTTCAGGGCCCGACGCTGATGGAAACTACTTCAGTACGATTTACGATACCTCGCCAACCAGCAGTGGCGCGACCAGCAGCGGCTATATCAAGTACGACCTCGATGAAGGTGCAGCACCCGGCCTGAAAGTCGTGAGCGACGCACCCACCGAAGACTCAACGTCACCGGTGGACAACTGCATCATGGCCGCTGGCGACTCCACCTGTAATGGGCCCTTCCAGAGCGGCAAGCGCTTCAAACTTGACCGTACCGGCTTCGAGCCTATTGACCTGGTGTTCAACCTGAGCGACGGCACACTGGCAGATGGCAATGATGGACTCTACAAGGTGTTCTCCAAGTATGGAAACAACACCGGCAGCGCGCTGGACGGATTCAACATCAGTCTGGGCTTTGGTATCGGCAGTGACTTCATCGCCTCGACCGCCGGCGATGGGTTGAGCTTCGTTGACTTCGGCAGCAGCCCCAAAAACAGCGAATTCAGCGCCCTGTTTTCCCAGGGGCTTTTCGGTGAAGACGAAGAACGCGGGCGCCTCAGGGGCTATTTCAGTGGCGAGCGCAGCGGCTTCGGTGTCAGCCTTATGGGTGAAGACCTGTTCCAAAGCACCGGACTGTTTGGTGACCAGTATGGCTATGAAGCCCTTTTCGGCGACTGGCTGTCGTACTCAATGGCCCCGGATGGCTATTTCTACGATGACGACGGCAACCCCTTGACCGATGCCATATTGATGGCCCACTACGACAGTGCCACGGGCAAATGGATCATGAACCGGGGCCTGGACGCGGACGGCAATGTCGTAACACTCGCTTCCGGCAACGAGGGCGTACAGTACGACAGCATTGCGGACGTCGAGGCGGAATTGCGCCGACAGGCAGGAGACATTCCGGTGTGCACCGAGGTCCCCTCCGGGCCCTGCCTCGCGGGCGCTGGCGAAATCGAGGACCTGGCGAAATTCAACGTGACCTACTTCATTGACCCGGTCACCTTCGACGCCAGCAACCAGAGCAGCTTTACGCTGCGCATCAGCGGATCCTCACGCGCAGTACCCGAACCCGGGGTTCTCGCCCTGCTCGCTACCGGACTGGTTCTACTGGGAGGCCGGCGGCGTTCCCGTCAACAAACAGCGCGGAACGCCTGAGCGCCGTCCCCCGCAATCGACAGGAAAACCCCGGCGCACGTGAGTGCGTCGGGGTTCGGTTTTTGCTTCACCCGGGTGTGAGCGTAGGTCAGCGCCTGTGTAACGCCGCTGCTGCGGGCCATAAAAAACCCCGAAGCACAGTGTACTTCGGGGTTTGGGTTTAGAAGCCTGGC
>NZ_CAXBAE010000010.1:0-148999 GCF_963973825.1 uncultured Haliea sp.
GATTACTTCTTCCTGAAGATCAAAGCCGCCTTCCCCGGAAATGCGCGATGAACCAAAAAAAAGGGCTGCATCGCTGCAACCCCTTTTTGTCTCGAAAATGGCTCCGCCTGCTGGGCTCGAACCAGCGACCCATTGATTAACAGTCAATTGCTCTACCAACTGAGCTAAGGCGGAATGGTGTTAACCGAGGCCGCGTATGATAATGACGCGCCCCATACAGGTCAACAGCTCGCGGGGTATTTTTCGCAATCTGGCCTGCCCCCGTCTGCGGCTGCAAATCGCCTGCCAGTGGCTCATAATAACTGGTTCGCGAATTATCGGGCCTTTTCTCCATGTCCAAGCCGTTCAAAGTGCATTCCAGCTACGCCCCCGCCGGTGACCAGCCCCGGGCCATCCGGGAACTTGTGGAAGGCGTGAACGCAGGCCTGGCGTCCCAGACACTGCTCGGGGTGACCGGCTCCGGGAAAACCTTCACCATGGCCCATGTGGTGGAGCAGCTGCAGCGTCCCACCATCGTCATGGCCCACAACAAGACGCTGGCGGCGCAGCTCTACGGCGAGTTCAAGGAGTACTTCCCGGACAACGCCGTCGAGTACTTCGTGTCCTACTACGATTACTACCAGCCCGAAGCCTACGTGCCTTCATCGGACACCTTCATCGAGAAGGATGCGTCCGTGAACGAACATATCGAGCAGATGCGCCTGTCGGCGACCAAGGCGCTGATGGAGCGTTCGGATTGCCTCGTGGTGGCCACGGTGTCGGCGATCTACGGTCTCGGTGACCCGAAGTCCTATTTCAAGATGGTGCTGCACCTGTCGCGCGGCGAGATGATTGATCAGCGCCAGGTGCTGCGTCATCTCGCCGAGCTGCAGTACACCCGCAACGATGTCGACTTCCATCGTGGCACCTACCGCGTGCGCGGCGACGTGATCGACATCTACCCCGCAGACTCCGAGCGCGAAGCGGTGCGCGTGGAGCTGTTTGATAATGAGATCGACAATCTCTACTTCTTTGATCCCCTGACAGGTGTGGTCGAGCGCAAGGTGCCGCGGGTGACCATTTTTCCAAAGAGCCACTACGTGACCTCGCGCGATGTAATGCTGGAAGCCGTTGCGCACATCGAGGCCGAGCTCGAGCAGCGTGTTGCGCAGCTCAAGGAGAATGACAAGCTCGTTGAGGCGCAGCGCCTGCAGCAGCGTACGCGCTACGATGTCGAGATGATCCGCGAACTCGGTTACTGCAACGGTGTGGAGAACTATTCGCGCTACCTGTCGGGTCGTGGGCCGGGCGAGCCGCCACCAACCCTGTTCGAATATCTGCCGCAGAATGCGCTGGTGATTATCGACGAGTCCCATGCCACCATTCCGCAGATCGGCGGCATGTACCGCGGTGACCGCTCCCGCAAGGAGACGCTGGTCGAGTACGGCTTTCGCCTTCCCTCTGCGCTGGACAACCGACCACTGCGCTTCGAGGAGTGGGAGCGGCTGGTGCCGCAGGCCCTGTTTGTCTCTGCGACGCCCGGCCCCTACGAGCAGGAGCACGCCGGGCGCACGGTGGAACAGGTGGTGCGCCCTACAGGCCTCATCGACCCGGAACTGGAGGTGCGCCCCGCGACGACCCAGGTGGACGACTTGCTGCAGGAGATCCACAGCACCGTCGCAACGGGTGACCGCGTCCTGGTGACCACACTGACCAAGCGCATGGCGGAGGACCTCACCGAGTACCTCACGGAACACGGTGTCAGGGTGCGTTACCTGCACTCGGATATCGATACCGTAGAGCGGGTGGAGATTATTCGCGACCTGCGTCTGGGTGAGTTTGACGTCCTGGTGGGCATCAACCTGCTGCGCGAAGGCCTGGATATGCCCGAAGTTTCGCTGGTGGCGATCCTCGATGCCGACAAGGAAGGTTTCCTGCGTTCTGACCGGTCTCTTATCCAGACCATCGGGCGCGCGGCGCGCAACCTCAAGGGTCGGGCTATTCTTTATGCCGACAAGGTAACCGGGTCGATGGAGCGGGCGATGGCGGAAACCGCCCGACGCCGGGAGAAGCAGCTGGCGTACAACACCGAGCACGGTATTACCCCCGTGGGTGTAAACAAGTCCGTCAAGGACATCATGGAAGGGGCGCGACGCATGCCCACCCGGGGCCGCGCCAAAGGCAACAAGGTGGCCGAGCAGTCGTTGGCGTTCAGCGCGGATATTGCCCGCCTCAGCCCGGCGGCCCTCGCGCGGAAATTGCAGCAGATGGAAGCGCAAATGCAGGAACATGCGCGCAACCTGGAATTCGAGCAGGCCGCAGCGCTGCGCGACCAGCTGGCAGAGGCCCGCCAGCTCGCATTTCTCAGCTGACCCGTTCGTCGTCCCGGGGCAGCAGCAGGGTAAACACGGCACCGCTGCCATTGTCCCCGGTCGCGGCGTGCGCGCTGCCATGGTGATATTCGGCGATCAGGCGAACCACATACAGCCCCAGCCCGAGGTGCACCGAGTCGGCACTGCGTGATTCGCGCAATGAGACCATAGCCTCGAAGAGGCGACCCTGCATGTCGGAGGGCAGGGCAGGGCCGCTGTTGCAGACGCTGATTGCCCAGTCCGGCCCCTGCGGTAGCAGGCGCACTGCGATTTCGCTGCCACGGGGCGCAAACGATGCGGCGTTGTCGACCAGTTTGTCCAGCGCCTGAACCAGCAGGTCGGCAGCCCCGGTTACCCAGGCGCTCCCGCAGGGTACGGAAAGCGCGACAGTGTGCTCGCGGTATACGTTGCGATAGGCGGCACACAGTGACTCCAGCAGTGGCACCAGGTCCAGTCGCGTGACATCGCGCTGGCGCAGGCTTTCTTCCAGCCGCGTCGCCTCGGTCATGGCGTCGAGTATTCCGCTCAGGCGCGACAGGCCCTGGCGTGCGCGCTGCACGTAGACGTCGCGCTCGCCGGCCAGTTCGTTGGCGGCCAGGTTGTCCAGTGATGACTGGATGACGGCGATGGGGGTGCGCAGCTCGTGGGACAGTTTGCGACTCAGGGTACGCAGGTATTCATTGTACTCATGCAGTTCTTCCAGCAGGCGCGCATAGCTGCGCGACAGGTCGCCGATTTCGTCGCGCGCGCGGCTGCGCGGGAAGCGCGAAAGTTGCACACCTTCACGGCCGAGAACGCGGCTTGCCGCTAGGCTCAGGCGTCGTATGCGCCACGACAGCACGCTGGCGAACAGCAGCAGGCCCAGCGCCGCCGAGGCGAGTGTCAGGGCGCTGTAGCCGAGCAGGCGGCTGAACGCCCGGTCGGTGAGCGACAGATACTGCTCACTGTTCTGCTCCACCACAACAGCACCGATCACCTGTCCCGCATCGCGCACCGGGGCGGCGCCCGCCAACAGGTGCCGCCCTGCGCTGTCCGAGCGGTACCAGTGCTGAACGGTTGTTCCCGCCAGTGCGGCGTTGATTTCTTCCCCTTGCAAATAACCATTCCCTTGTGGCGCTGCCCTGTTGTCAGTGACCTCTTCCGCCAGTATGCGTCGGTATATGGCCTGCAGCAGCCAGAAGGTGTCTCCGTCATCATCGGTGCGGTCCGCGGCGGGTGCCAGCGCCTCCGCGAGTAATCGTCCGTGCCGGTCCGTGACGCGGAGCCGCTGGCCCGGCTGTGCGAACCGCGCCAGATCGGCTTGCAGTGCCTGCGGCGGGTAGATTAGCCAGGGCGGTGCCGTGAGGTCCATGGGGTCGGTATTGCCGGCGGTACGCCAGCCGCTGCTGCGATGCCCGTCGACATCAATGGCATACACACCGAGGCGTTGTCCGGTTATCGACAGTGGCAGTGCGAGCTCCAGCGCATAGCCCTCGCGGGTGTCCTGCCAGAAACCGCGAATCTGCCCGGCATCCACCCCGGGATGGCGCGGGCTGGCGTACTGGGCGCGCACGCTGCCGGGGGCGGGGGTGGCGATGACATAGTCCTGGCGCCTGTTGTCCAGCCAGGTGCGCAGTATCAGCCGGTCACCGTTGGGCTCCGGGCTCAGCCCGGGGTCGTGATAGGTGACGGACTCGTCTGTCACCTGCAGCATCAGGTAGAGCGTGCCGCCGTGCACGCCCGCGCGGTAGTTCAGGCGGGGCACGCGGGTCTCCAAACTGCTGTAGCGCCCCTGAATGGACGTGTCCCAGCCATCTTCATAGCCGTCCAGAAGCGGGGGGCTGTCCAGCATGGGCGCATACAGCGAACCGTCGGGATCATCCGCCGTGCGCAGACGTTCGCGGTTGGGATACAGGGCATCGGGCCGCTCGGCGAGGCTGGCGGCAACGGCGGTAGCGGCTGCGGCGACCGCCTGTGCCTGCCCCTGGCGCAGGGCGATCTCCATTTCCCGCAGGAACTGGCAGCCGGCCCAGGGCAGGGTCAGCAGCAGGAGGCTGACCAGCACGAGTTGTCGACGCAGGTTCACGCCCTAGCTGTCCTGCCAGCGATAGCCCATGCCGTAGGCGGTTTCGATGCAGTCGAAGTCGGGATCGAGTGCGGCGAACTTGCGGCGAATGCGCTTGATGTGCGATGTGATGGTGTTGTCGTCCAGTACGACATTGGCACTGTCCATCAACTGCTGGCGGTTCTTCACATGCCCGGGGTGCCGCGCCAGCGTGTGCACCATCCAGAATTCCGTGACGGTCAGGGGTACCGGTGTGCCGCTCCAGTGTGCGGTCATGCGCTCCAGATTGAGGCTCAGCGCGCCTTGCTCGACGACGTGCTCCTGTAGCTCCGGTGTCCGCAGTGCCTGCACTCTTCGAAACAGGGCAACGATGCGCGCCAGCAGGTGCGCCTGGCTGATGTTCTTGGTCAGGTAGTCGTCGGCGCCCAGGCGCAGGCCGGAGATGACATCCAGTTCACTGTCGCGCGCTGTCAGGAAGACGATGGGCACCACCGGACACAGGCTGCGCAACTCGCGGCACAGTTCAAAACCGCCTTCGATGTCATCCCCCAGTCCCACATCAATGATGGCGAGATCGGGCAGCTGGCGACGGAACGCGTCGCTGGCACTGCGCCGGTCGCCGAACAGCGATACCCGGAAGCCCTGGCGCTGCAGGGCATCGCGGTAATTCGCGGCCAGTGCGGCCTCGTCTTCGACAATGGCAATGTGGTGTCGCATGCAGTGCTACCCGCCGGGAGAGGCTGCCATGGTTCCAGAATCGGGCCGCCCGCTCAAGCGCTGCCACAATTGGTCACAATTCAGCATCAGCCTGCCACAGTGATGCCATCAGATCGACAGCTCCCGGCGCTTCAATAGCGCTGTCTATTACTGAGGGAGAGGTTACGATGGCGATGCATCTGTTGAATCGTGGCGGCACAGAGGAGGTCCTGCTGTGGGTCTGTTTCCGGATCCTGCCGCGATGGCTGGCGGCTTTGGTTTGCCTGTTGGCAGTGAGCGCGGGCACGGCACGAGCCGGCATCGACGAAGCCCCCGGCTCCGGCCAGCTGCTGCTCCAGCACCCGGGATTGCCGCCCGTGCCGGCATTGCTCCAGCACAGCCGCTTCGACGTGCAGGTGGCGGGCATGGTCGCGGTGGTGCGGCTGGAGCAGACTTTCGAGAATGCCAGTGCCGATTGGGTGGAGGGCGTCTATGTTTTTCCGCTGCCGGGTGATGCGGCAGTGCGCGCCATGGACATGCGCGTGGGTGACCGCCGCATTGTCGGCCGGGTGCGTGAGCGGCAGGAGGCGCAGGCGATGTATCGACAGGCGGCCAGCAGCGGGCGCAAGGCCAGCCTGGTCTCGCAGCAGCGGCCCAACCTGTTCCAGAATCGGATAGCGAATGTAGCACCCGGCGAGACGGTGACGGTGGTTCTGGAGTTCGTGCAACCGGTAGCGTTCGCCGACGACGTATTCAGCCTGCGGCTCCCCATGACACTGACTCCGCGCTACATTCCCGGGGTGTCACTGCCGCGGGAAGATGGGGAGCCAGCGGCGCCGGACTATCTGGGGTGGCACCCGGCCACGGACCAGGTGCCTGATGCGCCACTGATCACGGCCTGGCAGCACCCCGCGGAAGGCTCCGATGCCCTGCCGCTGAACCCGGTTTCGATTGCGGTCGAGCTCAATGCCGGTTTGCCCCTCGCTCGCGTGGACACGCCCAGCCACGCCATGCGCCTGTCGCGCGACGGGAACCGCTATGCACTGCAGCTGGCGCGCGGCCCCAGTGAGATGGACCGGGATTTCGTGCTGCGCTGGACGCCCGTCACCGGCAGCGAACCCCGGGCTGCCTTGTTCACGGAAGCCGTAGACGGGGATCACTACGGAATGTTGCTGGTGGTGCCGCCCGGGCTACAGCGGGCAGCGGACACGCCCCCGCGTGAACTCGTGTTCGTGGTGGATACCTCCGGTTCAATGGGCGGCGTGCCGCTGCAGCAGGCGCGCCAGAGCCTCGCCGCTGCGCTGGATGGACTCCGCCCCAGCGATCACTTCAATATCATCGCCTTTGACCATGGGTACCGGTCTCTGTTTCAGGAGGCACGCGCGGCGTCTGCAGACGCGCTGCAGCGAGCGCGCCGGTTTGTCGGCAGGTTGGAAGCCGGGGGCGGTACCGAGATGCTGCCGCCCTTGCGGCATGCCCTTGGCCAGGGGCGCGACAGCAGCGGTGAACGGCTGCGCCAGATTGTGTTTCTCACCGATGGTGCGGTGGGAAATGAACAGGCGATTATCGACATGATCGCAGCGCAACTGGGCGCTTCCCGCCTGTTCACCGTGGGTATCGGCTCGGCGCCGAACAGCTGGTTCCTGCGCAAGGCCGCGGAGCTGGGTCGCGGCCGTCACCTCCATGTGGGGGAGTTGAGTGAGATCAGCGCGCAGATGGACGCGCTGGTGGGGTATCTGGCGGCCCCCCTGTTGACCGATGTGCAGGTGCACTGGCCGCAGGCGGTTGTGGACGCGGCTGGCCCGGTGCCGGACCTGTACGCGGGGGCACCGCTGGTGCGCAGTGTGCGCTTCAATACGCCACCGCAGGGGGGTGTGATCCGGGTGACGGGTAACCTGGCCGGCCAGCCCTGGCAGCAGGAGCTGATGCTGGACGGGCAGACACGGTCGGCAGCCCCCGGGGTCGGCAGCCTGTGGGCGCGTGCACGTATACAGGCGCTGCTGGATGAACGCTTCACCGGCACCCGTGAGGAGGTGATCAGGGCCAATGTCCTCGCGGTCGCGCTGCAACATCAGTTGCTGAGCCCCTACACCAGTTTTATCGCCGTAGAGGAGCGGGTGCAACGCCCCGCCGATGTGCCGCTGAAACCCGACGCCGTGCGCAATACGCGTCCACGTGGACAGGATCCGCAGGGCTTTGCCTATCCGCAAACCGCAACCACTGCCGCGGCGAAACTGTTTATCGCCTGCCTGCTGTTGTTCTTTGCCCTGCTGGTCTGGGTGATGCGCGGACCGGAGCTGGACCATGTGCCCGATGACGCTGCCCAATAAGCAGTGGCGCCGAGTGCTGCTGATGCTGGTGCTGCTGCTGGCAGCCTGGCAACTCGCCGGCGCCGGGTGGATACACGCCAAGGCCATGCTTGCCCAGCACCTGCTGGCACGCGCCTGGGAGCATACCCGGGAGGAGGGCGTGCCGCACAAGCCCTGGCCCTGGGCAGACACCTGGCCGGCGGCACGCCTGCAGGCACCTGCATTGGGCGCTGACTACCATGTGCTCGCCGGCACTTCCGGTCAGGCGCTGGCCTTCGGTCCGGGGTTGCATGAAGCTTTCGACGGGTCAGCGGAGCGCTGGACTGTTATCGCCGGACATCGCGACACGCACTTCCGCTTCCTGCAGGCGCTGCAGCCCGGCATGACCCTGCGACTGGAGGACATCGCAGGACGGGTTCGACACTTTCGGGTGGTTGCCATCCGTGTGGTGGACAGCCGTGTGGAGACGCTGCAGCCGCCTGCATCAGGCGCCGACGGCCTGCTGCTGGTGACCTGCTATCCCTTTGACAGCTGGCAGACCAACGGGCCGCTACGCTATGTCGTTGAGGCGCAGCCTAGTCCAGCAGCTCGCCGACCTGTTCGGGACTCAGGGGATGGCTGAAATAGTAGCCCTGGCCCTGAATACCGTGCTGGTGGCGAATAAAATCGGCCTGCTCTGCATTCTCGATGCCCTTGGCGACGACCTTCATGCCCAGTGCCCGGCCCATGGCGATCACGGTGTTGGCAATGATCGCCTGCTCCGGGTCGCCCGGTACGTCGCGCATGAAAGCGGCGTCAATTTTCAGCGTTGTGACGGGCAGGGCGCGCAAGTACTCAAGGGCGGCGTAGCCCGACCCGAAGTCATCCACAGCGATGTCGACGCCCAGGGCAATCAGCGCCTTCAGGCAATCCCTGGCCACCGGTCGCTCGCCCAGCAGGGCCAGCTCCTTGATTTCGATCTGCAGATGATGGGCGGGAATGGCATAGTCGTGCAGTAGGCTGGCCACGGCCTCTGGCAGGGTTTCGTCGGTGAGTGAGTGAATGCTCAGATTCACGCTCACTGCCCCCGGATCATGCCTCTCCTCCAGCCAGCGGTGCAATTGCCGACACGCCGACTCCAGCGACCAGCGATCGAGGCGGCGGGCCAGCCCCGCCTGTTCCGCCAGCGTGATAAAACGCTGGGGCCCCAGGCTGTCGCGCCCCGGGCGAGGCCAGCGGGCCAGAGCCTCTACGCCGACGCTGCGCCCGGTCTCGCAATCGAACTGGGGTTGGTAGAGCTGGGTCAGGCTGTTGTCTTCCAGCGCAGCGCGCAGGGCCTCAATCAGCTCAAGGTGCTCCATCGCCGCGCGGGTCATGTCCGCCGTGTAGAAGCGCCAGTCATTGCGGCCCTGTTGTTTGGCCCGGTACATCGCCGTGTCGGCGTAACTGAGCAGGCGGGAGGCGTTGTCGGCGTCATCCGGGAAGATGCTGATACCGATACTGCAGCTGATCACCACTTCCGTACCCTGCAGGTCGAAGGGGGTGCACATGTCGTTCATCAGTTTTCGGGCAACGCCCGATGCGCTGTCAATACTCTCCAGATCGTCGAGCACGACCACGAACTCATCGCCGCCAACCCGCGCCAGAGTATCGCTCTCGCGCAGTGTGCCCTGCAGGCGCCGGGATGCCAACTGCAGCAGCAGGTCACCCGCTGCGTGCCCGAGAGTATCATTGACATCCTTGAACCGGTCGAGGTCGATGAACATCACGCCCATGCGCTGCTGGTTGCGCCTGGCAGAACGCACACTCTGCTCGAGCAGCTTGTCGAGCAGCGCACGGTTGGCGAGGCCGGTCAGGGCGTCGTAGTGAGCCATGGACTCCAGCTGTTTCCGCGCTTCGTGCAGCTCGCTGAAGTTACGCACGACACACACGGCCTGCTGGTGGTCACGCAGCGCGCTGATGCGCGCCTCGAACCAGGCATCCGCACCGCGGACGGAGAGCTGGTATTCGAAGGTGACCACGTTATCGGTCTGCGCGGCCTCGCTGAGGGCCTGTACGAACTGTGCAGCGACGGGTGCCGGCAGTACCTCTTCGACGTGTCGATCGAGAAAAGCCTCTGGCGGCACATACAGCTGATCCAGCTGGCGGCCGCGAAAATCCTTGATGACCCCGTCCAGACTCACGAGAAAATAGAGATCCGGCATGGCCTCAAAGAGGGCGCTGAGGAAGTCAATCTGCAGGTACTGCTGGGGGATCTGCGAGGAATTCACGACAGCGGCCGGCCTGGCAGGGGTGCAACTGGCTGCCGGAAGGCCCGACGAGGCCTGCCGGGTAGTGTCCTGAGCGCTCTGGTTCCCTGCATGGTGCCGCTCTCGAAGTGGGTGCGCGTGCCGGAGCCACTATAGAACACGTGGCGCCGATTTACTGCACACGCCGCGCTTTACAATCATGAGCAGCCTGTGCTCGCAGTGCCCGCGAGCGCCGGGCAGGCTGTAGTTTGTGACCTGTCGCGCGGCTTGTGTTATGCTGCGCGGCCCGATTTTCGGCGAAATGGGGCTGCACGAACACTGATCCTCAGCCTCCGATTGTAGCCCGCTCACGTGGCCTTTAGTAGGGGTCACCACTGACACCAAGGAAAACGCATGCTTTCTATTACCCTCCCCGACGGCAGCCAACGTCAGTTCGAGGCACCCGTATCGGTTCACGATGTCGCCAGCGCGATTGGTCCGGGCCTGGCCAAGGCCGCACTGGCAGGTGTTGTGGACGGGCAGCCGGTGGATACCAGCCATATCATTGACCGCGATGCCAGCCTGGCGATTATCACGGAGCGCGACGAGGCGGGCCTTGAGGTGATACGGCATTCCACAGCGCACCTGCTGGCCATGGCGGTACAGGAACTGTTCCCTGGCACCCAGGTGACTATCGGCCCCGTGATCGAAGATGGCTTTTACTACGATTTTGCCAGCGGCCACCACTTCACCCCGGAAGATCTCGAGAAGATCGAGCAGCGCATGGAGCAGATCGTCGCCGACGACCTGCCTGTGGAGCGACTGGTGATGGGGCGCGAGCGCGCCATCGAACTGTTCCGCAACATGGGCGAGCACTACAAGGTGCAGATTATCGAAAGCCTGCCGGCAGGCGAGGAGCTGTCCATCTACCAGCAGGGCCCCTGGATGGACCTGTGCCGCGGGCCGCACGTGCCCAGCACCGGCAAGCTCAAGGCCTTCAAGCTGACCAAGGTCGCGGGCGCCTACTGGCGCGGCGACTCCAACAACGAAATGTTGCAGCGTATCTACGGCACTGCCTGGGCCAACAAGAAACAGCTCAAGGAATACCTCACCCGCATCGAAGAGGCAGAAAAGCGCGATCACCGCAAGATCGGCAAGAAACTGGACCTCTTCCACACGCAGGAGGAGGCCCCGGGGATGGTGTTCTGGCACCCGGATGGTTGGACGCTGTACCAGGCGATCGAACAGTACATGCGGCAGGCGCAGCGCGCTCAGGGCTACCAGGAAATCCGCACGCCACAGCTTGTGGATATGTCGCTGTGGGAGCGTTCCGGGCATGCCGACAAATTCGGCGATGACATGTTTATGCTGCAGGCGGAAGATCGCCAGTTCGCAGTCAAGCCGATGAACTGCCCCTGCCACGTGCAGGTGTTCAATCAGGGTTTGAAGTCCTACCGCGACCTGCCGCTCAGGCTGGCCGAATTTGGCAGCTGTCACCGCAATGAACCCTCCGGCTCACTGCACGGCATCATGCGCGTGCGCGGTTTCACCCAGGACGATGCGCACATCTTCTGCACCGAGGAGCAGATCCAGCCCGAAGTGGCAGCGTTCATCGATTTCCTGCACGCCGTCTATGCTGATTTCGGTTTCAGCGAGGTCATCTACCGGCTGTCGACCAGGCCGGCGCAGCGCGTGGGCTCCGATGCCGACTGGGACCGGGCCGAAAAAGCCCTGGCGGACGCCCTCGACGCCCATGCGTTGCCCTGGCAGGAGCTGCCCGGCGAAGGGGCATTTTACGGGCCGAAGATCGAGTTTTCGCTGAAGGACTGCATTGGTCGCGTGTGGCAGCTGGGTACGATCCAGGTTGATTTTTCCATGCCGGGGCGTCTCGGCGCACAATATGTCGCCGAGGACGGCTCGCGGCAGGTGCCCGTGATGTTGCACCGCGCCATCCTGGGTTCGTTCGAGCGTTTCATCGGGATTCTCATCGAGCACTACGAGGGCGTATTCCCCACCTGGCTGGCGCCTACCCAGGCGGTTGTGCTGAATATCACGGATAAACAGTCCGAATATGCCCGATTTGTGGAAGATTCCTTGAAAAACAAGGGCTTTCGGGTCCAATCGGACTTGAGAAATGAGAAGATCGGCTTTAAAATCCGCGAGCACACTCTCCGTAAGGTGCCCTACCTGTTGGTGGTAGGGGATAAAGAGGTGGAAACACAGACTGTGGCCGTGAGGGCTCGTCGTGGTGAAGACCTGGGTTCAATGAGCCTGGAAGCGCTGCAAGCGCTGATCGCCAACGATGTAGCGCGTCGCGGCCGTATTGTATTGGAGAATCAGCATTAAGAAAGACATGGGAAAGGGCGCCTCCAAAAAAGCCCTGATAAATGACCAGATTACTGTCAGCCCCGTCCGCCTGATTGGCCCCGACGGTGAGCAAGTGGGTATTGTGCCCCTTAAAGAGGCGCTGGCCGTCGCGGAAGGCGCCGGTGAAGACCTCGTGCTGATCGCCGATTCCGATCCGCCTGTCTGCAAGGTGATGGATTACGGCAAGCATATCTTCGAAGCGAAGAAGCAGAAGAACCTGCAGAAAAAGAAGCAGAAACGAACACAAGTCAAGGAAATGAAGTTTCGTCCAGGGACGGAGGAAGGAGACTACCAGGTAAAACTACGCAACCTGGTGCGTTTTCTGGAGCAAGGCGATAAGGCCAAGGTCACGTTGCGTTTTCGCGGTCGTGAAATGGCTCACCAGGAAATCGGCATGGAGCTACTCAAGCGGGTAGAAGCTGATCTGGCCGAATTGGGCGCCGTCGAGCAATTCCCGAAAATGGAAGGCCGACAGTTGACCATGGTGATCGCACCCAAGAAGAAGAACTAGGGCCTGTGAATGCCTTTTTTCTTCACTTTTTATTGATGCCAATGCGGAGTATCTGACGATGCCAAAAGCAAAAATTCACAGCGGGGCGGCCAAGCGTTTCAAGAAAACGGCTGGCGGCTACAAGCGCAAAAGCGCTTACAAGAGCCACATCCTGACCAAGATGACCACCAAGCGCAAGCGCCAGCTGCGCGGAACCTCCATGGTTCACGCCAGCGAC
Source organism: uncultured Haliea sp. (assembly GCF_963973825.1). Lineage (NCBI taxonomy): Bacteria > Pseudomonadati > Pseudomonadota > Gammaproteobacteria > Cellvibrionales > Halieaceae > Haliea > uncultured Haliea sp. The sequence goes on from NZ_CAXBAE010000010.1 coordinate 12,703, forward strand.
AAGGTGCACGTAGACCGCATGATGCGGGCCTGCTGACGCTTACCCATCTGACATTAGGAGTAGACTATGCCTCGCGTAAAACGTGGTGTAACGGCACATCGCCGTCACAAGAAAATCCTGAAACAGGCCAAGGGTTACTACGGTGCCCGCAGCCGCGTGTTTCGTGTTGCCAAGCAGGCTGTTACCAAGGCCGGCCAGTATGCATACCGTGACCGCCGTCAGCGCAAGCGTCAGTTCCGCGCGCTGTGGATCACGCGTATCAATGCCCAGTCCCGTGCCAACGGCCTGAGCTACAGCCGCCTGATCAACGGCCTGAAGAAAGCCGATATCGGCCTGGATCGTCGTGTCCTGTCGGACCTGGCGGTGCATGACAAGCCGGCTTTTGCAGCGATTGTGGAGCAAGCGAAGGCCGCTCTGGCCTGAGCCCACCCTGCCGCCTGTGCGGCTCGCTGGTGATACGAGAAAGACCAGAAGAGGGAAAGGGCAGAGCTCTTTCCCTTTTTTGTTTGTGGGCGCCATGCGCAGATTGAATACATTTACAGTGGATTAAACGAACACATGGACAACCTGACACCTCTGGCTGAAGAGGCCAAGAATGCCATTGCCAGTGCCGCTGACAGTGCGGCGCTGGAGCAGTTGCGCGTCGACTTTCTCGGCAAGAAAGGGCGCGTCACCGAGCTGCTCAAAGGCCTCGGTCAGCTGTCCGCAGAGGAGCGGCCGGCTGCGGGCGCCAGGATCAATGTGGTCAAACAGGAGCTGCAGGCGCTGATCAACGAGCGCAAGGTCGCACTCGAAGCCGCAGCGCTCGCCGAGCAGCTCGGGCGGGAAACGCTCGATGTAACGCTGCCGGGCCGCGGTCAGAGCACGGGTGGCATACACCCTGTAACCCGCACCATCGAACGTATGGAAGACTTTTTCGCCGCCGTCGGGTTTGAAGTGGTCGAAGGCCCGGAGATCGAGGATGACTACCATAACTTCGAGGCGCTGAATATTCCGGCCCACCACCCGGCCCGGGCGATGCACGACACTTTCTATGTCGATTCGACGACAGTGCTGCGCACGCACACCTCACCCGTTCAGGTGCGGGTGATGGAGAACAACCAGCCACCGCTGCGGGTGATATGCCCCGGGCGCGTGTACCGCTGTGACTCCGACCTCACCCACACGCCCATGTTTCACCAGGTTGAGGGGTTGTTGGTCGATGAGCGCTCCAGTTTTGCGGACCTCAAGGGTCTGATAGAGGATTTCCTGCGCGTGTTCTTCGAGAAGGACCTGTCCGTGCGATTCCGGCCGTCCTATTTCCCCTTCACCGAGCCCTCGGCCGAGGTGGATATCCAGTGTGTGAACTGTGCCGGCGCGGGATGTCGGGTGTGCAGCCAGACCGGCTGGCTTGAGGTGATGGGCTGCGGCATGGTGCATCCGAGGGTGCTGGAGGGCTCTGGCATTGACCCGGAGCGCTACACCGGGTTCGCCTTCGGCATGGGCGTGGAGCGCCTCGCGATGCTGCGCTACGGCGTCAATGATTTGCGCCTGTTTTTTGAAAACGACCTGCGCTTCCTTGAGCAGTTCTAGCAGACCACGGAGAGACAATCAGTGAAAATCAGCGAACAATGGCTCCGTGAATGGGTCGACCCGGCGCTCTCCACCGATGAGCTGGCGCACCAGATCACCATGGCCGGGCTGGAAGTTGATGCCGTAGAGCCGGTGGCCGGGCATTTCAGCGATGTGGTGGTGGCTGAAATCCTGCAAGCGGTGCAGCATCCGGATGCCGACAAACTGCGTGTGTGCACCGTCGATGCGGGAAGTGAGACGGTACAGATCGTCTGTGGTGCACCCAACGCTCGCGCGGGCATCAAAGTGCCGCTGGCCCGTGTGGGTGCCGTGCTCCCGGGCGATTTCAAGATCAAGAAAGCGAAACTGCGGGGTGTGGAATCCCGCGGTATGTTGTGTGCGGAAGCCGAGCTCGGGCTGTCTGATGCCAATGAAGGCCTGATGGAGCTGCCAGTGGATGCGCCCGTGGGTGCGGACCTGCGGGGCTACCTGCAGTTGGACGACCACCTGATCGAAATCGGCCTCACGCCGAATCGGGCAGACTGCCTCGGCATCGCAGGTATCGCCCGCGAAGTGGGCCTGCTCAACCAGCTGCCGGTGGCGGCGGCTTCCTGCGAGCCGGTAGCGGCGACCATTACCGATGCACTCACCGTGACCCTGGAGGCGCCAGAGCGTTGCCCGCGCTATGTCGGGCGCGTCATTCGCAACGTGGATGTCTCGCGGCCATCACCGCTTTGGCTGCAGGAAAAACTCCGCCGCTGCGGTTTGCGCAGCATCGATGCGGTGGTGGATGTCACCAACTACGTGCTGCTCGAACTCGGCCAGCCGATGCATGCCTTCGATCTGGACGCGCTGCACGAGGGTATTGTGGTGCGCACCGCACGCGCTGGCGAATCCCTGCAACTGCTGGATGGCCAGACTGTTGACCTGCGCCCCGACACGTTGGTGATTGCAGACCACCGCGGCCCCCTGGCCATGGCCGGCATCATGGGTGGTGAGCCCAGTTCAGTGGGCGAAGCCACCAGGCACCTGTTTCTCGAGTCAGCCTTTTTCGCACCGGGCCACCTGGCGGGGGAAGCACGCCGCTACGGTTTGCACACCGACTCCTCGCACCGCTTCGAGCGCGGTGTCGATTTCGCCCTGCAGCGTCGTGCGCTGGAGCGCGCAACGCAGTTGATACTCGACGTTGTCGGAGGTGAGGCGGGCCCGGTGGTAGAAACGGTAGTCGAAGCGCACTTGCCCGAGCGACCTGACGTTGTGCTGCGCCGTGCGCGCATCCGCCGTCTGCTCGGCTTTGAGCTTGTCGACGCCGAGGTTGAACGTATCCTGACGGGATTGGGCCTCGGCGTATCGGCGCTGGAAGACGGGTGGCGCTGTAGCATACCGAGCTGGCGGTTCGACATCAGCATCGAGGCCGATCTGCTGGAGGAGCTGGCGCGGGTATACGGCTACAACCGCCTGCCGGTCAGTCACGTGCAGGCGGATCTGGTGATTCCCGCGCAGCCGGAAGCGAAGCTCTCACTGCGCAGCGTGCGTCGGCACCTTGCTGCGCGCGGCTATCGCGAGGCGATTACCTATAGCTTTGTCGACCGCAAGTTGCAGCAGCTGTTTGATCCCGACGTGATGCCCATCGCGCTGGAGAATCCCATCTCTGCCGAGATGGGCGTGATGCGCAGCAGCCTGCTGCCGGGGCTGGTCGGCGCCGTGCAACGCAGCGTGCATCGCCAGCAGCCGCGCGTGCGCCTGTTCGAAACCGGCCTGCGATTTTTGCCCGGTTCGGAAGGCAACGGCCTGCAAGGGCTGCGCCAGACCCCATCGCTGGGCATGGTGATCAGCGGCCGGCGTTTCGACGAGTCCTGGTCTGTGGCCTCTGTTGCAGCGGATTTCTACGACATGAAGGGCGACGTTGAGAGTGTGCTGGGGCTTGGTCGCTGTGCCGGGCAGTTCAGCTTTGCCGCCGCGACGCACCCGGCGCTGCACCCTGGACAGACAGCCGCCATCAGCCGCAATGGCAAGCAGGTAGGGGTTGTCGGTGCCCTGCACCCGGATGTGCTGGGGGCGCTGGATATCAGCGGCCCCGTGCTGGTCTGTGAACTGGATCTGGATGCGCTGCTGAGCGCGCAACTGCCCGCCTTCAGCGAGCTGTCACGGTTCCCTGAAGTGCGCCGTGATATTGCTGTGATCGTCGACAAGGAGGTACCGGCCGCTGAACTCATGCAGCATGTGAGAGCGGCGGCAGGGGCTTACCTGCGTCAGTTAAGGTTGTTTGATGTCTATGAGGGCAAAGGTATTGATCCTAAAAGAAAAAGCCTTGCATTTGGTTTGACTTTCAGGGATCAATCGCGCACTCTAAGCGACGATGTGGTTAACCAGTCCATGAATCAAGTTATTGATTCTTTGGAAAAAAACTATAACGCTGAGCTCAGGAACCAGGCGCTGTAACAACGATGACCGCTCTCACCAAATCTGAAATGGCTGAACGCCTGTTTGAAGAGCTGGGGCTCAACAAACGAGAGGCCAAGGAGATCGTGGAGCTGTTTTTCGAGGAAATCCGCGCCAGTCTGGAGGGTAACGAGCAGGTAAAGCTTTCCGGCTTCGGGAATTTCGACCTGCGCGACAAGAGCCAGCGCCCTGGTCGCAACCCCAAGACCGGTGAGGAAATCCCGATTTCGGCGCGACGGGTGGTCACCTTCCGTCCCGGGCAAAAGTTGAAGGCGCGAGTAGAAGAGTATGCTGGAACCGAGTCACAATAACGAACTGCCGGCCATCCCCGGCAAGCGCTACTTCACCATCGGGGAAGTCAGCGAACTGTGTGCGGTGAAACCGCACGTGCTGCGTTACTGGGAACAGGAATTTCCCCAGTTGAAACCGGTCAAACGCCGCGGCAACCGTCGCTACTACCAGCGCGAGGATGTGCTGACCATCCGCCAGATCCGCAGCCTGCTGTATGACCAGGGTTACACCATCGGCGGCGCGCGGCAACGCATGACCACTGAAGAGCCCGATGCACTGCAGCTGGACATACAGGCGGTCATCAAGGAGACCATCGAAGAGCTGGAAGATGTGCTGAAGGTGCTCGCGCCGGGCAAATAGGCTTGTCATCAGGGGCTCATTCAGTATAATGCCGGCCTCGCATTCGCGACTTCTCGGGGCGTAGCGCAGCCTGGTAGCGCACCACACTGGGGGTGTGGTGGTCGCAGGTTCAAATCCTGCCGTCCCGACCAATTTGCACTGTAATATCTGCATCTTGCAAACGACCTTCCGGGGTCGTTTTTTGTGTTCGGGGGAAATTCGGGCTCTACCCACTTGACGGGGGATGCGCCGATCTTCACTAAACCCCTACGCCGCCCGGAGCAAGATCACTGCGGTTAAAAAAACTCTGACGAGAGCGGCAACCGTGCTCACTACCTCCAGGTTCAGGAGCCCTCACTGCTGCAGGAGCTTATCTTTCCGTGAGGACAGGTGGCAGTAGCTGGGCGGGCTGTGCACGTCCCCCGGAGGCCCTGTGCGCAGGGCCTCTCTCCTGATCGGTAAAATTCCCGCTATCAGTCCAGTCCGGAGCCGTGTATAACGTGCGCTATTCGCGCATTGAGTGCACTTTTGCCCCGTGTCTAACCCGCTTTGGATTGCCAGCATAGCCCGTTGTGGCGCGTATCTGCTTCTGTCCGGGGTCATTCTCTCCTGCCTGCTTGTCTGGCAATCTCCCGGCGCCGGTGAGGGCAAACTGGAGCCACTCTCGAGCTTTGGGTCGGCGCTGCCTGGCGAGCGGCCCGTGGGCGACACCACTGGCGACGTCGTGCCCGATGCAGCGTCGGTCGCCCACCCTTTTTCCATCTTCCATTACGTCCTGCACACTGTGCCGCTGGCTGAGGCCGCGGTACGCCTTCATGTTACCCGCTATCCGCTGATTCCCCAGGGGCCCCCCGGGCTCGTCTGATCCACTGCCCAATGCGGCGCTGCAAGCGCGTGATGCCGGATTCTCCGGTGTTGGCTGGTGCCGCGATCCAAGGTGTGTCTATGACGGGTAACTTTCGATGCAGGTAATTGATTTTATGGGCTGGCGCAAACTGGCGCTGGCTGTTTCCGCGGTGTTGCTGCTGGTATCAGTGGCGTCTTTTTTTGGCCGGCAGCTCGCCTGGGGCCTGGACTTTACCGGTGGTACGCTGGTTGAGGTGCACTTCGCCGAAAGTGCCAACCTGGCCGCAGTGCGCGGCACGTTGGAGCAGGGTGGGTTTCCGGGCGCCACTGTTGTCGCTTTCGGTACCGACCGTGATGTTCTGATCAGGCTGCCCCAGGGGCATTCGCAGCTGGCGGGTGAGACTGTGTTGAGCGTTTTGCGCGATGCGGCGGATGGGGGTGTAGAACTCCGTCGCACGGAGTTCGTCGGCCCGCAGGTGGGTGACGAACTGCGTGAGCAGGGAGGACTGGCGATGCTGCTGGCGCTGGGGCTGATTACCCTGTACATCGCCTTCCGCTTTCAGTTGAAGTTTGCCGTCAGTGCCGTGATTGCACTGGTACACGACATTGTCATTACCATCGGGTTCTTTTCATTGACCGGCCTTGAGTTTGACCTCACGGTGCTGGCGGCGGTGCTGGCAGTTATCGGCTACTCGCTTAACGACACCATCGTGGTGTACGACCGTATCCGCGAGAACTTTCGCAAGCTGCGCGGCCTGACACCCGCAGAGGTCATCAACCGCTCGATCACGGAGACACTGGGGCGTACCCTGGTGACATCATTGACCACGGTGCTGGTGTTGATCTCTCTGGCGATCTTCGGTGGCGACATGATTTTCGGCTTCGCGGTGGCGCTGCTGGTCGGCATTACGGTCGGCACTTACTCGTCGATCTACATGGCCTCCAACATTCTGCTGATGCTGGGCGTGACCAAGGAGGATCTGATGCTGCCGGTGCGCGAGGGCGCGGATCAGGACGGGCTCGCCCCCTGATATCAGCTGGCGAGCAGTTTTTTCACCGCCGGGGCGCAGGCGATTTCGCCCCGGTTGAGGAACGCTTCGTGGTGCTCTTCAACTTCCTCCAGGTCGTAGGCATAGTTCACAAGCAGCCCGGCCGATTGGCGCAATCCCTTTGCCGACGTGTCCCCCAGCCAGTTGAGCCGCGCCACGCTGGCGCCGTTGCCCAGGTGGAAGCGCGCGACCGGGTCCAGTGGCGAGCTGCCGCGTTTTTCCTGTACCAGGTAGCGGGCACAGAGTCGCATCAGCAGCGGCTTGAGGCGTGCCTGCAGGGCGCTGTCTTCGAGCCAGCGTGGCGTATCCAGTGCGGTGAGCAATGATGCGTCCTCGGCTGAGAGCAGCGGCTGCTGCTCGTTGGCCAGGACCGACGTCAGCCACTTGCGGAAGCCGGGAATCGGTGAGAGTGTCGCGAACTCGTTGAGTTGTGGCATTTCGTCCTTCAGTCGCATTACCACCTGCTTGATCAAAAAGTTGCCGAAGCTGATGCCACGCAGGCCGGGTTGGCAGTTGCTGATGGAGTAGAAGATGGCCGTGTTGATGCGCTGCTGTGGCACCACGCCCTCGTGGGGCGCGAGGATGGTCTGCACTGAACTGGAGATGGCCGTGACCAGCGCCACTTCCACGAAAATGAGCGGCTCGTCGGGCAGCGCGGGGTGAAAAAACCCGAAGCAGCGGCGGTCCTTGGCGTCCAGGCGCCGGCGCAGGTCGTCCCAGCCCTGCATTTCATGCACGGCTTCATACTCAATGAGCTTTTCCAGCACCACTGCCGGGGTCTGCCAGTCCATGGTGCGCAACTGCAGGAAGCCGGGGTTGAACCAGGAGCTGAGCAGGTGCTGAAGGTCATCATCCACCATGCGCAGTTCCGGATGAGCAGGCAGGCGCTCGAGCAGGTCTTCCCGCATGTTAACCACGGTGCGGGTGCCTGTCGGTGCCATGTTGATGCGCCTGAACAGGGTTTGCCGCGGTGATTCAACAGCGCGCGCCAGGGCACGGTAGGCCTCGGGTGTGAGCGCCGCTCGGTAGGCTTCGGCACAGCGATTGATCAGCTCTGGGTCGGGGCTGTAGTCGCGCAACAGCACATCGAAGAACGCTGATTTTTCGTCGCCGGTTAGGCCGTTATAGGCCTCCACTACTTCGTCGGCTAGCGCAATGCCAAGCGCTTCACCCTTGTTTGAGTAGAGTTCACTGCACAGTGATGCAATGGAGGGGCGCTCGCGTGTCGAGCGGCGCAGGAGGTGCTTGCCCGCGGAGGCGACTGAGTTCAGCCAGCGGTTGATAACCATGGGGTGTTCCTGTCGGCATGTGAGCCGCGGATGCTACCGCCTTCCGGTTGCTGTTGCCAACACACACATCGACGGCCAGATGGCTAGCGGCAGCCCTCCGGCCCGGCGCAGTGTATGTCCTCCACGGCGCCGCCATTGATCAGTGACCTCACCCAGTCAACGGCGCGCACGCCGCCGGTTTCCCGGGTGTAGAGTTCGCTGTAGCGCAGCAGGGTGTGGAATTCTCCCGGGCTGACGTAGCTGCGCAGCGCAGGGAGATCGGCCTGCAGTTCAGCCAGGTTGGCGTCCAGGCCGGGCAGCAACTCGGCATGGTGGCCCAGCATGCGCAGGAAGTCTTCCTGCACCGCGTCGTAGGCGTGGTCGAAAAGGTGGAAGCGGACAGTGGGCGCGGCAGCGGCGGCCAGCCGGTAGAGATCCGGCATGGTCAGGGTTTCCGGTGTTTCTCCCGGTGCGTTGTACCAGTCGGGAAACGCCTCGAAGACACCCCAGTGGCGCCAGAGTGCGGCGGGTGGTGGCAGGCGATAGCCGCCCGCACCGCCGGCGAAGTGGATCACGCGGGCCTGTGTGTAGTGTCGTGCGATGATAGCGGCGAACAGCGGCGATGACAGCGCGCCTGCGCTGCCCCCTGACACCACTACCTGCCCAGGTTCCGGAAACCTCTCGAACAGGTATTCCAGAGCCGCATTACTGTTGGCCCAGCCCTGGTGGGCAACGGTGAAGCGACTGCCGTCCGCTCGCGTGTACTCCCTGTCCTGCGTGCCGAGATGCACGTCCCCCGTGCAGTAGGAGACAAAAATCTGCGACCATTCCAGGAACGGGTTTTCCGCGTTATCCAGCGCAAAAGCGCCGTCAAAGTTGCGGGGGTCGTTTCCCGCCTCGGCAGTGGCAAAGGGACGATAGGTGGGGCGTGCAGTGACATCGCAGCTGTCTGCGTCCCAGCAGGCCCCGCCGCCGTTGAAGAAGATCATGACCCTGTTGGGGTCCGCCTCGCGCACATGAAGGTTAAAGGGGGTGCCGGTCGCACAGCGCGTGGCACCGCCCGGGTGGATGGTCTCCCAGGGGGTGTTGTCCTCGGCGATGGCCGCCAATGACATGAGGGTAAATACGCCACCCAGCAATGTGCGGGTTATGCGGCACGGCAGGCTCACGGGGCGGCTGCGCCGGAATCAGCCGCAATGCACTCGACCTCTGCACGGGCACCGAGGCCCAGTCCGTTGGCGCCAAAGGCACTGCGGGCCGGGTAGGGCGGGGTGAAGAAGCTGCGATAGACCTCGTTGAAGGTGCCCCACTCGGACATGTCGGCCAGCATCACCGTGCATTTCACCACGTCGCTCATGGAGAGGCCGTTGGCCTTCAACACCGCGGCGATATTCTCCATGGTCTGTCGGGCCTCGGCCTCTATGCCACCCTCGGCCAAATCCATCGTACCGGGCTTGATGCCCAACTGGCCCGACAGAAAATACAGGTTGCCAACCCTCACCGCCTCGGAGAAGGGCAGGTCCGGGGGCAGTGAGCCGCTGCCATTCAGGTGTTCGACATCGGTGGCGTTAGCGCTGGGCAGAGTGGCCGCCAGCAGCAGGCTGGCGGCAAGGTGGCGAAGGCTGGCAGGCATCGGGGGTGTCCTCGGTCCGGAATGGGGTTGTCTGTCACAGTGACAGTAGCCCGATTGCGCGGAGCAGTAAACAGCCAGTGCGCCATGCCCGGGGTTCAGAAGGTATAGCGCAGTTTCACCCAGCCCTGGCGCCCGGGCTCGTTGACGCGCACCGCATCGGGGTTGAACGGGTCCAGGTTGCCAGCGTTGACGTGGTAAGCGTAGGCGTGATCAAACAGGTTTTCGATACCGGCCTCCAGCAACAGCTGCCCTGTCAGGTTCCAGTGGCCGTAGGCGTGCAATACACCAAAACCCGCGGTGGGTGAATCGACGTCGACCGTAGGGTCGAAGTTGTTCTGCCGGGCCGCGGCAACCCACTCGAGGCCCAGAGCCCAGTCGCGTTGCTGGTAGTCCAGATTCAGTCGTGTTTCCAGCGGTGCGATCTGGGCTAGATCGCCGTTGTCGCCGTAGCCTCGTGTGTAGGCGATGCCCACCCGCGCGCGCCAGCGCTCGTTAATCTGCAGGGCCGCATCCAGTTCGGAACCAAACAATGTGGCGTCGATGTTGCGATACAGGTCTGCGCTGCCCTCGGCGAAGCGTTCGATATAGTCATCGACTTCATTCACGTACAGGCTCATGCTCCAGTTCAGGCGGCCGCTGTCGTGCAGGAGCCTGAGGTCCAACTGTTGATGCACTTCGGCGTCCAGAGTCGGGTTGCCCACCCAGAAATCGCCGTTTGCGCTGCGCGCAATCCACTGTTCCGAGCTGTCCGGCGTACGCACGGAGCGGCTCAGGTTCACGCTCATCAGATGCGCATCGTCCAGACGGCGATCCCATCCCAGCACTGCACTCACGCCGTGATCGTCGTTGCGGGTCTGGGTTGTCCCGTAATACTGCTCGTACAGGCGAACCGGGGTTGCACTGCCCATCATGCCGGCGCTCAGCTCAGCCTCGCGCACCTCGGAGTCGAAGCGATCCACTCGCAGGCCCAGCCGCAATGTATCCATGGCACTGCTGCGGTAGTCGGCTTCTGCGAACAGGCCTGCCTGGCGTTGCTGCGCCTCCGGCCACATGCGCGCAACCAGCATGTCATAGCTGCCGTCCTTGCCCATGTCCATGTACAGCTCGGCGCGGCGATCGTTGGCGCGATAATCGATGCCGGTGCGCAGCTCCGCCTCCGTCCAGGACAGGGTAGCGAGCAATCGACCACCCCAGGTGGTGGAGCTGGACGGCGCTGCGGCGCCATTGGGCATCATCGACCGGTTGCGCACGGTGTAGTTGTCCATCAGGTGATCGACGTCACTGAGGTAGGCGGTGAATTCCAGCGTTTCGATAGCACCCACGGACCGCTGTACCCACTTGGCACTGGTGCTGGCGGAATCGGCAAACACCGCGTCCATGCCGTTGCCCGCATACCAGACGTCGTCTTCGCTGGCCTGCTCGTGGCTGATCTCGAGGTAGGTCTCGGGGGAGAGGTCGATACCCGCCACCAGCCCGGCGCTGGTTGACTCGAAGGCGGAGGCCACGCGGTCTCCGTTGCCATCTTCATAATTCCCGGATTCGCGGATTGCGCCGAACGCGCGCAGGTAGGCCCGGTCATTGCCGAGGGCGAAATCGCCGCCCAGGCTGCCGAGGTCGGAGTTGCCGGTGTACCCGGTGGTCACTGAGCCGGTCATGCCGTCGCTGCCCAGTTCAGGGCGCAGGTGTTCGAAGATCAGGGTGCCGCCGCTGCCCCCCGCGCCATAGATGACCGAGCGGTGTCCCTTGATCACCGATACGGAGTCAAAGCTGTCGACGCCCACATAGGTGCTGGGCGGGTCCATACGTCCGGGGCAGGCACCATAACTGTAGGCGCCGTTGGCAATGACGTTGAGGTTACTCTGGCTCTGGCCGCGAATGATGGGGTCGAACCCGCGGCCGCCCCGGCGCAGTGCGGTCATGCCGGTCACTGAACGCAACAGTTCGCCTGCGTCATGTGTGGGGCGCGTGATGGGTGCCTCGCTGAGCAGCGTGTTACCGTCGGTGGGTTCGGCGCGCGCGGTGACCTCAACGAGTTCAATGGCGAGGTCGTGACCCCGGGCGGGTGCGACCATCGTGATGCTGGCCAGCATAACAGCTGTCGCCAGCGCGTTCGGTTTGCGGGTGAATCGCATGAGCCAATGTCCTGGTAACCATGTCAGGGGCGCTATTATAGAAACCGCGGCCCCCGGTGGTATGCGACATATTGGCGCACCCCTCACCCAAATGAAGGAGGACAGGGCGCTGCCGCCGAGGCATGATGGTGCCCCAATGTTTCCCCGGAGTGGCACCTCATGTCGTTGCAGTCCACACCCGCTTTGCAGCCGATTACAGAAAGCCCGGAGGTCATTGCGGGGTACCTGAAAGAACTCAATACGGCGGCACTGATCATGTCTGTCGTGCATATGACGGGCGATACGCGGTTGCTGCAGGAACTGCCCACACCCCGCACGCTGGACGTTGTGGCTGCCGGCGCAGAGGCCGGTGAGGAACTGCTCGAGGGCGGATATACGCCGGCTCAGGTAGCGGATCTGCACCAGCGGGCGCTGGCGGCGATCGCCGACTGGCAGGCGCGCGGCGCTACCCTGGAACCGCTCACAGACGCCACCATCCAGGCGCTGTACCGCTTCATGTGCGGTGCAGACGTCGACCCGGAATACCTCGAATTTATCGATGAGGAGGTCGCGATTGATGGTGTGGACCGGCGAGGCCTGCACTTCGACGATCCGGTGCTGCAGGCGCGCGCGGCCGATTTCCCCGTGGTTGTCATCGGTGCCGGCATGGGTGGTGTGCTTGCCGGTATCCGTCTGGCAGAGGCGGGGATTCCCTACACGATTATTGAGAAAAATCCCGGCGTCGGCGGTACCTGGTATGAGAACCGGTACCCCGGTTGTCGCGTTGATGTCCCGGGCCACAGTTACAGCTATTCGTTTGCGCCCAATCACGACTGGAGCAGTCATTTTCCGCTGGCAGATGAGATTCGTGCCTATTTCGACCAGTGTGCCCGCCGCTTCGGCGTAACACCCCATATCCGCTTCAGCACCGACGTTGTGGCAGCCCACTACGATGATGAGACTGCCCGCTGGCGGGTGCATGTACGCGATGCGCAGGGTGAGGAATCTGTGCTGCAGGCGCGTGCGGTGATCAGTGCGGTGGGCCAACTGAATCGGCCCAAAATGCCGGATATACCCGGTCTTTCCGACTTCCGGGGCCCCGTCGTGCACTCGGGGGCGTGGCCGCAAGGTCTGGACCTCGCCGGCAAGCGCGTGGCGGTCATAGGTTCGGGTGCCAGCGCTTTCCAGATTATCCCCGAGCTGGCAGCCACCGCGTCGCACCTGGTGGCTCTGCAACGCTCTCCAGTGTGGATGTTTCCCAACCCCGGCTACCACGCGGAGGTGGGGCACGGGCAGCGCTGGGCCCTGGAGAAGCTGCCGTACTATTCCAAGTGGTACCGGTTCTGGCTGTTCTACACCTCGGTTGAGGGCGTGTACAGCAAGACGCTGGTGGACCCGGAGTGGAACAGTACCCGTTCGGTGAGTGCATCCAATGACGAAATGCGGGAGGCCCTGACGGCCTGGATCGAGTCCCAGATCCGGGACCCGGAACTGCTGGCAAAGGTGCTGCCAACCTATCCCCCGTTTGGCAAGCGCATCCTGCAGGACAATGGCACCTACCTCGCTGCTCTGCAACGCGACAACGTCGAGGTGGTAACCGCCGGTATCCGCAGTGTCGATGGCCAGGGCATCGTCACCGAAGACGGACGTCATCACGCAGTGGACGCTATCGTCTGCGCGACAGGCTTTCACGCTGACCGCTTCCTGTTCCCCATGCAGTTCACAGGGCGCGGCGGGGTACAGCTGAATGCGCAGTGGTCGGAGACCAATGGCCGCGCCTACCTGGGCATCACGGTGCCCAATTTTCCGAACCTCTTCTGCATCTACGGGCCGAACACCAACCTCGTCGTGGCGGGCAGCATCGCACACAACGCCGAGTCCCAGGTGCACTACATACTCGAATGCATCCGCCTGCTGCTGGAGCACGACCTGCGCAGCCTGGAGTGTCGTCAGGATGTGCACGACCGCTACAACGAGCGGGTTGATGCGGTGAACGCGGCGACCGCCTGGGGCTCACCGCTGGTCGATAACTGGTACAAGAACGCCGCCGGGCGGGTCACCGCCAACCTGCCGTTTCGCATTATCGACTACTGGAAGATGACCCGGCACGCCAATCCGGATGACTTCCTGCTGCGCTGAGAAGGCTGTGCAGCCTGCCAGCGCTCCAGTATTCTGTCGGGCGCGGGTGAATTAGCTACGCGCCCGCCAATGGCGCAACCATAACCGAGAGGGAAGGAGAGTCCCCATGCATCTGGGCTTCAGTTTTATGAATACCCCGCACGACCCGGACCCGCGCGATCTGGCGCGGGCGCTCGAGGAGCGGGGCTTTGAGTCGCTGTGGACCGGAGAGCACAGCCATATACCGGTGTCCCGCAAGACGCCTTACCCCGCAGGCGATGAGTTGCCCGAGGCCTACAAGCTGATGGGTGACCCCTACATCACGCTGATGGCGGCGGCGTCCGTGACCTCCACGCTGAAGCTGGGGACGGGCATCGCCCTGCTCATGGAGCGGGAACTGTTCTCACAGGCCAAGACCATCGCCAGCCTCGACCGGTTGAGTGGAGGCCGGTTGATGATCGGTACCGGCGTCGGCTGGAACGAGGAAGAGTTCACCAATTGTACGCGGCAGCCCTGGGGTAAACGCTATGGCGTGATGCGGGAAACCGTGATGGCGACACGCGCCCTGTGGCGGGATGAAGAGCCCGAGTTTCACGGTGACTATATCGATTTCGATCCGGTGTGGTGCAACCCCAAACCCGCGCAGGCGGGTGGTCCGCCGGTCATCTTTGGCGCCATGGGGCCGTTGGGTGTCAAGCATGCGGCACAGTGGGCAGACGGGTGGATGCCGGTGGACGTGGCGATGGGCGATGTGCAGGAGGGCTTGCGCGCCTTCCGGCAGCAGGTCGCGGAGAACGGCCGCAACCCGGATGCTGTCCCGGTGACCCTGCAGACCCTGATTACCCCCGATCTGGACACCCTGAAGCGCTACCGCGACCTCGGCGTCGAGCGGGTTGTGGTCGGCGTCGCGGTGGACATGTGGGACCAGCCCGAGAAGATCATGCCGATGATTGACACATTCGCCGGACTAATCCCGCAGATCAACGCCTGACGCGGTGTCGCCGCGCCGGGCGTCAGTGGTTTTCAGAGGCCGCCGCGTTCCGCGTAGTCCATGGCGAACCCCACCAGCGTGCGCACGCCGACAATCAGGGCGTCTTCCTGTGCGGTAAAGAACGGGGAGTGGTTGGAGGGGCGCTCGCTGCGCGGCACGCTGGGGTCGCCGGCACCGAGCAGGATGAACAGGCCGGGAATGTGTTCCTGGTAGTAGGAGAAGTCCTCGGCGCCGGTAATCAGGCTGCCTTCAAATACGCGGTCTTCTCCCGCGGCGCGGACCAGGGTCGGCATCATCTGCCGCAGCAGCTGGGGATCATTGCCGGTCACCGGCGTCGAGTAGGTGACGTCCACCGTTGCGCTGGCACCGTTCGCCTCGGCGATGGCGGTGACGGTGGCATCCAGGCGTTCCAGCAGCCGTTCGCGCTCGCCCCGATCAAAGGTCCTGACCGTGCCCAGCATGGTCACCTCGTCGGGAATGATGTTGCCCCGTACGCCGCCCTGGATACTGCCGATAGTGAGCACGGCGGGCCCGCGTGTGATGTCAATGTGACGCCCGGGAATGCCCTGCAGGGCGCTCAGCACCTGGCCCGCTACATAGATGGGGTCAACCCCCAGCCACGGCGATGAGCCGTGGGTCTGGCGTCCGGTGATGGTGATTTCGATACTGTCCGCCGCCGCCATGAAGCTGCCGCCGCGGTATACGAGAGAGCCGGAATCATCCGGCCAGACGTGCAGCCCGATAATGGCTTCCGGAGCATCCGGCCCCTTCAGTATGCCCTCCTTGACCATCAGCGCCGCACCGCCCTCCTCACCGGGTGGCGCGCCTTCCTCGGCGGGCTGGAAGATGAACTTGACCGTGCCGGCGAGTTCGTCGCGGTGCTGCGCCAGCACTTCCGCCGCACCCATGAGCATGGCAACGTGGGCGTCGTGGCCGCAGGCGTGCATCACGGGCACGTCCTTGCCCATGTACTCGCCGCGGGCAGTGGAGGCAAAGGGCAGTCCGGTCTGCTCCAGCACGGGCAGTCCATCCATGTCGGCGCGCAGTGCGATCACGGGTCCGGGTTTGCCGCCCTTCAGTGTGCCGACCACACCGGTGTGCGCAATCCCGGTTTCGACCGCATCGAATTTCAGCGCGCGCAAATGTGCCGCCACTTTCTCGGCGGTACGGAACTCGCGGTTGGAGAGCTCCGGGTTCTGGTGCAAGTCGCGGCGCCACGCAATGACCCGCGGCTCGACTGCCGTGTAGGCGGCATCCAGCTGCGCCCGGTCGGCGGCCTGTGCAACGCTTGCTGTGAGCAGCATCGCGGCCGCGAGAAAGGTCGGTTTTATGGGCATGTGCGCATCTCCTGTGACTGTCAGCACTGGAGTGTAGCCTGATGGCCCTCCGGGTTGAAGGAAGTGCGCCGACAAAAAAAGGGGCCGATTGGCCCCCAAGGTCTCCTGTTTCTTGCCAGCGCCTACCGGTGTGGTGCGTAGTGCGCAGGGTGCTCGTGGCGCTCGCGGCAGCTGGCGCCCTGATGTTCATGCATCAGGCCGTAGGTGAGCGCGGAACCCAGCACGAACGCACCGACGGTGTAGCGGTGGTCGATGTCGTGGCGCTGTCTGGCCCCATACCAGGGCTGACGATAGTGCTTGTTCCGGTGCCAGCGCGCGGGAACCCGATAGTGTGGATGCACGGGATGCAGTGCCGCAGGATGACCCGCACTGTGATAGTAGGTGATGACTCCGTGGCTGTGCGCGGGGCCTGCCGCCGCGGGGGCAGCCGCCAACAGCGTGACAAGTGCGGGAAGAACGAGGTGTTTGTACATACTGTGACTCCAGGTTGCCGGTGTTACAGCTGCCATACTGCACACCTGTGCCTGAACCACGCCTGAACAACGGTCGGCTCATTTACGGCCCGCGTTCAGCGACGGTTCAGCTTGCAGTGGGTATGCTGGATATTTCCCGGGCGTCGGCTGCGCCCTGCATGGGCTCTACCACTGAGGGTGTGGCATCTGGCACACTCCTGCCTGTGGCGGCATGTCGCGGCCGGATTCGAATCGCGTGTGAGGACAGGTATGGGTGATCGTTTGCGGGTTTTCCTGCTGCTGGTATGCCTGCTGGTAGTCGCTGGAGGCTGGAGCGCGCCCACGCCGGTGCTGGCGCAGCCGGCGGGTTCCGCCGCCCAGAAGAGCGCCATGACCCCGCGCGAGGCGGCCGCCAAGGCCCGCGCACAGCATGGTGGCAAGGTCTTGAACGTATCGCGCCAGGGTAATGCCTACCGGGTGAAGCTGCTGCTCGACTCCGGTCGGGTCATCACTGTAACGGTCAAGGGTTGAGCCTTGCGCATGCTGGTGGTTGAAGACGATGTCCGCCTGCGACAGCGGCTCGTCGGGCACTTCAGCGCCCTGGGCTGGGTGGTGGGCGAGGCCCCGGGGGGCAGTGAGGCGGACTATCTGGCTCGTGAATTGCCCTGTGACCTGGCCATTGTGGATCTCGGTTTACCCGACGTGCCCGGCATCGAACTGATTGCGCGCTGGCGCGCCATGGGCCTGGCTTTCCCGGTGCTCGTCCTCACCGCCAGGGCGGATTGGCAGGAGAAGGTGCAGGGGCTGGAGGCCGGTGCAGACGATTACGTCACCAAGCCGTTCTATCTCGAGGAACTGGAGGCGCGCGTGAACGCCCTGCTGCGACGGGTGGCCGGCCGCATCACCGAGCGGGTTGACTATGGCGCCATCGTCATTGACTACAGTGCTCGCTCGGTAACCGTTGACGGCGCCGTGCTGGACCTGACGGCGTTTGAATACAACACGCTTGCCTACCTGGCGCATCGCGCGGGTACGGTGGTCTCGAAAACGGAACTCACCGAACACCTCTATCAGCAGGAGCACGACCGCGACAGCAATGTTATCGAGGTTTTTGTGGGCCGTCTGCGACGCAAGCTGGATCCGCAGGGCCACTTGCAGCCGATCGAAACGGTGCGTGGCGCCGGCTACCGCTTTGCGCTTGTGCCGGTGACCGAGTGAGATCGGGGCTGTCGCTTGCGGCTCGCCTGTCCCTTGCCAGCGCCCTGATGCTGCCCGTGTTTCTGGGGGCCACTGGCTGGTACCTGGAGCGCAGCCATCGGCTCAGCATAGAGGTCGCCCAGGCCGAGCGCCTGGAACTGCAATTGCTCAACCTGCTGGCACAGGCAGAATTCGACGCGGCGCTGGAAATGCCTGCTGATTTGCTGGAGCCGCGTCTGGCGCAGCCTGGGTCAGGGTTCTACGCCGTGATCAGCGACGCTGACGGCACTCTCCTGTGGTCGTCGCGCTCCGCGCTGAGCCTGGACCTCGGACGTATCCCCCTCGCCATGCCGCCACTGCGTCCGGGCGGTACTGCCAGCTCCCGGGTGAATGGGCTGCTCCGGGTTTCGCTACAGGTGCTCTGGGAGACAGCCTCCGGGTCGGACGTGCCTCTGCGTTTCACCGTACTTGAAACCACCGCGCCGATTGAGGCCGATCTGGCGCAGTACCGGCGCAGCCTGCTGCTCTGGCTAGGCGGTTCCGCGCTCGCCCTGCTGGGCTGTCAATTGCTGATTCTGGGCTGGGGCCTGCGCCCCCTGCGCGCGCTGGCGGTTGACATCGCACGCCTGGAGGCCGGTGAAACGGCCCTGCTACAGCGCCCCTACCCACGCGAGGTGGAGGTGCTCACACACAACCTCAATACCCTCCTGCAGGGTGAGCAACAGCGACGCGAACGGGTGCGGCGCACCCTCGGCGACCTTGCACACAGTTTGAAAACACCACTGGCGGTGATCAGGACAGCAGATCCGCAGGCTCGGGACTACCCCGAGGTGGTCTCGGAACAGACCAATCGCATGGAAGAGATCGTGAGTTACCAGTTGCAACGTGCGACGGGCGGCGGTGCCCGTCTGCTGCAGCGCGTTTCCGTGGCACCGGTTCTGGAGCGCTTGCGCAGCAGCCTGTTGAAGGTCTATGCGACCCGCGACCTCGATATCCAGCTGCTGGTGGAGGCGGGCTGCACTTTCCGCGGCGATGAGCGCGATCTCATGGAGATGCTCGGCAATCTGATGGACAATGCCTGCAAGTACGCGCAGCGACGTATTCGTATCAGCGCTGCCGGTGGCGAGGAACATCCGCTGGACATCATCGTCGAGGACGATGGCCCCGGCGTCGCCCCGGCGCTCTGTCGGGCTATTCTGCAGCGCGGTTTTCGTGCCGACAGCCGCGGTGAGGGGCAGGGCATTGGGCTGTCGGTCACGGCAGACATTGCCGCGAGTTATCAGGGCAGCCTGGCCATTGACTCCGGCGGCCAGGGTGGCGCGCGTGTCCGCCTGCGCTTTGACTGATGGCCAGAGTCGTCGTAAACGAAGGGAGACCTATCATGAAAAACCTGCCGCGCAGCATCCCGAGCCTCTTTGCCCTGCTGCTGTTGTTCACGTACACGGTCGTCGCAGCGGAGGACCGGCCCTATCCGCAGATCCGCGTCACCGGTGAAGGCGTGGCAACCCTGCCTCCGGATATGGCGCTGTTGTCCCTGGCGGTGACGCGGGACGCGCCGACGGCTGCACAGGCCCTCGAGGAAACCTCCAGGGCGATGCGGGATGTGCTGGCGGCCATGCGCAAGGCGGGTATCGAGGAGCGCGACCTGCAAACCGAACAGTTTGCCATTCACCCGCGATACCGCGATGAGCCAGCGCAGGTCAAGGGCGAGCCCCCTACACCGCGCATCGTCGGCTACACCGTGAGTAATGGGCTCAGCGTGCGTGTGCGGCAGCTTGAGAGCCTGGGCGCGATTATAGACATGTCGGTGCGGATGGGCGTGAATCAGGGTGGCGGCATCCAGTTTCTCAACGATGATCCGGCTGCCGCTATCACGGCGGCCCGCACGGCGGCAATGCAGGATGCCCTGGCTCGGGCCAGAACCCTGGCCGCCGCGGCCAACGTGGGCCTGGGTGCCATCCTCGATATCTCGGAGCAATCCTACCAGCCCCGCCCGATGATGATGGCGAGAGCAGACACGGTGATGGCCGAGGCCGGTGCTGTACCCATTGCCGGTGGCGAAAACAGCTATCGGGTGACGGTCAATGTGGTGCTGGCTCTGGAGCAGTGAGGGGCGCGGGGAAAAAATTACCCCTGGCAGGGAATAAGCGGCAGCTGCCAGACGTCTTAGGTTTGAAAGTGGAGTGAAACACTACTTTGAGGGGGCGGCGAAGTGCCGTTTGGGTAGTGCCCCGGATGCGCAAGCACCGGGGCACGCGGCCTTCCCCGTCAGCCTCCATTTTCGTTGAAGGTCCGCTGAACCTGAGCGTACAGAAGGTGCTAACCAACCGGCTGGGTGTAAAGGGGAGGGGAGTTTCAACGCCTCAGGACAGGATGGGGAACGCTAGCCCCCCAGCCCTGGAACTACAGGGTTTATTGCCAGCTTCTGGTAATAAGCCCTGCTTCTCTTTTCGCACTTGCCGCATCACCACTCGCATTGCTCTCCACGAAGGCGGCGACCGGGTCGCTATCCGCTGCACTGGCGGGTCGGTAGGCGTCTGCCGCATCGTCCTGCAGGGAAGTTTGCACTGCGGCTACGCGGGTTTCCCAGTGCCCATCATCACGGCAGGCAACACCGCGAATGGTTTGCGCTTCGTTGGCCAGGAGGTATTCCCGGCACCAGGTGCCCTCATGGTTGGGGAAGCTCAGTACCGGACGCAACTTGCTGCCATCGGCCAGTGTTTCCCAGCCGTCGGCTCGCGAAGGCAGCGCTTCCAGCGCCGCGGACAGCACCGCGCCACTGTCACCCTGTTGTTCGGCTTGCCATTGGGGTACCAGAAGCAATGCGGCAGCCGCCGCCAGTGATGCGGCAACGGCGAATCCGCGCGCGTTGTTGATGGCAAACCGGTGCAGGCGATGGGGTTGTGTCTGGATCCGCACCGGGGCGTTCTCCAGCAGTGCGCTCACCTGTTCAGGCAGGGACTGCCGTGCGGCCGCTGCATGCAGTGTCCCGCGCAATTGTGCCTGCAGTGCGCGCATCGCCTCCAGATTCGCCGCGAGGGCGGGATCCTCTGCCATACGCCGCTCGCAGGCCGCGCGTTCTGCGGGCGGCAGCTCGCCGTCCAGGTATGCTGACAGTACTTCCCAGTCCTGATCTGTCATGTTGCCTTTCACATCGTCCTCATTCCGGGGTCTCCCGGTTTTTCAGCAGCTGCGCCCTCGCCCGGGCCACCCTGCTCATGATGGTGCCGACGGGCACCTCCAATATGTCGGCTGCCTCGGCGTAACTTTTGCCTTCCACCGCAACCAGCGACAGGGCCATGCGCTGCTCGGGCGGCAAGGCATCCAGCGCCAGCGCGACCGCTTCCAGCGCACGCTCGCTGTCCGCGTCGTCCTCGGCCGACGGCGCTTCATCGGTGTCCCACGCCATCTGCAGCGGGTAACGCTGGCGGACCTCGCGGGAGCGAAGTTCATCAATCCAGGCGTTCCGGCACACCCGGTACGCCCATTTCGCCGCATCGGCATCATCGGGCATACCCTTCTCCAGGATGCGCTCTACGGTCATCTGCAGCAGATCGTCAGCGTCAGCCGACGTCCCGCTCAGTGACAGGCAGAACCGACGCAAATTGCTCAGTTCTGCCATCAGAACTTCTCGCTGTGAGTGGCTCAGCGATGGCATAATGATCCTGTTACTGGAGATGACGATTAGCCGCCGGATTCTATTCCATTTGGGGGAATTAATCGCGCTATGATTCGTCTTTACTATAGATGGCATTGGCCATGTGGAGGGTGAAAGCTGTGCGACAGTCTACCGTAATGTCCGCTTCTCAACGTATGGCACTCGCAGCGTGTTCCCCGCTGCGTGCCGCGATGCTGTCCTTCCCGGCCTGTGTGCTTGCCTCTGTGCTGTTCGCGCTGGCGCCCACCCAGGCGTTGGCGCAGGTTCCCTGCTGCCTCGATGAAGAGGAGTTCGAGGAGTATCTCGAAGAATCCATCGAGGAGGAGGTCGCGGAAAACGTCGAAGAGGAAGTGGTCGAGAATATCGAGGAAGAGCTCGAGGTAGCCGTTGACCAGGCGGTGGGAGAAACCATTGAGGACTCCATCGAGGATTCCATCGAGGAAACGATCGACGATTCGGTGGAGAAATCGGTTGAGGAAACGGTCGCCGACAGCGTGGAAGAGTCGGTGGAAGACGCCGTCGAAAGCACGGTTGAAGAGTCGGTGGCGGGTGCGGTAGAGGATTCCGTGGAAACCTCCGTTGAGCAGAATGTTGCCAGTGCGGTTGAAAAATCGGTTGAAGAAACCGTGGAGCAGACGGTAACCGCGTCGGTCGAGGGCCAGGTTGAGGTCGGCATCGCGGCGGCGATTGAAGATCGTCTGGAAAGCGAAATCGCGACTGTGCTAGAGGATCTCGAAAGTCAGTTGGAGATCGATGAGGCGCGCATCAAGACACAGCAGTGGCTGGTGATGGCAGAGCCCGAGGTATTCGACGAGCTGGCGGTCAAGGGATACCTATTTGACCGCGTGACAGACTTGCCGGGTATGGGGTTGCTGCTGGCAGAAGTGGAAGCCCCTTCCAGCTTTGAAATCTATGATGTGCGTGAAGGTGTCATCGATGTCGTGGGGCGCGGGCGCGCCGAAGTGGATTTGAACCACATTTATACGGCGAGCGCTCCGGTGCACCATACGGTAGAAGGCGCGAGACCGCGCAATGTATTGCATTTTCCTGCGGGAATGGACGATCTGGCGTTGCGTCTGGGCATGATTGACAGTCTGGTGGATACCGCGCACCCCGCGTTGCAGAAGGCCAATATTCACAGCCGTGCGTTCGCCACGGAAGGGGCCACGTTGCCTGCCTTCCACGGTACGGCCATTGCCTCGATCTTCACCGGTCGGGATGCGGACTACCTCGGCCTGGCACCCAGCGCTGAACTCTATGCCGCCGCCGTATTCGAGCAGGACGCGGCGCGCGGTGAAATCGCGAGCACCGTAAGTCTGGTGCGTGCCCTCGACTGGTTGATCTCATCCGGCGTCGACGTGGTGAACATCTCTCTGGCGGGGCCACCCAATCGCCTGTTGGAGAAAGCGCTGAGCCGCGCTGCGTCGCGTGGCGTGCTGATTCTCGCTGCAGCGGGAAACGGTGGTCCCATGGCCAAACCCATGTATCCCGCCGCCTATCCGTCAGTCATGGCAGTGACGGCAGTCGATGCCCACGGGCGCGTGTTCAGGCTGGCGAACCGCGGCGACTATGTTGACCTGGCGGCGCCGGGTGTCGGCCTGTTGCATGCGCGGTCCGGCGGTGGCTATGCCACCTCGTCAGGCACGTCCTTTGCCGTGCCGTTTGTGGCTACCGCCGCTGCCCGTTTGCGTCTGCTGTCGCCTTATGAAGATGTGCGGGAAGCGCTGCTCAGCAGTGTGCAGGACGAGGGTGTGCCCGGGCGCGATGATGTGTACGGCTACGGGGTGTTGCGCGTAAACGGCTGATTACCAGCGATAAACATAGCGGCTGCCGACAATGCCCTGTTCGAAGTCGCTGATCTGGAAGTTGGAGCGGTAGTCCCCGTAGGCGAAGTAGAGCTGCAGCGCGCCCTGTTTTGACAGCGGGTACTCCAGGTCCAGCTGCACCCGATGCCGCTCATCCCGACGCTGCTCTCCCTCTATGCTGCCTATTCCAGGCGTCAGTCCACTGTAATCGCGGTTTTCATAGCGGTAGGCCATTTCCAGCTTGAGCACTTTCTCACCAACATCGACCCGGCGTATGTAGCGCAGCTTGGCAGCGTGGGATGTGAAATCCAGACGCTCAAGGTTGGCGTCCTCAGAACGGAACCGGTAACCCATATTGAAGTAGCTGCGCAAGCCGCGCGCGAAAAAATAGACATCGATTTCCCCCGTGTGCGTGGTGGCGTCGCGCTCTGCACGCTCCTTGATCTGCTTGTCGGAGAAGACATAGGCGGCCCTGCTGAACCACTTCTGGCTGAGGAAGCCGGAGACATAAGGTGACGCCCTGTAGAGTTCCAGGAAGCCGTTGCCGTCCAGCAGTGAATTGACATAAAACGTGGAGAATCCGGCGTCAACGCGACCCGCCTGGGTTTTCAGGTTGGCGCCAAGGATATGCGTTTGCCGGTTCAGGTCTGAAAAATCCTGGTACATATCCTGGTTGAAGTCGTAGGTCAGGCGCAGGTCAGTCTCGGGACTGAAATAAGTGCGCATACCCAATTTGCCTTCAACGGTTACCGCGGAATCCCCTTCCCGTGTGCTGGCATCCAGTTCATCAATGGTGACGTTGGTATCGTACTCGGCACCTACGCCCAACTCGGCAAAATAGCTCGTTGGCGGAGTGCTTTCGG
The DNA here is from genome assembly GCF_963973825.1 of uncultured Haliea sp. Taxonomy (NCBI): domain Bacteria; kingdom Pseudomonadati; phylum Pseudomonadota; class Gammaproteobacteria; order Cellvibrionales; family Halieaceae; genus Haliea; species uncultured Haliea sp. The sequence continues at coordinate 36,654 of NZ_CAXBAE010000010.1, forward strand.
TTCTGGTGTCCTCTTCGGCTGCGGCACCCAGGGACATCAAGCACGCAGTCAGGGCGACGACTCCGGCCAGGTTAAATCTCGGCTGTGGCATGCCAAGGGTCCTGATGGTGGTCGAGACGGAAACGCGAGACTAACCAATGGCGGCGTTTGCGACAAGGGCTTGCGCGGTACTCTCGCCTATGCTCAGCGTCGGTGAGCGTAATTTGCTCCCGCCGACGCAACGGCGCAGAATGCGCTTCGACGATTGCAGCCCAGAGATCGCTATCCCGTGCCCTCGCCAATACCGTACCTACCGCACATGAGCAACTCGCAGGTGTTGAGCATGGGGCTTGCGCCACTTGATGCGCAGCGGTGGATAGAGCCCGATGCAGCGCTCCCGTTTTGGCACGCGCACAAGCAGGCGGTACGTGCCCGTCTCGGCAGCCGTGTTTGTTGCGCTACGCCGGAATCGTTGCCGGCACAGCGCGAGGCGAGCACGCTGTTGGCCACGCACCTGGTACGTGATCATCCCGATCTCTACCGTCGTGCCGGACCAAAACTGGATTGCGGGGAGTACGCCGTCGATATCGGTGAGGAGCACCCGGAGCCGCTGTGGGCGATATCACTGGCAGTGGCGGACGACCTGTTGCTCCTGCAACCCCGGGGTGACGAGTATGTGCTGACTGCTGCAAGTTTATGCAGCCCGAGCCACTGGCGTCTGGAGGAGAAATTCGAGCAGCCGCTGTCCACGATTCACGGCCCCATCCCGGGGTTTAACGCTGCACTGCAGCCGCGTGTGGCACGCTTTCTCCAGCACCTTCACGCTGCGCGTCCGGTCGAGCGCTTCAACTGGGGGTTGCAGCGGGGAGCTGCGCTCTGCGCCAGGGATAGCGTGGCGGCCGAAGGCGTCCTGCACTATCGTTGTGAGCGCCAGACATTGTACCGATTGCCCGGCACCGGAGCTGTCCTGTTTACGATACGGGTGTATCTGAGCCCCTTGAGCAGCCTGGAGGCGGTGCCCGGCGCGCTGCAGGCTCTGGTGCAGGCCATTGACGCCTGCCCGCCGGCACTGGCGGTCTACAAGGGATTCGATCGCCTGCAGGATGACCTGGACGACCTGCGGAATACCTATGTCTGACCTCGTCTGGTGGCAGATGACGCTGATCGGCCTGCTGTTTGTCTGGGGGGGCTTCGTGCGTTCGGGTCTCGGTTTTGGCGGCGCGGTGCTGACATTGCCCTTCCTGCTCATGGTATACAACGCACCGCTGGTCTACCTGCCGATCATCTCCGTGCACTTGCTGTTCTTCTCAGGATTGACCATCCTGCAGGCCCATCTGCGGGCGCGCCGGGCACTGCGCGGCGGCGCCCGGCGCAGCGACGCCCGGCGCGACGACGCCCGGCGCAGCGACGCCCGGCACGACGACGTAGCGGCTCCCGAGGCTGCGGGCACGGTGAATTGGCCGTTCCTGCGCTACGCCTTTACCTTGATGCTGGTCCCCAAGCTGATTGGCGTAGCCGGCGTGCTCACCCTGCCGGCGACGGTGGTCAGCAGTTTCATCTTTCTGGTGGTCGGGGCCTACGCGGTGAGTTATATCCTGCAACGCCCGTTCAAAAGCAACAGTCCGCGTGTCGACGCCGCCCTGCTCATGCTGGGGGGATATGTGAGCGGCACCTCACTGATTGCGGCGCCGCTGGTCGTGCCGGTGGCGGCGAGTCGGGTTGCCCGACACGAACTGCGCGACACCCTGTTCGTGCTCTGGTTTGTGCTGGTTGCGATAAAGCTGGCGGCGTTCGCCTGGACCGGCGTCGACCTGCAGTGGCGGCAGCACCTCTGGCTGCTCCCCTGCGCCGCGATTGGCCATGTCCTGGGTCTGCGTTTTCACGCCTATACCCTGCGTGCTGATACCGCTGTGTTCTTTCGCGTACTCGGTGTGGGCCTGCTCACGGTCAGCGTCGTGGGTCTGGTGCGCATGGTCAGCCAGTCCATGGGCTGACCGCGCGCAGGCCCCGCACTCAGGCGCGGGGCTTGCGCTTCGCCGGCTTTTTGCCAGGCTTCAATCCCGGTTTGCTGCTGTGCTTGCGGGCCGTCGCAGGTTTGCCGTCGGCTGCGTGGGCGGCGGATGAATCTCGCTGCAGGTTCAGTTTCTGCCCGCTGACCCAGACGCCGCGAAGGTGGTCGAAGATCTCGGCTGGCATGCCCTCGGGGAGGTCGACTGTGCTGTACTCATCGTGAATGATAATGCGGCCGATGTGCTCACTGTCGATGTCGGCTTCGTTGGCAATAGCGCCCACGATGTTGCCGGGCTTGACGCCGTGTTTGTGGCCCACCTCGATGCGGAACCGCTCCATGCCCTTTGACAGCTCGCTGTCACGCTCCTGTCGGCGCGGACGCTCCCGGGGCTCACGGGCCTCGCGCTCTTCCCGGGCAGGTCGCTCGGCACGCGCTGGCTTGTCACGTCCGCTCGCAGCCGCCGGGGCACTGTCCTGCGTCTTCCCGGCCACGTCTGCCTTGCCGCCGCCCGCCAACAGGACCAGCGCGGCAGCCACGTCAACCATGGGCACACCGTACTCATGCTGGTAGTCGCTGACCAGTTTGCGCGCTGCGTCCAGGTCGCGGGTGTCGAGGGTGGCCGTGATCTGCTGTTTGAAGCGATCGCTGCGCTTGTCCTGCACTTCCTGCGCACTCGGTAACTGCATGGGTTCAATGATGTTCGACGTGGCCCGTTCAATGGCCTTGAGCAGACGCCGCTCGCGGTTGGCCGCAAACAGAATGGCTTCGCCCTTGCGTCCGGCCCGGCCGGTGCGGCCGATTCGGTGCACGTAGGCTTCCACATCCTGGGGGATGTCATAGTTGATGACATGGCTGATGCGTTCCACGTCCAGTCCGCGGGCGGCGACGTCGGTGGCCACCAGGATATCGAGGTTGCCGTTTTTCAGCCGCTCGACGGTTTTTTCGCGTTGCTGCTGGGGGATGTCGCCGTTCAGCGGCGCCGCTGAATAGCCGCGCGCTGAGAGCTTCTCCGCCAATTCGGTCGTGGCGATGCGGGTGCGCACAAAGAGGATGATGGCATCAAAGTCCTCCATTTCGAGTATGCGCGTCAGTGCATCGAGTTTGTGCACACCGGCCATCATCCATACCCGTTGTCGAATCGACGAATTGGCCATGGAGGTCACCTGAATGGTGATTTCCTGTGGTGACTGCAGATGATGCTGTGCGATACGTCGAATGGCTGTGGGCATGGTGGCGGAGAACAGCGCGACCTGCCGGGTCGGCGGTGTCTGTTCCAGAATCCACTCGACGTCATCGATGAAGCCCATGCGCAGCATCTCGTCCGCTTCATCCAGTACCAGCGAGCGCAGCCCACCCAGGTCCAGTGAGCCGCGACGCATGTGGTCCATTACGCGGCCGGGTGTGCCGACAATGACGTGCACACCACGTTGCAGCTGGCGCAGTTGCCCACGGTAGTCGGAGCCGCCGTAGATGGGCAGCACGTGAAACCCGGGCAAGTGCGTAGCGTACTTCTGGAACGCTTCGGCAACCTGAATGGCCAGCTCCCGGGTGGGTGTGAGCACCATGACCTGCGGGGTTTTCTGCTTGATATCCAGCTTTGCCAGCAGCGGCAGGGCAAAGGCAGCGGTTTTGCCGGTACCCGTCTGCGCCTGGCCCACCAGGTCGCTGCCCGACAGCAGTGGCGGTATGGTGCGTGCCTGGATGGCTGACGGGGTTTCATAGCCGACATCGGTCAGTGCGCGGAGGAGGAAATCGGGCAGGTTCAGGTCCGCGAAGCGAGTCGCGTCGGAGAGTTCGGCGGTCATGGGGAGAATACCTTGGGGATGGAACTGCAATCGGGGGGATAGTATACAGGCATACGGAGCCACAACAACGCGGAGGTGGCGTGAATATGCCGTGTTCACCGGCGATGATTGACTTCCGTCCGCGGCCCCCTCAGCTATACTCGTGAGTGAATCAGCAACGCGCGGAGAACTCGCCATGACCCAACCCAGCACCGTCAACGACTGCATGCACCGGCAGCCCCTGACCATACGTCCGGACGCCAACCTGGTCGAGGCAGTGGGCATCATCACCGAGCACGGTCTCACAGGACTCACGGTCACGGATGCCAGCGGAGCGGTGCAGGGCGTGCTGTCGGAGCTGGACTGCCTGCGCGGCATACTGGCGGCGATCTATAACGACGGGGATCCGGAACACGCCCTGGTCAGCGAGGTTATGACGTGCCAGGTGAACGCCTGCGGCCCGCAGGACAGTATCGTCGAAGTGGCCCAGTCCATGCTGGAGACCCGTCAGCGCCGCCGCCCCGTTGTGGAAAACGGTGTGCTGGTCGGGCAGGTGAGCTCGCGGAACATCCTCTGGGCGCTGATGGAGCACTCCCGGCGCCGGTTGCAGGACCGGCGCCGCTAGCGGCAGCAGGCAGCTCTACTCGCCCTCGTCCGCCGTGCCGGCGAGTTTGCGCAGCACGTAGTGCAGAATACCCCCGTGTCGGTAATAGCTGAATTCATTCGGCGTATCAATGCGGATCAGGGCCTGAAACTCCCGGTCCTCGCCCGCCGCATTGCGCACCCGCACCGCGACGTGTTTCTGCCCGGGTTTCACCGCGCCGATACTGAATGCCTCCCTGCCCGTAAGGTTCAGGGTTTGAGCGGACTCTCCGTCGGCAAACTGTAGCGGCAGGATACCCATGCCGACCAGATTGGACCGGTGAATGCGCTCGAAGCTCTCCGCAATCACCGCGCGCACCCCGAGCAATGAGGGGCCTTTCGCTGCCCAGTCCCGCGATGAGCCGGTGCCGTACTCCTTGCCTGCGATAACCAGCAGCGGAACCCGTTGTTCACGGTAGTGCTCCGCGGCATCGTAGATGGACATCTGCTCGTCGTTGAGAAAGCAGGTGGTCCAACTGCCCTCGGTGCCAGGGGCCAGCTGGTTGCGCAGCCGGATATTGGCAAAGGTCCCGCGCATCATCACCTCGTGGTTGCCGCGGCGTGAACCATAGGAATTGAAGTCGTCGACGTCGATGCCCCGTTCCTGCAGGTATTGCCCCGCCGGACTGTCAGGCGCAATGGCGCCCGCGGGGGAGATGTGATCGGTGGTGACGCTGTCGCCCACCATGACCAGGCAGCGGGCCGCCTCAATACCGCGTACCGCGTCGGCCTGCGGCGGCATGTCATCGAAGAAGGTCGGTTTGCGCACGTAGCTGGATTCCGGCCACGGATAGCGCTCGCTGTCGGCAACAGGCAGGTCGTTCCAGGTGGTGTTGCCGCTGTATACGTCGGCGTATTTTTCCCGGAACATGGTGGCATCGACGGCATCGCCCACAATGTCGCGAATCTCCGCATTGCTCGGCCACAGATCGGCCAGCGTCACCGGGTTGCCGTCGGCGTCGTGCCCCAGCGCATCGTTGAGCAGGTCGACATCCATGTTGCCGGCCAGCGCATAGGCCACGACCAGCGGTGGAGACGCAAGATAATTGGCGCGAACGTCCTGGTGAATGCGCCCTTCAAAGTTGCGGTTTCCCGAAAGCACGGAGGTGACCAGCAGGTTGCCCTTGGCAATCGCCGCACTGATGTCATCAGGCAGCGGCCCCGAGTTGCCGATACAGGTGGTACAGCCGTAGCCGACGAGATAGAAACCCAGGGCCTCCAGGTCATCCATCAGCCCGGTTTTCTCCAGGTATTCGGTGACCACCTTGGAACCCGGGGCGAGGCTTGTCTTGACCCAGGGGCGTGACCGCAGGCCGAGGGCGCGGGCCTTGCGCGCAATCAGCCCGGCCGCCACCAGCACGGCGGGGTTAGATGTGTTGGTGCAGCTGGTAATGGCCGCGATCACCACGGCTCCGTGCTGCAGTTGGAACGACTCATCGCCCCGTTGCACGGTTATGCCATTGAGGGCCGTCGCTTCCTCGTCACTGACGGTGCCGCCTTCCTGCTCCCAGCCGCCTTCGTCTTCGGAGACTACCGTGAGCTCCTGGAATTCCCGCAGCACCTGTGTGAATGCCTGTTTGGCTTTGCGCAGGGGGACGCGATCCTGGGGTCTTTTCGGGCCCGCGATGCAGGGCTCGACATCGCCCAGGTCCAGCGTCAGCGTGGCGCTGTAGCGCGCCTCCACGCTGTCCGCATCGTGCCAGAGACCCATGGCCTTCATGTAGCGTTCGACCAGCCGCAGCTGGTCGTCGCTGCGGCCGGTGAGGCGCAGATACCGTACGGTCTCCTCATCGACCGGGAAAATGCCGCAGGTCGCGCCGTACTCCGGCGCCATGTTGGCGATAGTCGCGCGATCAGCCAGGCTCAGGTGAGCGAGGCCGGGGCCAAAAAACTCGACGAACTTGCCCACCACGCCGTGCTTGCGCAGCTGTTCTGTCACGGTGAGCACCAGATCGGTCGCTGTCGCGCCCTCCGGCAGCTGGCCCTGCAGACGGAAGCCGACCACTTCCGGGATCAGCATGGTGACCGGCTGTCCCAGCATTGCGGCTTCGGCTTCGATGCCGCCCACACCCCAGCCCAGCACGCCCAGGCCGTTGATCATGGTGGTGTGCGAGTCGGTGCCCACCAGGGTATCCGGGTAGGCCAGCGTGCGGCCGTCCTGCTCCGCACTGAACACGCCCCGCGCCAGGAACTCGAGGTTGACCTGGTGCACAATGCCCGTGCCGGGGGGGACAACCTTGAAATTCGCGAAGGCCTCCTGCCCCCAGCGCAGAAACTGGTAGCGTTCACGATTGCGCTCAATCTCAATCGCCGTGTTGCGCTCCAGGGAGTCCTCGCCGCCAAAATGGTCCACCATCACCGAGTGATCGATGACCAGTTCCACCGGGGACAGCGGGTTGATTTTTCCGGGCTCGCCACCCAGGTCCACCATGGCATCGCGCATGACCGCCAGGTCAACAATGGCGGGTACACCGGTGAAATCCTGTAGCAGCACACGCGCGGGAACGAAGGCAATTTCCTGGCTGGGCGGCGCGCTTGGGTCCCAGCGCGTCAGGGCTTCGATGTCGGCGTCGGTGACAAACGGCTCGTTGCCATGTCGCAGGAGGTTTTCCAGCAGCAGCTTCAGCGAGTAGGGCAGGGTTTGCGTGTCACCGCCGGCGGCGTCTAAGGGGAAGATCGTATACTGTGTGCCGTCCACATCCAGGGACGCTTCCTTGCGGTACTTTGTGCTCATGGCAATGCCTCTCATTCGGGTGAACAAGCGGGAACCTTGTGTCCCGTTCAGTTACCCTAGCACAGGTCGGCGTATCTGGCAGACTGAGACGATTTGCCGCGGAGCGCGTATCCAGCCTGTCGCCGGCGAACGCCGGGGGCCGGCAAATGCAGGTGAAAATCGGGAGAGCAGCGTGCAGCAGGGGACAGGACAATCGGGACGGGCCAGATTCAGGCGGGGGCGCAGTGGCGCGCTGTTGCTCTGGCTTGTGGCGGCCGTGTGCATGGCGGACGCGGGTGTTCGCGTCAGCCTGACCACGGTCGAGACGACCGAGATCCTGCGTGAGTTGCGCCTGACGGGCACAGTCACGGCGCAGCACAACGCGAGTCTGTCGGTTGCCGCCGCAGGACTGGTGCAGGATATCCTCGTCGACACTGGCGCCAAGGTGGCCCGGGACGATGTCCTGTTGCGCATGGATGCAGAGCTGGCCGAACTGCGCCACGCAGCCGCCAGAGCTGCGGTGGCCCAGGCGCAGGTGCGCGCCCGGGATGCCGAACGGCGCCTGCAGGAGGCAGAGTCGTTGCTCCCCCAGCGAGGCATTGCCGAGACCACGGTGCGCGAACTGGCCGCGAACCGTGATGCGGCACGGGCGCAGCTGCAACAGGTGACCGCAGAGGCGGCGCTGGCGCAGGCATTGCTCGACCGACATACGCTGCGTGCACCATTCCCCGGGGTGATCAGCCTGCGCCGCACGGAACGTGGAGAATGGCTGAACCCCGGTCAGGCCGTATTCGACCTGGTGGGGCTGGACGACCTGCGACTGGATTTTGCCGTCCCCGAGGATTATCTGTCATCGCTGCAGGTCGGCGCGCCACTCACTTTTAGCACTGCCGCCGATCCCACGCGGGAACTGACCGGCCGAGTCGCCAGCCTGGTGCCGGTTGCCGACACCGCGGCGCGCACCTTCCTGCTGCGTATTGCTCCCGCTGATGACGCCCGCTCCGGCCTGTTGCCCGGAATGTCGGTCAGCGCGCGTTTGGCCCTCGCCACCGGGCGCCGGGGTATCGCGGTGCCGCGGGATGCGCTGGTGCGCTACCCGGATGGGCGGGTAGTTGTCTGGACAGCGGAGGCGGATGGCGATGCACTGATCGCGCGTGAGAACACCGTGACCACCGGGTTGGCCTTTGGCGGGCAGATAGAAATTCTGCAGGGCCTCGCGGCGAACGAGCAGGTGGTGGTGCGAGGCAATGAAGCCCTGCAGCCGGGGCTGCTTCTGCTGCCTACGGGAGATGCGCAATGACCGAGGGCGCAGCGGGCTTCTTTGACCGCATCGTCGCCCGGGGCATTCTGGTCACCGTCGTCGCGCTGATAGTGACGGTGGTGGGGATCATCGCGGCGCTGCGGATTCCTGTGCAGATGATTCCCGACCTCGATGTCCGGGTGATCAGCATCCGCACCACCTGGCCGGGTGCGACGCCGCAGGACGTGGAGAAAGAGATCCTTATCGAGCAGGAGGAGTACCTGCGCAATCTGCCCAGTTTGTCCCGCATCGTGGCGACTGCGCGCGCGGGCAGTGCCGAAATCGAGCTGGAATTTCCTTTTGGCACCGATATCACCGAAATGCTGATTCGGGTCAGCAATGCCCTGAGCCAGGTGCCGGATTACCCCGAGAACGTCGATGAGCCACGTATTTTCGCCAATTCCTTTTCGGCGAATGCCTTTATGTTCTTCAGCATTACGCCATTGCCCGGTAACCCGCGGCAGGTGGACGTGGATCTGGCACTGGATTTTATTGAAGACACAGTAAAGCCGCGCATGGCCCGGGTACCGGGGGTCTCCGAAGTCGGTGTGGGAGGGGGTGCGGAACGGCAGATCCAGATTCTCATCGACCCCGCTCGCCTGGCGCAACGCGGCCTCACGCTCAGCGATGTGCGCGAGGCCGTGCGTGCGCGCAATCGCGATCGCTCGGCGGGTGACGTGGAGTCGGGTAAGCGGGAATACCTGTTGCGTACCATCGGGCGTTTCGAGGATGCGGCAGCGCTGGAGCAGCTGATTCTGCTGCGCCGTGGCGACGCAATTACGCGCTTGAGTGATGTCGCCGAAGTGAAACTGGGCAGCTTTGAGCAGCGCAGTCTGTCTTTCTTCAACGACCAGACCAACCTTTTCCTCTCTGTGCGGCGGGAATCCGGCTCCAACGTGATCGCCATAAAGCGGGCGATGATGGCTGAACTGGACGCCATCAATGAAGAAGTGCTCGCCCCAGCCGGGTTGGAGATGTTGCCGGTCTCGGACGATGTGCGTTACGTGCAGGATTCGGTGCGCAACGTCTGGCAGAACCTTCTGCTGGGCGCGATGTTTGCCACGCTGGTGATGTATTTGTTCCTGCGCTCTGCCCGTGCCACGCTGGTCGGGGTGATGGGCGTGCCGCTGTGTATTATCGTGGCGTTTCTGGGCCTGCTTCTGGCGGGGCGCACCGTGAACGTCATCTCGCTGGCCGGCATTGCCTTCGCCATCGGCATGACGCTGGACAACAGCATCGTGGTGCTGGAGAGCATCGCCCTGGAGCGCCGCCGGGGTGCCAACCGCCTGCGCGCCGCGGTGGAGGGTGTGCGCCAGGTCTGGCCCGCCGTATTTGCCTCCACTGCAACGACGATTCTGGTGTTCATCCCCGTCATTTTCGTGGAAGAGGAAGCGGGGCAGCTGTATTCCGATGTGGCGATCGCAATCTCGGCGGCAATCCTGGCTTCCATGCTGGTCGCCATTACCGTATTGCCGGCCGCCGCAGCGCGCCTCAACCTCGGGCGCAGCGGCAGCAGCGAGGGCGGTGCAGGGCGCCTGCGCGCACGCACGCTGGAAGGCGTCGCCTGGCTCCTGGCCCGTGGCAGTCGACGTGTTGCCTGCGTCGCCGGTGTGGCGACCGCCAGTCTGCTGGCGGTGATGGTTCTCACGCCGGCCGCGGAGTACCTGCCCGAGGGTGAGGAGCCCAAGGTGTTCGCCCTGATGAGCGCACCCCCCGGATACAACCTTGCTGCGATGGCAGACATCGCAGAAGAGGTACGCAGGGAGTTGCTGCCCTACGTGGACGCGGATCCTGCAGCATTCCGGCGCGGCGAGGCAAGCGTGCCGGCCATGGCCTACATGAACATGCGCGTTGCGCCCGACCAGGTGCGCATCATCGCCGAGCCGATCAATGCGGCGGATGTGGACGCCCTGATGGATGCGCTGTCCGCGGTGTTCGAGAGGTATCCCGGCATGCGCGCCTTTGCTGCACGCGGCTCGATCATTACCAGCAATGATGGCGGCACGCGCAGCGTGAACCTGGATGTGTCTGGTACGGAGTTGACAGACATTTATACCGTGGCGCTGGCCGCCTACCGCCGCGCCGACGCGGCCTTCGAGAATCCGCGTATCCAGAGCCGGCCATCGTCACTGACGCTGGCCCAGCCGCTGGTCGAAGTGCGACCAGATTGGGAGCGTGCCGCCGAACTCGGGCTGGATGCCGAGGCGATCGGGTTCACCGTGGCCGCGCTGACCGACGGTAGCTATATCGATGAATTCTTCCTCGCCGACGACAAGGTGGACATCTACCTGTACAGCGAGGCGGGTCAGTCCGGGTCGTTGGACGCCTTGCCGCATCTTCCGGTATACACGCCGGTCGGGACCGTCGTGCCGCTGGGTTCGCTGGCCAGCATTACCGAGACGGTGGACACCGCCCAGGTAAGACGAGTCAACGGGCGCCGCACGGTCACGCTGAATATTATCCCGCCAAGGTCGGTACCCCTGGAGACCGGCGTGGCGATTGTTCGTCAGGATGTGGTGGGTGGCCTGATGGCGGCAGGGGAGGTGCCCGCCGGGGTGACGCTGGCAATTTCCGGTGCCGCGGACCAGTTGGACGCCACGCGTGCCTCACTGCTGGGCAACTACCTGGTGGCGCTGCTGATTGTGTACCTGCTGCTGGTGGCGATCTTCAGTCACTGGGGCTATCCCCTGTTGATCATGACCTCTATTCCGCTGGGCATCGCGGGCGGCATGGTTGGCCTGTGGTTGCTGAATGCAGTGGGGGGCTGGCTGCCACTGTTCGGTCTGGCGGAGATTGTGCAGCCCTTTGACATGATTTCCATGCTGGGCTTCCTGATCCTCATGGGAACAGTGGTGAACAACCCCATTCTTATCGTGGATCGGGCGGTGGCCAATGTGAGCGCCGCCGGTATGGAGGTGGTAGCGGCCGTGCAGGAGGCAGTGGACGCGCGCCTGCGACCTATTGCCATGTCTACGATCACCACCCTGAGTGGCCTGGCGCCGCTGGTCTTGCTGCCGGGGGCCGGCACGGAACTGTATCGCGGCGTGGGCGTCATTGTCATGTTTGGCATTCTGGGCTCCGCAGCTGTTACCCTGACATTGCTGCCCGCTCTGACAGTGATTGTGCTGCAGTGGCAGCAGCGCCGTCGCGCTCTGCCAACAGGTGCTGAATGACATGAAATCCGCACTGGACAACGACTACCGCGCCTCGCTCTGGCCGCTGCCTCCAAGGCTGCACACCGCAGAGGGTGACGCTCGCCGGGTGGGCGTGGAACTGGAGTTCTCCGGCATCCGTCTGGAGCAGATCGCGAACCTGATTCGCGAGCAGCTTGGCGGCGAACTGGATACGGTGTCCCCCTACGAAAGCCTGGTGAGGAACACCGAGCTGGGTGACTTCAAGGTGGAGCTCGACTCGGCGTGGCTCAAGCGCCGCGGCCGCGAGCGGGCCGATGTGGCCTCGGATGAGCTGGCCACGCTGGGCGAGAACATGCTCAAACTGGCGGCGGAGCAACTGGTCCCGTTTGAGGTGGTCAGCCCGCCCATCGCCATGTCCGACCTTTGGCGCCTGGGCGCCCTGCTGCAGGTGCTGCAGCGTAGCGGTGCACGTGGCACCGCCGATGCGCCGCATTATGCCTTCGGGCTGCATCTCAACCCGGAGTTGCCCGGCCTGGATGCGGCTACCATTCTCGCCTACCTGCGCGCCTTCTGTTGCCTGTCGGACTGGCTCCGCATGCGCAGCAAGGTGAACGTCAGCCGGCGTATCACCCCCTACATTGATCCCTACGAGAAATCCTATGTCAGCCGGCTGCTCGCCCCGGATTACAACCCGGATGAGCAGCAGCTGATAGCGGACTATCTGGCGGCCAATCCCACGCGCAACCGGGCGCTGGACATGCTGCCGCTGTTTTCCCATCTTGATCAGCCGCGTGTCCGCGCCGCGATCCCGGACGACCGTGTGGGCTCGCGCCCGACGCTGCATTACCGGCTGCCGAACTGCGAGATCGATGATCCCAACTGGTCCCTGGCGCGGCCCTGGCGCGACTGGCTGCAGGTCGATGCACTGGCCTGCGATCCCGCGCGGCTGGAGGCGGCGGTGAGTCGCTACCGCGAGCATCTGGGGGGGATCAGCGGCGGGCTGTTTGGGGACTGGGCTCAGGCCAGCGCGGAATTTCTCCTGCCGGAGCTGTGCTAGGCGGCGTTTGTGCCCCCGTGCCGGTGAATACCGGCCCTTCTGGTGCTAAACTGGCGCGCATCACTTTCAGGAGAATGCCTAGCCATGAGTGCAGCTGACGCAGAAAACCATCAACAGTGCATGGAACGATTCATCGCACTGGCCAATACCATGAAGAACGAGGGCGTGCCCACGCGGGTGGTTTCCGCGGCGCTGATGACTGCGTCCGGGGTATATGCCACCTATTCTGTGGCGGGCAATTCCGGCGGCTTGCATGCATCAGGTGTGGAAAAAGTCGCTGCTGCCTACAAGCAGAATCTGGAAAATATCCAGCGCCTGAAGCGTGCGGAGTCCGGTGAGGGGCAGGGCGACGCCTGAGACCCTCGGGGAGGCATCACAGCTCGGCGCGAATCTCGCGAATCTGTTCCATGAAGTAGCCCGGTGCCAGCATCGGCTTCAGCTCCTCTGCCGTGACCGGGCGGCTGAACAGGTAGCCCTGGATGACGCTCGCACCCTGGGTGGTGAGGAAGTTGAACTGCTCGCTGGTTTCCACGCCCTCGGCGACGAGATCCAGGTTCATTGACTGGCCCATCGCGATGATCGCGCGTACCAGGCTTGCATCGTTCTCGCTCTTGTCAAAATCGATAACGAAACTGCGGTCTATCTTCAACTCGTCCAGCGGGAAGCGGCTCAGGTAGCTCAGCGAGGAATAGCCCGTGCCGAAGTCGTCGATTGACAGGCGCAGGCCCATGGCTTTCAGTTCGCGCAGCGTGCGCACGGTGGTTTCGCTGTCCTCCACCAGAATGCTTTCTGTCAGCTCCAGTTCCAGTGAGGAAGCCGGCAGGCCACTGGTCTGCAGCGCTTCGCGCACCATGGGGCAGAAATTCCGGGTGAACTGCAGGGCCGATACGTTGACGGCGATTTTGGGCAGCGCATAGCCCTGCTGTCGCAGATCCACCAGCTCGCGACAGGCCTGGCGGATGCCCCAGCTGCCCAGTTCGCCAATCAGGCCGATTTCCTCGGCCACAGGCACAAAGCGGAAGGGCGGAATCATGCCCTGCTCGGGATGCTGCCAACGAATCAGCGCTTCCACGCCGATCACTGTCCCGGTGCGCGTGTCGACCTGGGGCTGGTAGTGGAACAGCAGTTCGTTGCGTTCCAGCGCCTTGCGCAGGTCGGTCTCCAGACGCAGGCGCTCCACGCCGGCAGCGTCCATATCCCGGGTGTAGAACATGTAGGTGTTCTTGCCCTGGGATTTGGCGTGGAACATCGCGGTGTCAGCGGCCTTCAACAGTCCCTCGAGGTCGCTGGCATGGTCCGGCGCCATGGCGATCCCGATGGAGGGGGTAATCACCAGCTCGTGGTCACCGATCGACACTGGCTGCAGCAGCGTATCCAGCAGCCGCTGCGCCACGGTGCGCACCGCCCGTTCGTCCTCCACCTGATTCAGCACCACGGTGAATTCATCGCCACCCAGTCGCGACACATCAATCCGCGAATCCGAATCAACGAAGTGGGCCACCACGTCACTTTCGCGGACGCAGGCCGCCAGGCGCCGTGCAACCTCTTTCAGCAGCGCATCACCGGCGCTGTGCCCGAGGGAATCGTTCACGCGTTTGAAGTTGTCCAGGTCGAGAAACAGCAGCGCGAGCTTCTCGTTGTTGCGTTTGCTGAGGCGCAGTAACAGGTCCAGCTGTTCGGTGAAGAGCCGTCGATTGGGCAGCGAGGTGAGGCTGTCGAAATAGGCCATCTGGCGCAAGCGGTCCTTGGTCTCGGTGACCTGCCGCACAGCCTGGTTCAGCTCCTGGTTGCGCTGGGAGAGCTGGGCCGTACGCTCTTCTACCTTCATGCTCAGCAGCTGGTGGTCAACGCCGATCTGGGTCTTGTAGTTGTGCAGTCCGCCGATGATGGCGTTCAGGACATTGGCGATTTCCTTGACCTCGCCTTCTCCGTCTATGGTCAGCGGTTCGCCAACGTTGCCGGCGGTAATGTCATCGGCCATCCGCGCCAGTCGCGCCAGCGGTCCCGTCAGTTTGCGTGTGTAGCGGGTGACGATGAGGCTGCCGACCAGCAGCAGCCCCAGGGCGATGCCCGCCAGTGTGCCAAGGGTGGGCAGCAGCAGGACCAGCAGCATGCTGCGGCTGATGCCCACATGCACGTAGCCAGCGACGAACTGGCTGCCGGTGGGTTGTGCCAGTGACTCGCCGAAGTCGCGGCGGGTCAGGTCCTCGCGCAGTGGATTCAGCCCGGACAGAATGGGGATGGAGGCATTCAACACCAGCTCGCCGCCGGTCAGGCTGGCCATCAGGCGCGCCGCTTCCGGAGGCGGCAGACCCCGCTGCGGAGACAGGCCGGTATCGGCATGGGTCGCGCCGCCGCGCAATACGTTCAGCGGCGGCAGCTTGCCCTCGATCTCCTCAATGCGCGACTGCTCCACAACTTCAATGCCGTCCACGGTATCGATGCGCACATAGCTGATGGCAGGCGACAAGGTCTGCAGTCGTTCCAGGAAGTCATGCAGGGTGCGTCGCTCGCGCAGCTGCAGGTCGGCGGCCAGCGCGGTTTCCCGGGTGATTTCGGTGGTCAGCTCGCGGACAAGCCCATCGCGCAGCACGAAATACTCCCTGATGCCGCTGCTGACGAGGATGAGCAGCGCCATGACGCTGGCCGTGCTGACCACCATCAGGTTGATCCTGCCCGCGACGGTCAATGGATTGCCCTCGTGTTGCTGCCGTTACTGGCCTGCGGTGAGATGTAGACCTCGGACAGGGGCACAGGCAGCCCCTGGGGATTGATGACCCGGGCGTGCCGCCGGTCGAGCAGGCGCGGCTCTGGCACGCCGCAGGAGTGGGCGATGATTTCCACCTCGTGCATCAGGTTGGTGGCGTAACTTGCCACGCGCACTGCCTTGTCTGTGGGGTCGAGGCCGCGCTGCAGGTCGGGGTCGTGGGTGGTGACGCCGGTGGGGCAGGTGTTCTTGTTGCACTGCAATGCCTGTATGCAACCCAGCGCGAACATGAAACCGCGGGCAGAGTTGACGCAGTCGGCGCCCATACACAGGGCAGCGGCAACGCCGGAGGGGTTGATCATCTTGCCGGAGCAGATCACCCGGATGCGACCGCGCAGCCCATACTCCAGGAGTTTGTCGACCACCAGCGGCAGGCTGCTGCGCAGGGGCAGTCCCATCAGGTCGATCAGGCTCTGCGGTGCCGCGCCGGTGCCGCCATCGGCACTGTCGATGGTCACAAAATCCGGCGCGTAGTCCAGCCCCAGCTCATTGATGCGCTGGCAGAACTCGTCCAGCCAGCTGCTTTCTCCCAGTGCGAACTTGATGCCGGTGGGTTTGCCGGTGACTTCGCGCACGTGGCGGATCATGCCCAGCAGATCGTCGATTGTGCGCACCTCGGGGTGCCGATTGGGGCTGATGGAATCCTGTCCCTCCGGAATACCGCGTGTGGTGGCAATCAGCTGTGTGACCTTTGCCCCGGGGAGGATGCCACCCTTGCCGGGCTTGGCACCCTGGGACAGCTTGATCTCGAACATCCGCACCTGCTCGTGGCTGGCGATTTCCCGCAGCCGATCGTCGCTCAGCCGGCCCTCCGCATCACGCACCCCGTACTTGGCGGTGCCTATCTGGAAGACAATGTCGCAGCCACCATCATAGTGAAAGGGCGAGATGCCGCCTTCCCCGGTGTTCAACCAGATGCCGGCCCTGGCTGCGCCGCGGGACAGGGCGCGCACCGCAGGCTCTGAAATGGCGCCGAAGCTCATTGCCGAAATGTTGAAGAAGGACAGGGTGCTGTAGGGCGTGCGGGCATGACCCTCGCCAAAAACGATGGCCGTCCGCGCCGGTATTTCTTCATCCAGCGGCGGAATCAGTGCGTTGAGAAAAATAACGTCCCCGGGTTGATTCAGCGGCAGGGTGGAACCGAATGCGACCGTGGAGTCGAGGTTCTTCGCTGCGCGATAGACCCAGGAGCGCTGTGCGCGGTTGAACGGCAGCTCTTCGCGATCCTGGGAGAAGAAGTACTGGCGAAAAAAGCCGCCGATGAATTCGAAGAAGTAGCGAAACCGGCCGAGCACCGGATAATTGCGACGAATACTGTGCGTGGTCTGGCGCACATCAACGATGTACATCCAGCACACCGCCACGATCAGGCACAGCACCGCCAGCGCGAAAAGAAAAGTGAAGGCGTCGAGAAAACCGGCGGTGAAGTGTTTCAGGGTTTCCATGCATTGCCCTTTTGCTGTGCAGGGGTAAAGGTACGTTATTTGTCCGGTCTGGAGCAATGGCCTTCGTGGCTCCAGGCGATCTGGCGCGCGCGCAGCGCAGCGGCCGCGCGCTGGGCTTCATGCAGGGGCGGGCGGGCGGCGGGCATGGCCCCCGTGCGCTCAACCGTTTCCAGTTCCGCCACGTCGCCCTGCGCAATGAGCTTCTCCAGCCCCGCCTGCAGCCGGTTTGCCCCGCAGGGTTGCAGGTTCAGCACGCCCACGGCGGCGGCGCCGCTGAGTGCCTCGTAGAGCATTGCCGCGCTGTCCGCTGTTACCCAGGCAATGCCGCGCTCCCGATAGTGCGCCGCCAGGCCGCGCGGCGCGGTCTCTGCGGCGGTGAGCACGCGACAGTGTTGATCGGCAACAGTACGCAGGGCGTGGACGAAGTCCTCCGGCGTGCGGCGCGATGTGGCCAGCAGCCACTCCACCCCGGGCAGTGCATTGCGCAGTCGCTGTATCTGTTGCAGTACACCCTCGCTATCCCAGTGAAAGTGACGCGACGGACCGCCGACCAGTATCAGCCCGCGTTGTGGATCGCCCTGTCCGGCGGGCTGCAGGGGATTGAGGGGGCCTCGCGTGACGATAGTGCGAGGCGAGACCCGCAGCCCATCGTGTTCCGGCACGATGCAGGCATCAAACAGCCGGCGCAGCAGGCCCGGGTTCATCAGGGCCACCAGTTTGCCGCCATGCCGCCAGCGTGCACGCAGGCCCGCCCAGTGGGTGCGCCTGCCGCACACCAGAATCAGCTCCGGTGGGGGCAGGCCGCGCGGAGAAGCGGTGTAGGGCAACCAGTACACCGCGGCGTTCTGCTGTATCTGCAGGGCCTGTGCCAGTCCTTGCAGCTGCTGCCGGTGACCGGCCCGGGTGTCGTGTATGCACCAGACAACGCGCGGCCAGCCACCCCCGCTCTCGCGGTATGTCACAATCTGTTGCGGTATCTGCCTGGCGGTCCTGAACATGAATCGATGAGGCCTGGTTTGATGGTGGCTATACGTTCAAGGACCCAGATTAGCGCCGCTGTCGCTGCTTGTGGACGGCAAATGGCAAAAAAGTGCAAAAAGAGCCCTTTACCGGTCGTTTCACTCAGCGCAGCCGGTTGCCCCAGTGGCGGCAGCGCAGTGCGTTGAAGCGATCCTTGAGATCGCTGCGCTGGCGCTTCCAGCGGTCCATCTGGCTCGCTGATGCCCCGTGCTGGCGCCGGTCGTCGAGACGCTCAATTTTCTGTTGCAGCTTGCGGCAGGTTTCCAGGCTGGCGTCCGGCTCCTGGGCGCCGGCGCTGGCATGCGGCAACAGCAGGGCCACAGCGCAGAGCAGCACACGCGGGCCTGTTACCCGCAGGGGTGGAATGTCGGAGACTGGCACGGCTGGACCCTCCCTGGTCATCGTGTTGCCTGCACTGTAGATGCCAGCGCTGCCCGATGACAGCAACCGGTCGCGTTTGATGGAAATACGTCGCATTGCGGCGGTGGGCGCGATGATAAGGGTAGTGCGAACTGCTATAGTTGGAGTGGTGAGGTGCAGGGGACACGCGGTGTTGTGGCAGGAGCGACGATGGTGCTGAAAGCGGTTTCAAGGATACTGGCGAATCGAGTCCGCCCGCTGCAGGCGCTGTTGTCGGTGCGCCGTCTGATCGCCAACCCGGATGCAACAGAGGAGGTGTTTCGGGTTATCGAGGCGCTCAAGGGAGACAGCATCGCCCGCGCGGTGACGCGTCTGCGGCAGACGCCCGAAGGCCGTAGCCTGCTCGAATCCCGGGCGCAGATTCTGCCCCTGCTCTGCGATCGTGCGCGGCTGCAAGCCCTGCCCGAGGGCACGGTGGGTCGCAGCTATGTCGACCTGATGGAGCGCCAGGGCATCACGGCAGAGGGTCTGGTCGCAGCCAGCGCTTCCTCACAGCGACATGCCGGGCTTACCGAGGATGAACAGTGGCTCGCCGACCGCCTGCGCGACATCCATGACCTCCAGCATGTGCTCACGGGGTACGGCCCCGATCCACTGGGTGAGCTGTGCCTGTTGTCCTTTATGACGACACAAACCTACAATCGGGGCATCGCCTTCATTGTTTTCATGGCCCGCCACAGCGCGCGCAGGCGCTTTCCTCCGGGTGTTGATCTGGATGCCTGTATCGAGGAGGGCGCCGCCTTGGGCCGGGCATCGCGTTGGCTGCCTGCGCTGCGGCTCGAGGATTGTCTGGCGGATCCCCTGGCAGAGGTCAGGGCCCGGTTGGGTATGCCGGTGCCGCAGCGGTACCTGGAAACGCTCGCGAGCTTCAGGGAGCCGGGCGACTCCCAGGTCGTCGCGACAGGACAGGTCCAGCGGGTCTAGCGCGAGAGGGTCGAGATGTGCTCGTCGACCACGAACATGCGCGTGCATGATCGGTCCAGGAACTGCTCTTCATCCTCGGCGATTCTGCGGGCGGTTTCGGGGTTGGCGCAACGTTCCATGGCGGCCTCATACGCTGCGCGGTCGGCAAACCACAGTTCGGTGATCACGTCGTAGTCGCGCGTGGCGGCACCCGGGTTCAGAAAGGCTCCCTCGCTGTGAATGAAGTTGCGTCGGTAGCCGCACACTTCCGGCAGCAGCGCGCAGATCAGCGGCGCATGCCGCGTTTCGTAGTAGTCGATGAACTGTTCCCGGGTCAGTTCCGGCTTGCACTTCAATAGCGCCATGGACTTGTACATCAATCCTGCTCTCCCTTCGCGGTAATCGTATCGAGCGGGTCCGGTTTACCTTGACCCCCGCGCGATCCACTCATTAAGATTAACCGTAGTATAAAAATCAAATCCTGCACAGGCATGCAACCATGAAAACCCTGTTTGAGGCGCTTGGCGCATGATACGCACGCAGCACTGGCCCTGGCTGCAGCTGGTGGTTGCTTTTCTGATCCAGGCCACCGGTGCCGGTGCCCTCAGCTACTCCTACAGTGTGATCGCGGTGCCCCTGGCCGAGACCTTCGACGCCAGCCGGATGGCGCTGATGCTGGGTCTCACCTGCATGACGCTGGGGGCCGGCGTTGTGTCGCCGATGGCGGGGATTGCCATCGATCGGCTGTCACTGCGCCTGATCATGATTTTCGCCATCCTGATGACCGCCCTGGGTTTCGTGCTGCTTTCCATGACCACCGCCATGTGGCAGGTGCCGGCAGTTTACGGTCTGATATTCTGTTTCGGTTATGTGCTGCTGGGGCCACTGTCAGCGTCCACCCTGCTGGCACGCTGGTTTACCCGCAAACGGGGCCTCGCCCTGGGTATTGCCGGGGCGGGGACGTCCTTCGGGGGCTTCCTGTTTCCGCCACTCATCAGCTGGCTGACCGATCTGCTGGGCTGGCGTGTCGCGCTGCAGGTATTTGCCGCGGTGATTGCGCTGATTGCCGTCCCCGTGGCCCTGATGGCGGCCGATCGCCCGGCGGTCAAAGGTTACACGCCGCCGCTGCCGGAGGGTGATGCTGACCACGAGGCACACACCGGCGCGCGCTTCAACTCCACGGACACGATTATTCGGCACCGGGCGTTCTGGGTAATCGCCGTATCGGTGGGTTTCATGTTCGCCGCGTTCACGGCTACGGTGGGCAGCCTGACGCCGTTTGTCCTCGATACCGGCGCCACGCGCGAGCAGGGTGCCATGCTGATTGCCAATCTGGCGTTGGCGGCGGTGCCCGGGACGCTGTTGTTCGGGTGGTGTGCCGACCGCTTCGATGTGCGGCTCGCGCTCGCCGCCATCATGCTGTTGATGATGCTGGGCCTCGCGCTGTTCTGGGGCACACCGGACATGCCCAGGCTGCTTGCGGGCAGCCTGATTCTGGGGCTGGGTGGCGGCGGCATGCTGCCGGTGTGGAGCTCGTTGCTCGCCCAGATCTACGGCGTGCTCAACTATGGCAGGGTCATGGGGCTGATGTCGCCGGTACTGCTCCCGTTCAATCTGCTGACACCGCCCCTCGCGGGCTGGATCCGTGATGTTACCGGGTCCTACGACATGGCCTTCATGGCGTTTGTGCTGCTGTTATTGCTGGCCGTGGTGATGATCCCGTTGATCGAGCGCAGCGGCCCGGGTTCGCGCCCCGCAGAAGGGGCGGCCGTCAAGGGCTGAAGGCCACCTTGATCGCACCCTGCTTGCGGTCGGCGGCAATCGCAAATGCCTCGGCGGCCGCCTCCAGGGGCAGCCTGTGGGTAATCAGGGTGGGCGCGATCAGCGGGTTCCCCGCGAGGGTGGCGGCGGCGATATCCACATCACGCACAAGCCCCTGACGCGCCTGTGCCATGGAGGTGACTGTGCGCAGTTCCTTCATCATCATCTGCATTGCCGGCAGGGTTAAACCGCCCCAGTAGGAGGCCAGCATGAGGATGGTGGCACCGGGGCGGCAGAGGTCGGCGGCCTGCGCCATCGCCGAATCCGTTCCTGCGCAGTCAATCACCAGATCGTAGTCGTCTGTGGCGCCGTCCAGCGTCGCGCCGAGAATTTCGCCGGCGCGCTGTTGCGCGGGATGGCGTGCGAACAGGTGCACCCGGGGACTGACCTGGCGCGCCACCACCACGGCGCACTGGCCGATGGTGCCGCCGCCGATCACCGCAACTTTGTGCCGATGGCTGATGCCCGCCATGGCGATACCTCTCACCGCCACCGACAGCGGCTCGACCAGGCAGGCATCCTCCACCGCGATGCCACCCGGCAGGGGCACCAGGCAGTGTTCGGGCACGATGATCTCTTCGCTCATGCCGCCGTCCCGGCCCACCCCCAGCACCGCATCGCTGCCGCGCACGCAGAGGTTGTAGTCACCCCGCACACAGCGCTCGCAGTGACCGCAGTAGACGGTTGGCTCGATGGCCACCCAGCGCCCGTCGGGCGTGATGCCTGATATCTCATGGCCGAGGGTGAACGGCACGGGAAACCCGCCCTGCCAGAAGTGCAGGTCGCTGCCGCAGATGCCGGCCGCGGCCACCTTCACCCGCACACCTTCACCGCTGGGTGCCGGCACGTCGTGCACGTGTATTTCATGATTGTGGCAGCGTACTGCTTTCATCCCGCACCTTTCTGTCGATCGGTGTACAGCGTCACGCTGTTGCGGTCTCCATGCCGTGTTCTGTGGCAGGGGCGATACCGGCATTGATGGCATCGACGACCTGCTGGGCGTTGCGGATGGCCCCCTCGATATAGCCAACGCCGGTGCAGTCGCCGGCCTCATGGACCTCAAAACCCGCGCCGCGGAGCTGCTGTGCGACGCGTGTATCGCCGGTGGCGCCCTTGGCAACAATCACCTGCTGTGCTGTGACCCGCTGTGCACTGCCGGTCGCGTCCCGGAAGGTGACGGCATCAGCTTCGATGCGGATATCGGCTGCGGAGGGCTGCAGTGCGACGCCGTGCTCCCGCAGCTCTGCCAGCAGGCGCATGCGGCGCACAATGGGCAGCCCGGCGCCAAAGCGCGGCGCTTCATCGACCACGGTGACCACGCGCCCGCGCTCGGCGAGGAACTCGGCCAGCTCGACGCCCACCAGCTCGCCACCGATGATTACGATATGCCTGCCCAGCGGCATCCAGGTATGGGTCAGTTTGCGCACCAGATTGAGATTGGCGCTGAGGCCGGTCGCCGCACCGATACGCGTTGCCAGTCGGGTCAGCGGGCTGGTGCGCGCCGTGAGTCGCTCGGAGCTTTCGCCCAGGATCAGCTTGCGCATGTCGTCGCCGCTGAATACGTGGTGCTGATCGTTGCCGGGGATCTCCGGAAGGTCACGCCTGGCACCGGTTGCCACGATAACGGCGTCGGCGCCCAAAGACGCAAGCAGCGCAGGTGTTGCCTCAGTGTTCAGGCGCAGGTCGATATCCGCCTTGCCGACCTCTCTGCGCAACCAGGTCAGGAAGCGCTGGTTGGGTTCATAGGCCAGGGATGCGAACTGCAGCGTGCCGCCCAGCCGCGGCCCGCGTTCCAGCAGCGTGACTCTGTGCTGGTCAGCGGCGAGCAGGCGCGCCGCCTCCATGCCGGCGGGCCCGCCTCCCACCACAACAATATGGCGCGGCGTGCTGGACCGCGGGCGGGCGATGCGCAGGTGCTCGACGCCGACCTCGGCATTGACGGCACAACGCGTGGCGTCGCCGGTGTAGATGGCGCTGGCGCAGGTAATGCAGTAGACGCAGGGGCGAATCGATGCCGTGTCGCCGGCGGCGAGCTTATTCGGCAGTTGGGGATCGGCGAGCAGTTTGCGCCCCAGGCCGAGAAAATCGAAGCTGCCTTTTCGCAGCTCTGCTTCGCCGACATCCAGCTCGATGCGCCCCGAGGTAATCAGGGGTATTTTCACCACCTGGCGGATGGCAACGGTTGCCGGCAAATTGGCACCGGGTACCTGGGGGATGTTGGATTCGGAGTGCATCTTGCCATACGCCGTCTCGTGGTAGGCGCTGACCGTAATGGCGTCGACGCCAGCGTCTTCGACCAGCTGCGCGGTTCGCTTGGCATCCTCCAGGGTGATGCCGCCTTGCTTGCCCACTTCCCGGGAATCGAGTTTTACCCACAGCGCAAAGTCGTTGCCGACTTCGGCGCGAATGGCGTGGATCACTTCCAGCAGCAGGCGGGCGCGGTTCTCCACGCTGCCGCCGTAGGCATCCGTGCGCGTATTGGTCTTCGGTGAGATGAATGAGGAGAGTATGTAACCATGCCCGCCGTGTATCTCGATGCCGTCGAACCCCGCCTGCTTTGCGCGCCGCGCCCCCTCGGCAAACTGCTGCACAAGCTGTTGAATATCCGCCAGGTCCAGCACTTTAACCTGCGGTGGTCCCTTCATGCCGGCAGACAGTTTTGCCAGTTCCTCGGGCAGGAAGTAACTCATGAAATCGGCATCCTTGACCGGGCTGGGAACCGCGGGCGCCCACAGCGGGTGACCGTCCCGTGCACTGTCTCCAGCCACCAGGCCACCGTGGTGAAGTTGCACGGCAGCTCGCGCACCGTGGCGTTGTACCGCCCTGGCGAGTTTCTCGAGGCCCGGCAGGAAGCGATCCTCGGATATGCCCACCTGCCAGCGCTGCACGCGACCCACGGGCAGGGCGACGCCCGTCGCGCCGGTTATGACCATGCCGACACCGCCCCGCGCCTGCTCTTCGTGATACGCGATCAGCCGGTCGCCGGCGCTGCCATCACTCTCGGCAAAGTTCACCCCCATGGCGGTGACGATCATGCGATTTTTCAGTTCGAGGCTGCCAATCCGGCCGGGTGACAGGAGTGTGCGGTAGTGCGATGCGCTCATCGGCGTGTCTCCGTGCGTCGCTGACGTTCAGCCAGTCCGTTGCCAGCGCAGCGCTGGGGCATAACCCTGGGCGTTGGCCTCGGCGGTCAGCGTCAGCTGGTGATTATCGAGCTGGTAGGCTCGTGGAAAAACGGCTCCGGCCCAGCCCAGCACGGATGCGCCTTGCACGAAGTGCGTGACCTCGTTGCGTTGCTCATCGACCTCGTAGCGACCGAAGTAGCTGGAATAGCAGCCGTAGGATAGGGCCAGGTCCGGCGTGATGCCGGCGGGCAGGCTGTCCGCTGGTGGCGGCTCTGCGCCGGGTTGCATCAGGTGTACCGACAGCTCGCCAGTGCTGCCGTAGACCAGCAGTCCTCGCGGGGACTCACCCATCGGAAAGAGAACGGACCCATCCGCGGTGGTGAGCGTGTAGGACACCAACTCCCAGCAACCGACAAGTGCCTGTGCGTCCCTCATGCTGTCCGTGACCCTCTGGTGCGCTTTATTACTCGCTGACAGCATACTCCATTCAGCCATCGGCACCCTGATTCCCGCGCGCCGTAGCGCATTCAACCTGGCTCGGGTACCAGTTATTTGTACTCCGCAGTGGTGCCGGCGGTGTGCCTGAAAATTAGTGGTGGCGCAGGAGCCGCGCACGGGAGTACAGTCGGAATATTAATAAGCATAATTTTAATTCCCCGGAGGTTCGGCCCATGCGTCATTTCTCGTCCCTGTCCCTGCTCGCTTCATCGATCGCGCTGATTGTCAGCGGTAATGCCATCGCGCAGGAAAACCAGCGCAACGTTGCACTGGAGGAGATCATCGTCACGGCACAGAAGCGCGAACAGAACCTGCAGAGCGTGCCCATCGCGGTCACCGCACTCAACGCGCAGACGCTGAACATGTTCCGCGTCACCAACACGGAAGACCTCAGCAATCTGGCGCCCAACCTGAACATCCAGAACCAGGGGCGCGGCACAATCCCCCAGATCAATATTCGCGGCGTATCCTCGGGCGTGTCGGCGGCTGAAGTGGACCCGAAAATTGCGACCTACCTCGACGGCGTATACATCGGGCGCACCATCGGCTCGATTTTCGATATGGCCGATATCGAGCGCGTAGAGGTGCTGCGGGGCCCGCAGGGTACCCTGTTCGGTCGGAACGCCACGGGGGGCGCGATCAGCATCACCACATCAGCGCCAACGGGTGAATTCGGGCTCTCCCAGGATGTGTCCGTGGGTAACCTCAATGCACAGCGCTTCCGTACCATCCTCAACCTGCCCTCGGTCGGCCCCCTGAGTGTCAAGCTTAGCTACTTGTACGACAGCAACGATGGCTACTCGGACAACCTGATCGCCGGACGCACACTGGATCTGCGCTTGCGCAACCCGGAGATGGGCGTGCTCACCTACGCGGAGAACCTCGGCAGCAAGAACGTTGAAGCCTTCATGCTGGCCGCCAATCTGGACTTCGACACCATCAACGTGGACTACCGCTTTGACTACACGGACAGCCTGACCGTCGGCGCACCGGTGCAGCAGGTCGGGATCATCGGCGCGACTGCGCCGCTGGTTGGCGCCATCAACCAGTTCCAGCCACTGTATGGCGGCATCACCAACCTCAGCACCACACCGCTGAAAGACGTCGCGGCTGCCACCAGCGAGGAGCCTCTGCTCATTCAGGGGCATAACGTCACCGTGAGCTGGGAAATCAACGACAACCTGAGCCTGAAAAGCATCACAGCGTTCCGCCAGATGGACCAGCGCCCGGCTATCTACGACCTCGGGGCAACCGGCGGCTGGAAGTTCACCGCCGCGCAGCTGGGTGCCCTGCTGCAGGGAGACGTGGGTGGAATTCTCGGCAATCCCCCCGGCCCCAACGATTCCCTGTTCACCCTCTTGACTGCCCGCGCGCTGGAGCAAGAGCAGTTCAGCGAGGAACTGCAGCTGACCTGGAGCACCGACAACTACACCCTGGTCGGTGGCGTGTTCTATTTCCAGGAGGAAGCAGAGGCGCGTAACGTGCTGGGTGTATTGCAGCCCGTAGCCAATGGCGTGGTGATCCCCACGCCCTTTGATGCGATTTTCGGCAGTGGCGTCAACTCCACCGATACCGATAACAGCTCCTGGGCCGTGTTCGCCGAGGGCACCTTCCACGCAACGGAGAAGCTCGACGTCACCGTGGGCATCCGCCGCACAGAAGATGATCGGGAAATCGAGCTGATCGACATCAGCGCAACCTCCGGTGGCGGCAGCCTGGATGAAGGCCTCTACAAGCTCAGCTACGGTGAGACCAACTACAATGTGGTGCTCAGCTACAACTGGGCCGATGATGTGATGTCCTACGCGAAGGTGAGCACCGGCTTCGTCGCCGGCGGCATTCTCAATGGCATATCCTACGACCCCGAGTCCATCACCAACTATGAACTGGGCCTGAAGTCACAGTTTCTGGATAATCGTCTGCGCCTGAACGCTGCAGCGTTCTTTATGGATTACGAAGACCTGCAGGTGCAACTGTTTGAAGATGGCAAACAGAGCTTTGAGAACGCCGGCAACGTGGAGGTGACTGGTCTCGAGATTGAAATGGACGCCATTCTTGGCGAGGGCCTGACGCTCAGCACGACCCTCGGCACCTACGACTACGAATACAAGGAATACATCCGCAATGGCGTGAACGTGGCGGATGATGTGCGCCCGATTCGCGCGCCGGATTTCAATACCCGTATTTCGCTGCAGTATGACTTCGGCCAGAAGATGCTCGGCGGCGCACCCTTTATGCGCCTGGACAGCCGCTACCTCGCAGAGGGCGAGAACACGGCCTTCGCCAGCGGTTTCCCGGAAGCCGATCGCCTGTCCCAGCGTGAAGCCTACTGGTTGATCAACGCGCGCGCCGGAGTGATGGAAATTCCCATGGGCTCCGCCGTCAGCAGTGTGTCATTCTGGGTCAAGAACCTGTTGGACGAGGATGAAATCAACGTCTTCGGCAATGAGGTGATCAACATGACTGCCCAGTACAGTTTGCCGCGTACCTACGGCATCGACTTCAATATCACCTTCTAGGTTACAGGAGTGCCGTGGTGTCGGTCGTTCTGGAGAGGCTTGCCGGTAAAGCCATAATCGTTGTCGGGTCGGGCACCGGAATCGGTGCCGCCACCGTGCGCCAGCTGGCGGCTGAGGGTGCCCGCGTGTGTGTCGCGGATATCAATCTCGATGCCGCGGAGTCGGTGGCTGCTGCGGTAACCGACTCCGGCGGAGAGGCTTTCGCCGTGCCTGTTGATATTGCCGACGAAGCATCGGTCGATACGGCGGTCGCGACCGCCTGCGCCAGGCTGGGTCGACTGGACGGCGCCCATATCAACGCGGCGGACCTGCGGGTGATCTTTGAGGACAGCGACGTGCTGGCAGAGGATCTCGCTGTGTTCGACCGCACCCTGCAGGTCAACCTGCGCGGGCACGTATTGTGCACGCGGGCCGTGCTGCCGCATCTGTTGCGCGGCGGTGGCGGTGCCATCGTCTACACCAGTTCCGGTGCAGCGGATGCGGGTGACAGGGAACGGCCGGCGTATGCCATGGCCAAAAGCGGCCTCAATGCGCTGATGCGGCATGTGGCGTCTCGCTGGGGTCGAGAGGGTATCTCCGCCAACTGTGTTGCTCCGGGCTTTGTCTTCACCCCCGAGATGGAGGCCAGCGGCAACGTGCCTCAGGCCATGCTCGACGCGATACTCGCGCACACGCCGACGACGCGACTGGGTAAGGCCGAGGACATCGCCGGGTTGGTGGCACACCTGCTGTCGGACCAGGGCCGCTGGATCAACGGACAGGTGTACAACATCAATGGCGGCGCATTGATGCGTTAAGACAGGGCTAACCGTCCGTCAGCGCCTGTACGAGATTGCGCGCGGTCCAGGGCGCAGTGGCGTATTTCCCGGTATCAATGCTCAGGTAATTGCCATTGCGGGTAATGCCGTAATCAGAGCGCTTGTGCAACGTGGCTGTGGGGTCCGACAGTGCGCCACGGCCGGCGGCAAACACCCAGCCCCCGCCCACCTGAACACGCTCCGCGTTCGCGCGGATGTCTGCCACCCAGGGCAAAAGCCCTTCCAGGGTGTCCAGAACACGGGTTGTCAGTGCGGCGTGATCGGGTGTATCCAGGGTGTGCAGGGGCGGTGGCTCGATGGCGGAGCTGTCGACGCGCAGTCCGGCGGGGTACCACGACAGGTAAAAGTCACGTTCGTTGTAGTTTTTGATGTCGCCGAAGGGGCCTGTGGCAATGATCGCGCAGGGAGTGCGCACGCGTTGCCGCGTGCGCAGAAACAGGGACTGTCGATAGCGGTTTGACCAGACACCGGCAGCTGCGATCCCGGCAGTCTGGTCGACGGCCATGCGGCCGTGCCAGAGGGCGTTGATCACTTCACTGTAGTGTTCGGCTTGTCGGACGTTTGTGGCTACTGTCCAGCGGCCGTGTACCGAGTTCCCCTGCGGGTACGCCGCCAGAACGCGCTCGCCCAGGCGCAGGGTGATGCGTGGCTCAGCGGCCACGGCCTGGAGAAAGCGGTCGGCGACCCAGTTGGTTTCCACCGAACGCTCGGGAACCTGAAAGCCGGCGATGATCTCGTCACTGCCCGCTGCGGCCTTCAACTCTGCGCCGGACAGCCGCCGTGCGCGAGCCTGCGAGGCATCCACGAGGTATTTTCCGGCATCGGGGTGGGAGCGAACCAGGCCGCTGACCTGCGCCAGGTAGTGCGCCATGTCGTCGGCAGACACCAGCGAATCGCGGTGGCACAGGTACAGGTCATCCTGTTCGGTGATAACACCCGCCAGTGATGTGTCCAGTAGCTCTTCGGTCAGTCTTCCAAAAAGCAGGCTGCCACTCAGCACATGCTGCGCCGAGCGCAGCGAGCTGTCTGCGGCGTAAAGGTAGCCCAGGTGAATCTTGCCTTCATTCCAGCGGCTGGCACCGGTGAACGGCGCGCTGGCCTCGTCAAATAGCGATACGTCGATTCCCCGGCGAGCCAGAAACAGTGCGGTAGAGCAGCCCATGATGCCGGCACCGAGCACCGCGATGTGTCGACTTGCAGTCATGGAGCGGCGCCGTCCAGTGAAAAGTAGGAGTCGGCATCGTAGGGGTCGCTGGCCAGCACCAACAGCACGCTTTGCGCGTCGATATACGTCTGTTCTCCCCAGATTCCCGCACTCACCAACAGTGCCGGGCTCGCGCCGTCAAGGGTGATGTCCACGCGCTCGCCGTCACGCTGCAGCGTGACGAGGATCTTTCCGGACAGGCAGGCCAGCAATTGCTGGCCACGCAGGTGCCCGTGTCCGCCGCGGCGGGTGCCTGCGGGCACTGCGGAAACCGTAAATACACGCTCCGGCCTGAAAGGCAGCTGCGCGAAGTCCAGGGGCAGCAGGGAGCCCCGGCTGTCGTTGTGGCGCTGCACCGCCAATAAGCGGGCCGCGCCTCCAAACCACCGTGTAGCCGCGGAGGCCGGTATTGTCATGCCGCGGTGACGCCCTGGGGACGGTTGTGGTGCAGGTACTGAACCAGTGGTACCGCAATATCCAATTTCGCGGTGCTGCTGATGTTGGCATTCCAGAGCTCCCGCAGGCAGGCGCAGAGCACCTCGAAGCGCTGTTCCGGGGTGAAGGCCCAACTGCGCGACAGGCTGCCCGGCTTGTAGTATTTGAAACACAGGGTCTCGGGCACGCGGAGGAACTTTCCCAGCAGGCTCATGTGGAACAGCCACGGCCAGTCAGTGGAAAACTCGCCCGCGCCGTGCAGTTTCAGGCCACCGATCTGCCGCGCCATCGACAGGCGGAAAACGCCGCGGTTGGGTACCCACCACTTCAGCCCTCCGGCGAGCATCAGGTGGCCGCGTTCTGCCGGGTTGGCGATACCTTCTAGTTCGCTGAGTACCCAGTGCTCTTCGCGGCCATCGGTGTGCGTCAGGTGAACATCCGAGAAGCTGACAACAGCTTCCGGATCGCCATCCAGCGCGGCAGCCAGTCGCTCAATGTAGGTGGGGGCGATGATGTCGTCATGGAAGGCGAACATTGCGTAGTCGCTATCGGCGAGCTGGAGAAGGGCATTGCAGTTGCCAACGTAGCCCAGCCGTTCGCTTTGCTGAACAACTCGAAACCGCGGATCGCCCTCAGCGTGCGCCCTGCACAGCTCAGCGGTGTCGTCGGTGCACTGGTCCACGGATACGATGACGCGGAAGTTGCGATAGGTCTGTGCCGAGAGCGACTCCAGTGTTGGTTGGATGAACTCGGCCGCCTGCCAGGCGGGCAGCAGCGCGCAGACAGACGAGGAACCAGCAGCGGTGTGTTCGGTCATGATCCCGGTATTCCCAGCCAGAGGGTATGCAGTGCTGGCAACCTGGAGGCACGAAGTACACGCCGTGTTGCATACGGAGACCAGCCGCCAAATGTTACCGCGTAGGTGAGATGATTACACGCGCTCGCGTGCCGCATGATGTTGTTTGGTACCGGAGGCCGGACTCGATGGTCCGACATTTCGGCCGGCACGCGCTCGCGTGCCGCATGACGTCAATCGAGTTTAGTGAGAACCGGTCTATCCCCCGTTAATTGGGGAGAGCCACGTTGTTTGGTACCGGAGGCCGGACTCGAACCGGCACGCTTTTTACGGCGGGGGATTTTGAATCCCCTGTGTCTACCAATTTCACCACTCCGGCAAAGAGTGCGGGCGTTGCCGAGGGCGGCCCGTGAAGAGGGCGCGATTATAGCAACCCGCGCCCGCGCTGCAATGATTTTCCTTAACCTCGCGCTGGTTTGCAGGTAGACTTCGCCCGGCTCGCGCGGTTCGCTGTGCGGGCATGGGTGGCGCCTCCGGGGCCGACATTCTGAGTATCGAAGGAGAAAAGATCATGGCGATGAAATTGGTCAAGAAGACAGACGAATACAGCATTTTCCAGCGTGGTGATGAGCGCTATGCAGTCAAGGACGCAAATCGCAAAGCGGTGAATGGCGACGAAAAAGTCCGCATTCTGTCTGCCGAAGGCTTGGTGAAGGCGCCGGCGCCAAAGGCGGTCGAAGCACCCGCGGAAGAGGCACCTGCAGAAGCGGCGGCCGAAGAAGCTGCTGTAGAGTCAGATGCAGCCGAAGGCGATGCCGAGGCCTGAGCGCCCCGATTGCGTGGAGAGCCGGCTTGAGGCCGGCTTTTTTTTCAATGAAACTTGACGATTTCCACTACGAATTGCCCCCGGAGCTGATCGCCCAGTATCCGCTCAAGGAGCGCAGCGCCAGCCGGTTACTGGTGTTGGACGGCGCCTCGGGCGCTACCCGGCACGGTGTGTTCAGCGCGTTGCCAGGCTGTTTGCAGCCCGGTGACCTGTTGGTATTCAACAACACCCGGGTGATTCCGGCCCGGCTTTGGGGGCAGAAAGCCACCGGCGGGCGCGTGGAGATCCTTATCGAGCGGATTACCGGGGAGCACACCGCCCTGGCACACATCCGCAGCAGCAAGTCGCCCAAGCCGGGCAGCGTCATCCACCTGTCCGCTGAACCCGGTGGAGCGCCCGGCCCGCTGCAGCTGACGGTGACCGGCCGCGAAGGCGCGTTGTTCCAGCTTGCATCGCCACCCCAGGTGGCCTTGCACAGCGTGCTGGCAGACATCGGCCACATGCCGCTGCCACCCTACATCGAACGGGGCGACGAAGCGGCGGATCAGGAGCGTTATCAAACCGTGTACGCGGAGCGTGCCGGTGCAGTGGCCGCCCCTACGGCCGGATTGCACTTCACGGAGGCGCTGCTGGAGCAGCTGGATGCCGCAGGCATCCAGCGTGCAACGGTGACCTTGCACGTCGGCGCCGGCACGTTCCAGCCAGTGCGGGTGGACAATATCCAGGAGCACCACATGCACGCCGAGTACCTGGAGGTGGATGCCGGCGTGTGTGCGGCGGTGGAAGCCACCCGCTTGCGCGGTGGTCGCGTGGTTGCCGTGGGGACCACGGCCGTGCGGTCACTGGAGTCCGCCGCCTGTGGCCAGGGTCGCATTGCACCGCTCACCGGCGACACAGACATATTCATCTACCCCGGATACCGCTTTCAGGTTGTGGATGCGATGATCACCAATTTTCATCTGCCGGAATCGACACTGTTGATGCTGGTCAGCGCCTTTTGCGGCCGCGACAACATGCTGGCCGCCTACCGGGAAGCGATCGCCGAGCGCTATCGCTTTTTCAGCTACGGGGACGCCATGTTCCTGACGCCCACGCCGGCTGCGATGGGGCCCCGATGAGCCGCCAGTGCCACATGCGGTTTGAGCAGTTGGGTAGCGACGGTGCAGCGCGGCGCGGGCGACTGCTGTTCCCGCGGGGCAGCGTTGAGACGCCTGCGTTCATGCCGGTGGGCACCTACGGTACCGTCAAGGGCATGCTGCCGCGCGATATCCGCGATATCGGCGCCGAGATCATTCTGGGCAACACTTTCCACCTCTGGTTGCGACCGGGTACCGACATCATCGAGCAGCATGGCGATCTGCATGACTTCATGGGCTGGAGCGGTCCCATCCTGACCGATTCCGGTGGTTTCCAGGTGTTCAGCCTGGGCGCCATGCGCAGGATCTCGGAAGAGGGCGTCCGCTTTCAGTCGCCGGTCGATGGGTCGAAGGTGTTTCTCGATCCGGAAACGTCAATGGCCATACAGCGCAAGCTGGGCTCTGATATCGTCATGATATTTGACGAGTGCACACCCTATCCGGCCACCGAGGCCGAGGCCCGCGCCTCCATGGAGCTGTCACTGCGCTGGGCAAGGCGCAGCCGCGACGCCCATGGCGATAGTGCCTCGGCCCTGTTTGGCATCGTCCAGGGTGGCATGTACGGGGACTTGCGTGCTGAATCCCTCGCTGGCCTGGAGTCGATCGGTTTTGACGGCTATGCCATCGGTGGGCTCTCTGTCGGCGAGCCCAAGGACGAGATGATTGCTGTGCTCGAGTCCCTCCAACATCGCCTGCCCGCCGACAAGCCGCGGTATCTCATGGGCGTAGGGACGCCGTCAGACCTGCTGCAGGGTGTGCTGCGCGGCGTCGATATGTTCGATTGCGTCATGCCGACGCGCAACGCCCGCAATGGCTTCATCTTCACCTCTCGCGGCGTGCTGAAGCTGCGCAATGCACGGCACAAGACCAGTACCCTGCCGCTGGACGAGCGCTGCGATTGCTACACCTGCCAGAACTTCTCCCGCGCCTACCTGCATCACCTGGACAAGTGCAACGAGATCCTGGGCTCGCAGCTCAACACCATCCACAACCTGCGCTACTACCAGAACCATATGGCCGGGATTCGCGCCGCGATTGAACAGGGCACCCTGGCGAGCTTTGCGGCCGGGTTTTATGCGGCCCAGGCAGAGGGTGTTTAAGCCGTGAACGATTCGGCGCAGTTGTTTCAGCGGCTGCGGGAGGCTCTGCCGCTGGCGCGAGCATCATGGACATGCAGCGGGCGCCAGGCGGGTGTGCTGGTGGCGCTCACCGATGAGCAGCGCCCCCGGGTCCTGCTGGGGCGCCGCGCCCTGCATTTGCCGCTGCACCCGGGCGAGATCGCCTTTCCCGGCGGCAAACGGGAAGCGGGCGATACGGGGCCCTGGGATACGGCACTGCGCGAGGCGTTCGAGGAAGTGGCCTGTCCGCCCGGCGCCGTGTGCCCGTTGGGGGAACTGCCCCCGCTGCTGACTCGCAGCGGTTATACCATCCACCCCTGCGTTGCGATCATTCCCGCATCGCTACCGCTGCGAGCGGACCCCGGTGAGGTGGCGGAATTACTGTTGCCGCGGCTCGAGCGCTTCGCCGACCCGGCGGGCTGGCACGTGCAGCACATGCCTGAGCCAGACAGCGGGCGCGTCACCCCGGTGCCGCATTTTCGCCTGCCGCGTGATACGGTATGGGGCACTTCGGCGCGAGCGTTGCTGCTGCTGGTGAACCTGGGGTTGCAGGCGCGGTTGGATTTGTCGACATTCAAGGAGAACAGGGAATGAAGTACAGCCTGGAAGGGCAGGCGGTAATGCTGATCGGCAGCGGGCATTTTATTGCCCCCAACGCCGCGGTTATCGGCGATGTCACCTTGCATGAAAACAGCAGCGTATGGTTCAGCTGTGTGCTGCGCGGCGATGCTGAACGTATTGAAGTTGGCGCGGGTAGCAATATCCAGGACGGTGCGGTATTGCATGCGGACCCGGGCTTTCCGATGGTGGTGGGCGCCAGCGTCACGGTGGGTCACAAGGCGATGCTGCACGGCTGCACCATCGGCGACGGCACCCTGGTGGGTATTGGTGCCATCGTCCTGAATGGCGCAAAAGTGGGGAACAACTGCCTGATTGGTGCCGGTGCGCTGGTCACCGAGGGCATGGAAATACCGGATGGCAGCCTGGTGCTGGGGGCTCCAGCGAAGGTAAAGCGCACGTTGTCTGCCGAGCAGCAGGCGGCGGTGGGTCTCAATGCCGAGCATTACGTGCAGAACGCGGCGCGATTCCAGCGCGGACTGCAGGAGCAGGCGTAATGGGGAATGCTGAACCTGCATCACCGTGCATTTCGGTCTGTCTGCTGGACGAGAACGATGTCTGCCTCGGCTGCTATCGCAGCGCGGAGGAAATCACCGATTGGTTCATGGCCAGCCCACAGGAAAAGCGCGAGATGCTCCTGCGGGCAGCGGAGCGCCGTCAGGCAGACGACAAGCCGCAACTGCGTTGATCAGCGCCGGGCCTTGCCCTTGACGGCCGCGGGAGAGGCTAGCACCGACTGCACGACATTGCCCTGCAGTTCGAGGATCTCCAGCCGGTAGCCGGCAATCGCCAGGCAGGCATTGCCGGCGGGAAACGACTCCAGGTACTCCAGAATCAGGCCGCTCAGGGTCTTTGGACCGTCGGTGGGCAGGTCCCAGTCCAGCGCCTTGTTCACATCGCGCAGGTTGGCGTTGCCGGCGATGATGTAGCTGCCGTCGCGCTGGGCAAAGATGCTGTCGCCGGTATCGCCCATGCGCGAGGTGAACTCGCCGACAATTTCTTCGAGAATATCCTCCAGGGCGACAATGCCCATCACCTCACCGTATTCGTCGACGACGATGGCCAGGCGCAGCTTGTTTTTCTGGAAGTGCAGCAATTGCGTGTGCAGGGGTGTGCTTTCTGGAATGAAGTAGGGTTCGTCCATCTCCCGCTCCAGCGCGCCGCGATCCAGGCCATGTTTGTCGATGACCCGGCTCAGGTTGCGCAGGTGAAGGACGCCGACGATATTGTTGATGTCGTCGCGCCAGACCGGCAAGCGGGTGTGGGTGGAGGCCTGCAGGCAGCGGAGAATTTCGTCATCACTGTCGTCCAGGTCGATACCGTAGACGTCATTGCGCGGCACCATCACATCGTCGACGCTGACCTCCTCGAGGTCGAGGATGTTCAGCAGCATGCCCCGATGTCGGGGGGGGATCAGTGCGCCGGCCTCGGTCACGATGGTGCGCAATTCCTCGGACGAGACGTGTTCTTCCTTGGCGGCCCCGGCATCCACACCGAGCAGGCGCAGAAGCCCGTTGGTCACCCCGTTCACCAGCCACACCACCGGGTACATCGCCTTCATCAGGGGCAGCAGAATCACGCTGGCCGGGAAGGCGATGCGTTCCGGGTACAGCGCGGCAATGGTTTTCGGGGTGATCTCGGCGAACACCAGGATCACCAGCGTGAGGCAGATGGTGGCGATGGCAATGCCCGCATCGCCCCACAGGCGAATGGCGATGACCGTGGCGATGGCTGAGGCCAGAATATTGACCGCGTTGTTGCCGATCAGGATCAGGCCGATGAGCCGGTCCGGACGATCCAGCAGCTTGCTCGCGCGCCGGGCGCCGCGGTGGTTCTGCTTTCTCAGGTGTTTCAGCCGATAGCGGTTGAGCGACATCATGCCGGTTTCCGAACTGGAGAAGAAACCAGACAGGAGAATGAGAACAACCAGGATGGACGACAGGAGACCCAGCGGGGCTTCGTTCAAAGCGGGGGCGAACCTTTGGCGTGAGTGGACCGCGTATCTTGAAGAAAAAGGCTGGCTGGGGCAACCCCCGGGGCGTTGCCCCCTGTGGCGGGCGCTCGCCTCTGATCCGCGGGTCTAGCCGCGTTGCAGCAGCAACTCCAGCACCAGTTTGGAGCCCAGGAAGGCGAGCATGAGGAGCAGGAAGCCGCCGATGGTGAAGCGCACCGCCGTTTGACTGCGCCAGCCAAGCTGGTAACGCCCCCACAGCAGGGTGGAGTAGATCACCCAGGCAAGCAGGGTCAGCACGGTTTTGTGCACGAGGTGCTGGGCAAAGAAATCGTCGACAAACAGAAATCCGGTAGCGATTGCCACGGTGAGCAGTATGACGCCCATCCACACCAGCTCGAAGAGCATGGTCTCCATCAGCTGCAGGGGTGGCAGGAAGCTGACGATGCCGGTGGCCCGGTGCTGTTTCAACTGCCTGTCCTGAACCGCCAGCAGGGCGGCCTGCACGGCGGCGATGGTCAGCACCGCATAGGCCAGAATGGATGAGGCAATGTGTACCAGCAGGCCGTTGTCCAGGGCTTCCGGTGTGGTGCTGGTCTGGGGGGCAAAGGCGGAAATGAGTACAGTGGAGGCAGACAGGGGCAGAAGCACGATCAACAGGTTCTGCAAGGGCCAGCGCACCAACCAGGTCACGCAAACCAGGTTGATGACGAAGGAGATCAGGGCGAGGATGCGATACAGCCCCAGGTGTATGCTGTGCTCGTCGAAGATGCTCGACCAGGCCACTAGCGCGTGGCAGGCCAGCGCCACGCCGCCCAGGACGATCACCGAGGTGCTCAGGCGCGGTTTTCGCTGCAGGATGTGCATCAGGTGCAGTCCCGCAGCTGCCAGGTAAAGCAGCGCGGCAGCAATGGCGAGCAGTGGCAGTGGCATGGTTGGGGGTTAGACCCGGGTGGCGTATACTGCGCCCCTTTGTACCGATTTGTCCGGCCATTGGCAAT
Source organism: uncultured Haliea sp. (assembly GCF_963973825.1). Lineage (NCBI taxonomy): Bacteria > Pseudomonadati > Pseudomonadota > Gammaproteobacteria > Cellvibrionales > Halieaceae > Haliea > uncultured Haliea sp. The sequence continues at coordinate 73,695 of NZ_CAXBAE010000010.1, forward strand.
AGTGGCCGCCTGCTGCTGAGAGTTCTAGCGATGTTCGAGAGCCTGTCTGACCGCCTTTCCCAGAGTTTGCGCGCCATTACCGGCAAGGCGCGCCTCACCGAGGACAATATCCAGGAGACCCTGCGCGAAGTACGCATGGCCTTGCTGGAGGCCGATGTGGCGCTGCCGGTGGTCAAGGACTTCGTAGAGGCAGTGAAGCAGCGCGCGCTGGGCCAGGAAGTGAGCAAAAGCCTGAGCCCCGGCCAGGCGTTTCTGCGCATTGTGCAGGCAGAGCTCGAGGCAGTCATGGGCACTGCGAACGAGGGCCTGAACCTTGCCACGCAGCCACCGGCGATCATCCTCATGGCTGGTCTGCAGGGCGCGGGCAAGACCACGTCGGTCGCCAAGCTGGCGCGCCTGCTCAAAGAGCGCGACAAGAAATCGGTGACCGTGGTCAGCGCCGACGTTTACCGGCCGGCAGCGATCAAGCAGCTGGAAACCCTCGCCGCCGAGGTGGGTGTCGACTTCTTCCCCAGTGAGTCGCAGCAGGCGCCGGTGGACATCGCCAAAGCGGCGATGGAGCACGCCCGCATCCGTTTCAGCGACGTGCTGATTATCGATACCGCAGGGCGCCTCGCGGTGGATGAGGCAATGATGGCCGAGATCGCCGAGCTGCACCGGGTGACGCAACCTGTGGAGACGCTGTTTGTGGTGGACGCCATGACTGGCCAGGATGCCGCGAATACCGCAAAGGCCTTCGGCGAGGCACTGCCGCTCACCGGCGTTATCCTGACCAAGGTGGATGCAGATACCCGCGGTGGTGCGGCGCTGTCGGTGCGTACCATCACAGGCAAGCCCATCAAGTTCCTGGGTGTGGGCGAGAAAACCCAGGCGCTGGATCCATTCCACCCGGACCGGCTGGCGTCCCGCATCCTCGGCATGGGCGACGTGCTGTCGCTGATCGAGGAGGCCGAGCAAAAGGTCGACAAGCAAAAGGCCGAGCGCCTTGCACGCAAGGTAAAGAAGGGCGGGCGCTTCGACCTGGAGGATTTTCGCGACCAGTTGCAGCAGATGAACAACATGGGTGGCATCACCGGCATGCTCGATAAACTGCCGGGCATGGGCAACATGGCGCAGATGGCGCAGCAGAATCTCGACATGAAGATGTTTGCGCGCATGGAGGCCATGATCAACTCCATGACGGTCAAGGAACGGCGCAACCCGGACCTGATAGCGGGCTCACGCAAGCGGCGGATCTGCCTGGGTTCAGGCACCCAGGTGCAGGACCTCAATCGCCTGCTCAAACAGCACAAGCAGATGCAGAAAATGATGAAGAAAATGAAGGGCGGCGGCATGGAGCGGATGATGCGCGGCCTCGGCGGCATGATGCCGCCGGGCGGCGGCGGTGGTGGCGGTTTCCCCTTTCGGTAAGCCCCCAGAATCCTTGAAAATTTCCCGCCTGCGGGGCTTTTAAATCCTGCTGAAGTTCCGTATGATACGCCACCTTTGCGGCCGTGGTGCCGGTGTTTGTCGTGGGTGAGGCGGCAGGTTAGCCGCAGATCCCGACTCATTTTCAGGAAATTACGGAATATGGTAACAATTCGTCTTTCTCGTGGTGGTGCCAAGAAGCGCCCTTTCTATCATCTGACGGTGACTGACAGCCGCAAATCACGCGATGGTCGCTTCATCGAGCGCGTCGGCTTCTTCAACCCGGTCGCCCGTGGTCAGGAAGTGCGCCTCAACGTTGACGTCGAGCGGGTAGCGTTCTGGCAGAGCCAGGGGGCACAGCTGTCTGACCGCGTGGCCAAGCTGGTCAAGGAAGCTGCCACCGCTGCCTGAGACAGCGCCACCCGGGATGAATGAAGCCGCCAGGGAACGCCTCGTCATCGGCCGCATCACGGGCTGCTACGGGATCAAGGGCTGGGTGCGGATTCATTCATTCACCGAACCGATGGAGAACTTCCTCGAGTTCAAGGGTGTGAAAGTGCAGCGCCGCGGTGGTTATGAAGCCATCGAGTTTGATCAGGGGCGCAGGCAGGGCAAGGGGCTGGTAGCCCACATCCGCGGTGTCGATGACCGCGACCTTGCCGAGACATTCCAGGGCCTGGAGGTCAGCGTCGACAGTGATGCCCTGCCGGAACTGGAAGAGGGCGATTATTACTGGCACCAGCTGCAGGGTTTGCAGGTGTGGTGTCACACGGACAACGGTCAGGTGCTGCTCGGCGCAGTCGATTACCTGATCGAGACCGGAGCGAATGACGTGCTGGTGGTGAAGCCCTGTGAGGGCAGCATTGACCAGCGGGAACGGCTCATTCCCTGGCTGCCCGGCACCACCGTGCGGCAGGTTGACGTAGAGTCGGGACGGATAGATGTGGACTGGTTCCCGGAAGACTAGGAGCGGTTCACAGGGGGCGGATGGCGCACATGCACATTGCTTTGGTGAGCCTGTTCCCGGAAATGTTCAGCGCGGTCAGCGAGCACGGTATTACCGGGCGCGCGGTGCAGCAGGGGCTGGTGGGGCTCAGCCACAGCAACCCCCGGGACTTCACTGACGACCGCCACCGTACGGTGGACGACAGGCCGTTTGGCGGTGGTCCCGGCATGGTGATGAAGGTGGCACCCCTGGCGCAGGCGATACGCGCAGCCAGGGAGCAGGCAGCAGAGCCTGCGCGAGTGATCTACCTGTCGCCGCAGGGACGCAGGTTTGATCACCGCAAGGCGGTCACGCTGGCGCAGGAAAGAGCGCTGGTGCTGGTGGCAGGCCGCTACGAAGGTGTGGATGAGCGCCTGATTGAGCGCGAAGTCGATGAAGAGCTTTCCATCGGCGATTATGTGCTCTCGGGCGGTGAGTTGGCGGCCATGGTGGTCATGGACGCGGTGATCCGGCAACTGCCGGGTGTGTTGGGGCACGCGCTGTCGGCACAGGAAGACTCCTTTGCAGACGGCTTGCTGGATTGCCCGCACTACACCCGCCCCGAAGTGTATGGGGAGCAGGCAGTGCCGGAGGTATTGCTCAGCGGCGATCACGAGAAGATCCGCCGCTGGCGCCTCAAGCAGGCGCTGGGTCGCACGCTGGAGCGGCGCCCGGATCTGCTGGAGGGCAGGGCCCTGACGGCCGAGGAACAGGAACTGCTGGCACTGTATCGCCAGGAACGGAATTTGAGTTGATACGCTAGCTGTGAAGCTACGCACGTTAAATGACAGGAGCGCACCATGAGCACCAACAAGATTATCTCTCAGCTTGATGCTGAACAGATGCAAAAAGATCTGCCCGAGTTCAGCCCCGGTGACACCGTGGTGGTGCAGGTGAAAGTCAAGGAAGGCAACCGCGAGCGCCTGCAGGCGTTCGAGGGCGTGTGTATTGCCAAGCGTAACCGCGGCCTGAACTCGGCGTTCACCGTGCGCAAGATCTCCCACGGCGTGGGTGTGGAGCGCACGTTCCAGGCCTACAGCCCGCTGGTCGACAGCGTGACGGTCAAGCGCCGTGGTGACGTGCGTCAGGCCAAGCTCTACTACCTCCGCGAGCTGTCCGGTAAAGCGGCGCGCATCAAGGAAAAGCTCACAGCCAAGTAAGACTTATGCTCGCGAGCGGAAGCGGCCCCTGCGGCCGCTTTTTTGTGCGCCCGGTTTCCGCAGTTCTGTGCACTCTGAAACGGTGCTAGGCTAGTTCCCCATGCCCTCGCAAACTGACGCCACAGATCCCATCATCGAGCACTATATCGATGCCCTGTGGATGGAAAAAGGCCTGAGCCGCAACACCCTCGAAGCCTACCGTCGCGACCTGGGACACTACCAGCTTTGGCTTGCCGGCCGCCGGGTGAAACTGCTGGAGGCGGACCGCATCGACCTGCAGGCCTATCTGGCGGCGCGCCTCGGCAAGGGGCAATCCCCGCGCTCGACGGCGCGCTTCATGTCCTGCGTCCGTGGTTTCTACCGCTATCTGCTGCGTGAAGGGCGGCTTGACGCAGACCCGACACTCGATATCGACAGTCCGCAGCTGGGGCGCCCCCTGCCCAAATCCCTGTCCGAGCAGGATGTCGAGCGCCTGCTGGCGGCACCGGATACGGGTGACGCGCTGGAGTTTCGCGACAGGGCCATGCTGGAGCTGCTCTACGCCTGCGGCCTGCGGGTGTCCGAGCTTACCGGCCTGCAGCTGGTGCAGGTGAGCCTGAACCAGGGTGTGGTACGCGTGTTCGGCAAGGGCAGCAAGGAACGTCTGGTGCCGATGGGGGAGGAGGCGCTCAGCTGGTTGCAGCGGTTTTTTGCCGGTCCCCGGCAGGAACTGTTGAGGGGCGTACCCAGCGAGGCGGTGTTTCCCAGCCGCCGCGGCAGCATGATGACTCGCCAAGCGTTCTGGTATCGTATTAAACTCTACGCCCTGCGCGCCGGAATCAGTAAACCGCTGTCGCCGCATACGCTGCGTCATGCGTTTGCCACGCACCTGCTGAACCACGGCGCGGACCTGCGTGTGGTGCAGATGCTGCTCGGGCACAGCGACCTGACGACAACCCAGATTTACACCCACGTTGCCCGGCAGCGCATGCAGGAGCTGCACGCGCGCCACCACCCGCGGGGTTGAGGGCCGGTGGAACTTGTCGCATGCCCTGCGTTCCAAATTGCCGCAGAACACGAATCCCGGTGGCCGAGTCCGCCCGTAAACGAGGAATATTCATGATCAACCGAGTCCTGTCCCTGCTGCTGGCCTGCGTGCTGACCGGGTCCGTTTTTTCTGTCAGCGCCGCAGAGCCGGTGCCCGCGGAGATCGTGGACTCCCTGCGCAAGATGCTCGAAAGTCCCGCCAACGGTCTCAAGGTCGGCACGGTTGAGCACAGTGAGATCGATGGTATGTATGCAGTGCAGCTGGTAGACGGCCCGCTGGTATACGCCAATCGCAGTGGCCAGTTCTTCATTGTCGGCGACCTGTTTACGGTGGGGCCTGCCGGTTACGTCAACCTGGCGGAGAAACGTCGCGACGGGCAGCGCGCCGAGCAACTGGCCGGGCTGTCACCGGCCGACATGATCATCTTCCCGGCCCAGGGCGAGACGCGTTCACACATCACCGTCTTTACCGACGTCACCTGCTTTTACTGCCAGAAGCTGCATCGCGAGGTGCCGGAACTGAACAAGCGCGGTGTGGAGGTGCGCTATCTGGCCTACCCGCGCTCCGGGCTGGCATCAGAGGGTTACCGCAAGCTGGCCACTGCATGGTGTGCCGACGATCGGGCCGATGTGCTCACGCGCCTGAAGAACGGCGAGTCGATGGCGGACAACGTCTGCCAGGGCTCGCCGGTGGCTGATCAGTACCAGCTCGGGCAGTCGATGGGCGTACGCGGCACGCCTGCCATTATCACGGCCACGGGCCAGATGATCCCGGGCTACCAGCCCGCCGATGAGCTGATGGGTACCCTCGGTCTGGAATAGCGCCCGGACGCGGCGTTTCGCCGGCCTGCTCCGTTGACAGGCCGGGATGGACTCAGTACTGTTTGCCACCTTTTTTTTAGATTGCAGCCCCCAGGGGTTTGCCCAACCGAGTCCCAGTGCCGTGGAAGACCAGTTTCAGCGCATTCAGCGCCTGCCCCCTTATGTATTCAATATCATTGGTGAACTGAAGCAGCAGGCGCGCGCGGCGGGCCAGGACATTATCGACTTCGGTATGGGCAACCCGGACCAGCCCACGCCGTCGCACATTGTCGATAAACTGGTGGAGACGGCGCGCCGCGGCGACACACACCGCTACTCCCAGTCCAAGGGCATCCCCCGGTTGCGCAAGGCGATCTGCGACTGGTACCAGCGGCGTTACAACGTCACCCTGGATCCGAACAGCGAGGCGATTGTCACGCTGGGCTCGAAAGAAGGCCTGGCCCACCTCGCACTGGCCACCACCGGGCCCGGTGACGCCATTTTGGTGCCCAACCCGGCGTACCCCATTCACCCCTACGGTTTTGTGATTTCGGGCGCAGATATCCGCCATGTGCCGATGGGTGATGAAAACAGCTTCTTCGATGAACTGGAAAACGCAATCCGCAACAGCTGGCCCAGGCCCAAGATGCTGGTGTTGAGTTTTCCCTCCAACCCCACCGGCCAGGTGGTGGAACTGGAGTTCTTCGAGCGGGTCATCGCCGTCGCCCGGGAACACCAGATCTGGGTAGTGCAGGACCTCGCCTACGCCGACCTCTGCTATGACGGCTATGTGGCCCCGTCGATCCTGCAGGTGGAGGGCGCGAGGGAAGTGGCGGTGGAGTTCTTCAGCATGTCCAAGAGCTACAACATGCCGGGCTGGCGTGTGGGCTTCTGCTGTGGCAACCGGCAGCTGGTCGGCGCGCTGGGGCGTATGAAGTCCTACCTCGACTACGGCATGTTCACGCCCATCCAGGTCGCCGCCATCGCGGCCCTGGAGGGAGACCAGACCTGTGTGCAGGAAATCAACGCCATGTACAAGGCGCGGCGCGATGTGCTGTGCAGCGGCCTGAATGCGCTGGGCTGGCCGGTTACCCCGCCACGGGCGACCATGTTTGTGTGGGCGCGTATCCCCGAGTTCTACCAGCCACTGGGGTCTCTGGAGTTCAGCAAGAAGCTGTTGCAGGAGGCCCACGTGGCGGTGTCACCCGGTGTCGGCTTCGGTGAATACGGAGAGGGCTACGTGCGTTTTGGCCTGATCGAGAATGAGCACCGCACGCGGCAGGCACTGCGCAATATCAAGCGTATGTTTCGCGCCGATGGCCACACGGGAGCAGCGTGACCAATGACAGCTGAAGCAACAGGGGAGAACGTGGTGCAACCCGTGAGAATTGGCCTCTGCGGCCTCGGGACAGTGGGCAGCGGGACGTTCAACCTGCTGCGGGAAAATGCCGAGGCGATTGCGGCACGGGCACAGGCACCGCTGGCCATCGTGCATATCGGTGCACGCCGCGACAACCCGGCCTGCAATACCGCTGGCGTGCGCGTCAGCCGGGACATTTTCGAGGTTGTGGCAGACCCCGAGGTCGACGTGCTGGTGGAGCTGATTGGTGGCACCACCGTGGCCCGCGAGCTGGTAGAGGCCGCCATCCTCGCCGGCAAGCACGTGGTGACGGCAAACAAGGCGCTCATTGCGGAACACGGCAATGAGTTGTTTGCGCTGGCGGCGGAACACAATGTGGCAGTGCGCTATGAGGCGGCGGTGGCGGGTGGCATCCCGATCATCAAGGCCCTGCGTGAGGGCCTGGCGGGGAACCATATCGAATGGCTGGCGGGCATCATCAACGGCACCGGAAACTTTATCCTCAGCGAAATGCGTGAGCACCGTCGGGAGTTTGCCGACGTGCTGGCGGAGGCGCAGGCCCTGGGCTACGCGGAGGCCGACCCGACCTTTGACGTGGAAGGGATTGATGCGGCTCACAAGCTGGTGATTCTGGCATCCATCGCCTTCGGCATTCCCCTGCAGTTTGCCTCGGTGTACACCGAGGGCATCACGCGCCTCACGCCTCAGGACCTGGACTACGCCGAAGAACTGGGGTACCGGGTGAAGCATCTGGGTATCGCCAAGCAGGGGCCGCGCGGTGTGGAGTTGCGTGTGCACCCGACACTGATTCCGGAAGACCGCCTGCTGGCCAATGTGAATGGCGTGAAGAACGCGGTGCTGGTCGAGGGCAGCGCCGTCGGGCCGACGCTGTATTACGGTGCAGGCGCCGGTGGCAAACCCACCGCATCTGCAGTGGTCGCCGACCTGGTTGACCTGGCTCGGGACCTGAGCGCAGGCCAGGTCAGCCGGGTGCCCTCCCTGTCGTTCTCGAATGAAGCCCTGCGCGATCTGCCCATTGTGCCCATGGCCGACGTGGAGACACCCTGGTACCTGCGCATGGAGGCCGAGGATCGCACCGGCGTGCTGTCGCGTATTGCCACCATTTTCAGTGACCACGGTATCAGTATCGAGGCGTTGATCCAGAAGGCGCCCGCGCCGGGGCAGACGACGGTACCGCTGATCGTCCTGACCAATCGCGCAGCCCAGGGTCGGGTCGACGCGGCCGTTGCGCAAATCGAGGCACTGGACACCATCGAGGGCCAGGTCGTCAGAATCCGCGTTGAGCCGCTGGACGGCTAACAGGAGCAGATATGCAGTACATCAGCACCCGGGGCCAGGCCCCCGCACTGAACTTTGAGCAGGTCCTGCTGACCGGCCTGGCGTCCGATGGCGGCCTGTACGTACCCGAGAGCCTGCCCCGCTTCAGCCAGCAGGAGATCGCCGCCATGGCGGGTATGGACTACCCGCAGCTGGCCCAGCGCATCATCGAACCCTTCGTCGGTGACTGCATTCCCCGGGACGACCTGCGCGACCTCATCGCTGACACCTATGCGGTGTTCCGCCACGGCGCGGTTGCGCCGCTGGTGCAGATTGGCCACAACCAGTGGGTGCTGGAGCTGTTCCATGGCCCGACGCTTGCGTTCAAGGACTTTGCATTGCAGCTGCTGGGGCGCCTGCTGGATTACGTGCTGGAGCGCCGCCACCAGAAAGTGGTCATCATGGGTGCGACCTCCGGCGACACGGGCTCTGCCGCCATTGAGGGCTGCAAGCGCTGCAAAAATATCGACATCTTCATTCTGCATCCGCACGACCGCGTGTCGGAGGTGCAGCGCCGGCAGATGACCACGGTTGTGGGGGACAACATCCACAACATCGCCGTGCAGGGCAACTTCGATGACTGCCAGGCCATGGTCAAGGCCAGCTTCGGTGACCGCAGCTTCCTGCCGGATGACCGCCACCTTGTGGCCGTCAACTCGATCAACTGGGCGCGGATCATGGCGCAGATCGTGTACTACTTCTATGCGGCCCTGGCGCTCGGTGGTCCCGCGCGTCCTGTGGCGTTTTCCGTGCCTACCGGGAACTTTGGCGACATTTTCGCCGGTTACCTGGCGCACCAGATGGGCCTGCCCGTTGCGCAGCTGATTATCGCCACCAACCGCAATGACGTTCTGCACCGGGTGATGACCACCGCCACCTATGGCCGCCAGTCGTTGGAGCATACACTCTCACCGAGCATGGATATCACAGTATCCAGCAATTTTGAGCGCCTGCTCTTTGACCTCTACGATCGCGATGGCGCCGCGGTGGCGGCCATGATGCGTGACTTCGACAAGGGCGATATTCATTTCTCCGACACCGCGATGCAGCGCGCCCGGCAGCTGTTCTCCAGTTACCGCGTGCCCGACGAGGAAACCTGTGCACAGATTGCTGCCGTCTGGCAGGAGTCTGAATACCTGCTGGACCCGCACAGCGCGATTGGTGTCAAAGCGGCCCTGGCCTCAGGTATCGGCGACGGCATTCCGGTGGTGACCCTGGCAACGGCGCACCCGGCGAAGTTTCCGCAGGCTATCCAGCGTGCCGTGGTCGGCTGTGAGCCACCGCTGCCCCTGCACCTGGCCGATCTGTTTGATCGTACAGAGCGCTTTGAAGTGTTGCCCTGCGAACTGTCCGCCGTGCAGGCCTTCATGGCGAACCACCTCGGCGCCTGAGCGCCGGCGGAGTGATTCGACGCGTAGTTCGCCGCGCCCTGGCGCCCAGCCCCGAACTCGCGGCGGGCGGCCTGCCACCCCTGCTGGCGCGGGTCTATGCCAACCGCGGCGTGCGCAGCGCCCGTGACCTGCAATTATCCCTGCATGACTTGCTGCCACCCGAGACCCTGACCGGAGCGGATGCCGCAGCGTGCCTGCTGGCAGATGCCCTGGCCACCGGGCAGCGCCTGCTGGTGATCGGTGACTTCGATGCCGATGGTGCAACCAGCACCGCACTGGCGCTGGGCGCATTGCGTGCCATGGGCGCTGCAGAGGTCGATTACCTGGTACCCAATCGCTTCGAGTACGGCTACGGACTGACGCCGGAAATTGTCGCGCTGGCCGCCCGGCGCCAGCCGGACCTGATCATCACCGTGGACAACGGCATCGCCAGTATCGACGGTGTACGCGCCGCGCGCGCGCAGGGAATTGCCACACTGGTCACCGACCACCACCTCGCGGGGGAGACGCTGCCGGCGGCGGAGGTGATCGTCAACCCCAACCAGCCTGGCTGCGGCTTTGCCAGCAAGGCGCTGGCCGGTGTGGGGGTGATTTTCTATGTCATGCTCGCGCTGCGCGCTGAGCTGCGCCGCCGCGGCTGGTTTGCCCAGCGCGCCCTGCAGGAACCGAATCTGGCGGAATTCCTCGATCTGGTGGCGCTGGGCACGGTGGCCGACGTTGTCCCGTTGGATCGCAACAACCGGATACTGGTTGCGGCGGGGCTGCAGCGTATTCGCCGCTGCCTGGCCCGCCCGGGGCTGATTGCCCTGTTGGAAGTGGCAGGCCGCAACCCCGCGACCACCGTCGCGTCGGACCTCGGCTTCACCGTCGGGCCGCGATTGAATGCAGCAGGGCGGCTGGATGATATGTCGGTGGGTATCGAATGCCTGTTGTCACCCGGGCGCGAGCGCGCCGCGGACTACGCCGCCCGGCTGCAGCGCCTCAACGAAGAGCGGCGCCGTATTGAACACGGCATGCAGGAGGAAGCGCTGGCCTTGCTGGATCAGCTCGCGCCGCTCTCGGACACGGACGAGGTGCCTGCCGGCGTCACGCTGTATGAGCCCGGTTGGCACCAGGGCGTGATTGGTATTCTGGCGTCGCGGGTCAAGGAGCGTGTGCACCGGCCCACCGTGGTCTTCGCCGACGCCGGCCCCGACAGCGACGAGCTCAAGGGTTCTGCGCGCTCCATTCAGGGTATTCATGTACGGGATGTACTGGATGCAGTGGCAACGCGGCATCCCGGCCTGCTGAATCGGTTCGGCGGCCATGCGATGGCCGCGGGCCTGACCCTGCCGCGGGCACACTATGCAGCCTTTGCCATAGCCTTCGTCGCCGAAGTGGAGCGGCACGGCCGCGACCTCGATCTGGAGGCGGTGCTGGAGTCGGACGGCGAACTCGCGCCCTCTGATTTTGATCTGGCGCTGGCCGAGTCCCTGCGTCTCGGCGGACCCTGGGGGCAACATTTCCCGGAGCCCCTGTTCGATGGCCGCTTTCGCCTTGTGCAGCAACGGTTGGTGGCAGGGAAGCACCTAAAGCTTGTTCTCGGCCTGCCCGGCTCGCATGAGATGCTCGACGCCATCGCCTTCAACGTGGATCTCGAGCGCTGGCCGGATGACGAGGCGCAGTGGGTGCGCGCCGCCTATCGGCTGGATGTGAACGAGTTTCGCGGACGGCGCAGCCTGCAGCTTGTCGTCGAGCAGCTGGAGGCCGTATAGGCGGCTCCTGTGGCTCGCCGGTGGCCTGTTTTTGTTCCCTACGGTACACTGCGCGCCTTTTCCCGCAGGACAGGCGCGTCATGTTAGAGATCAATCCGCTGTTACAGACCCTCAAGGACATCGAGGCACGCACCGCCGTGCTGAGGGGGTATCTTTGACTTCGATACCCGCAAGGAACGCCTCGCTGAAGTAGAACTGGAGCTTGCCGAGCCCAGCGTCTGGGACAAGCCGGAGCGGGCCCAGGAACTGGGGCGGGAGCGCGCGGCACTGGAAAAAATCGTCTCCACCATCGAACACCTGGACGGTGCCACCGGTGACGCCGCCGACCTGCTCGAGCTGGCAGCCGTCGAGGATGACGAGGGCACGGTGGCCGAGGTGCGCGCGGATATCGAGGCGCTGCTGAAACAGCTGGAGCAGCTGGAATTCCGGCGTATGTTTTCGGGTGAGATGGACCCGAACAACGCCTACCTGGATGTGCAGGCTGGCTCCGGTGGCACGGAAGCCCAGGACTGGGCGGAAATGCTGCTGCGCATGTACCTGCGCTGGGGTGAAGCCAGCGGCTTCAAGACCGACCTGATCGAAGTGTCTGCGGGGGAGGTCGCCGGTATCAAGAGCGCGACCATCCACTTCGAGGGCGAATACGCCTTCGGCTGGCTGCGCACTGAAACTGGCGTACATCGGCTGGTGCGCAAGTCGCCGTTCGACTCCGGGAACCGTCGACACACGTCCTTCGTGTCGGTGTTCGTCTCGCCGGAAATCGACGATGACATCGAAATCGACATCAATCCCGCCGACCTGCGCGTCGACACCTATCGCTCCAGCGGGGCAGGCGGGCAGCACGTCAACAAGACCGACTCCGCCGTGCGGATTACCCACAACCCCAGTGGCGTGGTTGTCTCCTGCCAGACCGAGCGCTCGCAGCACCAGAACCGCGACCGGGCGATGAAAATGCTGCGTGCCAAGCTGTATGAGCTGGAGATGCTCAAGCGCAGCGAAGCGAAGCAGGCGACGGAAGACAGCAAGGCGGATATCGGCTGGGGCAGCCAGATCCGCTCCTATGTGCTCGACCAATCGCGGATCAAGGATCTGCGCACCGGTGTTGAAACGAGCAACACGCAGGCGGTGCTGGACGGCGATATCGACCTGTTTATCGAAGCCTCACTGAAAAAAGGGCTGTAGGACGACTTATGAAAGAGCAGGATCAGGCCGCGCGTGGCCCGGAAGAGGAAAACAAGCTGGTCGCCGAGCGGCGCGGCAAGCTCCGCCAGCTGCGTGCGAGACGCAACGCCTTCCCCAACGACTTCAGGCGCACCGGGTGGGCCGCCGACCTGCAGCGTGAATACGGCGCCAGCAGCAAGCAGCAGCTCGAGGAGGACGACCAGCATTTTGCCGTAGCCGGGCGTTTGATCCGCAATCGCGGCGCGTTCCTGCTGATCCAGGACGGGTCCGGCCAGATACAGCTGTACCTGAACCGCAAGGGGCTGGACGAGGACACACTCGCCGAGATCAAGAGCTGGGACCTGGGTGATATCGTCTGTGCCGAGGGACCGCTGCACAAGTCCGGCAAGGGCGACCTGTACATCAACATGGAAAGTGCCCGTCTGCTGACCAAGGCCCTGCGCCCCCTGCCAGACAAATACCATGGCCTGTCGGATCAGGAGTTGCGCTATCGCCAGCGCTACGTGGACCTGATTGTGAACCCGGACTCCCGCGCCGTGTTCACCCTGCGCTCGCGCATTGTGCGTTTTATTCGCGACTACATGGATGGACGCGGCTTCATGGAAGTTGAGACACCCATGATGCAGGTGATTCCGGGCGGTGCCGCCGCGAAGCCTTTCGTTACGCACCACAACGCGCTGGATCTGGATATGTACCTGCGCATTGCGCCCGAGCTCTACCTCAAGCGGCTGGTGGTGGGCGGCTTTGAACAGGTGTACGAGATCAACCGGAATTTCCGCAACGAGGGTTTGTCCACGCGGCACAACCCCGAGTTCACCATGCTGGAATTCTACTGGGCCTACGCGGATTATCGTGATGCCATGGACCTGACCGAGGACATGCTGCGCCAGCTCACCGCGACGGTGCTGGGCGATACGCGCGTGACCTATCAGGGCTCGGAGTATGATTTCTCGCGGCCTTTCACCCGCATGACGGTGTTCGATGCCATTCTCAGCCACAACCCCGGCATGCGCGCCGATGCGCTGTCGGACGAGCAGGGCGCGCGGGCCATCGCCGCCGAGCTCGGGATACCGCTGAAAGACAGCTGGGGCCTGGGCAAGGTGCAGATCGAAATCTTCGAGAAAACCGTGGAGCACCGGCTGGATCAGCCTACCTTCATCACCGCCTATCCTACCGAGGTGTCACCCCTGGCGCGGCGCAGCGACGCAGACCCGTTTGTGACAGACCGTTTTGAGTTTTTCGTCGGCGGCCGGGAGCTTGCCAACGGCTTCTCCGAGCTGAACGATGCCGAGGACCAGGCAGAGCGTTTCCGGGCGCAGGTGGCCGAGAAAGATGCCGGCGATGAAGAGGCGATGCACTACGATGCCGACTATATCCGCGCGCTGGAATACGGCATGCCGCCCACGGCGGGCGAGGGTATTGGCATCGACCGGCTGGTCATGCTGCTCACGGATTCGCCCTCCATTCGCGATGTTCTGCTGTTCCCGCACCTGCGCCCTGAATGAGTGCCGACGCTGCCGGTTGTCGCGTTTACCGTGGGAAGGCTCACGCCCCGGTGGTACACTGACGGCGTGACAGTCAGCCCGAGGACACTGCCGTGAGCCCCTTTCTGCCCCCACTCCTGCTGGCCAGTGCGCTGCTTGGCTTGTCTGCCTGCGCGGCCACGCCGGAGTCCGCAGAGGCGCCCTCGGAGGCGCCGCCCGCAGAGGCCGGCGCCGCCGTCACGGAGGCACCGCAGCTGACCTTGAACCTGCCGTCCCGGTCCGGCTGTGATTGCGCGAGCAAGCCGGCGAGCCGCGACTACACCTTTCTGGAACGCGGCTATCGCGCCCTGAGTGAGGGGGATGCGGTGGCTGCCCTGCAGCATTTCCAGCGCTACAAGCGCCTTGAGCTGGAGCCTGCGGCGCAGTGGGAGGCGGATATCGCGATCGCCTATCTGGGCATGTTGCCCGACAGCCCGTTCTACGACCACGATGCGGCGGAAGCGACCTTCCGCCGTCTGGTGGCACAGTTTACCGATGAGATGCAGGTGCACCCCACGGCACTGCTGATGCGGGACTCCCTGGCGGCCTTTGCCCTGCTGAACCGGCACATCTCCGACCTCGAGAGCAGCAATGCCACCCTGCGGGAAGATCTGCAAAAGCGCGAGGAGGCGATCAAGCGCTTGCGGGAGCTGACTCTCGGACCTTCACGGGCAGTTCAACCGTAAACTCGGAACCGGCCCCGGGTGTGCTGCGGACGCTGATGTGGCCACCCATCAGCGTGCAGTACTCGCGGCAGATTGCCAGGCCGAGGCCGGTGCCACCGTAGTTGGCGCTGATGGCGTTCTCTGCCTGCACAAAGGCATCAAAAATGCGCGCCTGCTGGGCTGCATCCATACCGATGCCGGTATCGCGCACCGTGCAGCGCAGCCAGTCCGCGCCGTCCTTCTGATAACACGCCGCCGTCAGGTGCACCTCTCCATCCCGGGTGAACTTGCAGGCGTTGCTGAGCAGGTTGAGAAAAATCTGCCGGAAGCGCGTTGCATCGGCGTACAGCGGTGGCAGCTGCGACCAGTCGGGCCGGTATAGCTGGTTGTTGCGCTCGCGCAGCATGGGGGTCATGGCGTCACACACCTGCTGCAGGATGTCGCCAGCGGCGAAGGTTTCTAGGTGCAGGGTCATCTTGCCGGTTTCAATCTTCGACAGGTCCAGAATGTCGTTGATCAGGGCCAGCAGCTGGCGTCCCGAGCGCACGATCTTTTCGAGGTCGTCGCGGAACTGTTCGCGGTCTACTTCACCGGGGTCTTCCAGTTCGTCCTGCAGCATTTCGCTGTAGCCGATGATGGCGTTGAGCGGCGTGCGCAGTTCGTGACTGACATTGGCGAGGAACCGGCTCTTGGCCGCGTTGGCGTCGTCCGCGTCGTCCTTGGCGCGGCGCACATCCTCGATGGCGCGGCGCATCTTGTCCGACATGTCGTTGAACGCCTTGGCGAGATCGCCCAGTTCGCCGCGATCGTCGAAGTCGGCGATACGGTAGTCGAGGTCACCCATGCCGATGCGCTCGGTGCCGCGCTTGAGCCGTTTCAGCGAGCGCTTGGTGTAGCGCAGCAGGTAGAAGCCGAGCAAGGCGGTGAGGAAAATGGTGGCGACAAAGCCGATGACGGTAATGCGGTCGGTGAGCGCGATGGTCCGGTCGATGATGGTCGAGCGCTGGGCGGCGATGAAGGCCTGGCGCTGCTCCAGCTGGCGCAGATGCTCCAGCGTCTCCACAAAGGGCAGGGGGTCATCAATGTCACTGTCGAAGTCGGGATCGTTGAAATTGCGGTAGAACGCCAGCCAGCTGTCCAGCAGGTAGCGGCTCGCCTGCTGCAGTTTCTCGTACTGCGGGCGGGTGACCTCGCTGGTCAGCGCGCCGAGTTCGGTCAGCTTGCTGTCGATGCTTGCGATGTCGGCTTCCGCGTCCGCCAGCTCGTCACCATCCAGCATGTCGCCGGTGGTTTCACGCAGGGTTTCCAGCACCAGGATCTGCTGGCGCTGGTTTTCCAGCAGTTGGGCCGCATCCGTGGACAACTGCGCTGCGGTGACCGAGCTGCGATAGGCGAGCATGCTTTCCTGGCGTGCGTAGCTGCCCCAGAAGTGGGTGCCGACGTTGATCGAAAACAGCACAAGGATGGTGCACAGCGACAGGGTAAGGCGGCGGCGCAGGCTCATGCGGGCAACAATCGCTGGATTTTCGCCAGCAGCCCGGGAAAGTCGATGGGCTTGGTGGCGTAGTCGTCGCAACCGGCGGCCAGTGCGCTCTGTCGGTCCGTCTCCATCGCGTGTGCGGTGAGGGCGATGATCGGGATGCCCTTGAGCCGGGGGTCCTGGCGGGCCGCGCGGCAGGCGCTCCAGCCGTCCAGCACAGGCAGGTTCATGTCCATCAGTACCAGCGCCGGGGCTTCACTGGCCATCAGCCGCAGTGCCTGTTCGCCGTCTGCTGCGGTGACCACCCGAAAGCCCGCTCGCGTCAGGCGCCTGGCCAGCATCTCGCAATTGATCGCGTTGTCCTCCACCAGCAGGATGGTGGCTTGCTCAGCCATCGGTTTGCTCCTCGATACGGTGCACCACGACGGTCTGGTCGAGCCCGCGGGCATCCAGTTCACGGCGGTTGCTCAGTCGGTAGCGCCCGGTCAGTTTATTGACGGTGCTCTCTGAAATCAGTATTTCACCACCCAGACAGTGGTCTTCTATTCGCGAAGTCACATTCATGGGGTGGCCGACGAAGCCGTATTTGCTGCGCCGCTCGGAGCCGATATTGCCGGCAATCACGGCGCCGGTATTGAGGGCGATGCCGGTGGCGAGTGCCGGCAGACCGGCGGCGGTATTGTCTGCGTTGATGCCGTCCATCGCCGCCTGCATGGCCAGCGCACAGCGCACCGCCCGGTCGGCGTCGTCGTCGCGGCGCTGCGGCGCACCGAATACGGCGAGGATGGCGTCACCAATGAATTCATCGATAGTGCCGTTGTGCGCCATGATGATGTCGGTCATGGCGCCGAGGTAGCGGTTCAGCATCGCGACCACCTCGGCGGGGGCCAGGTGCTCGCTGAGGCTGGTGAAGCCCCGGATGTCCGACATCATGATGGTGACTTCGCGCAGGTCCCCGCCAAGCTCGAGCCCTTCCGGGCGCTCCAGGATGTCGGTGACAATTTCATCAGACAGGTAGCGGCCGAAGGTGGCGCGGATGAACTTTTCGTTGCGCTCCAGCTGTTGTCGATACTGTTCTTCCCGGTCGTGCCAGCGCTTGCGCTCAATGCCGGCCTTGATCCGCGCCTGCAGCAACACCGGGTTGAAAGGCTTGAACAGGTAGTCATCGGCACCCGCCTCAATGCAGGCGATGATGCCGTCCATGTCCTGACTGCCGGAGATCACGATCACCGGTGTGGCACGCCAGTCCGGATTGGCCTTGATGCGGCGCAGCACCTCGCGCCCGTCCATGTCGGGCATCATCAGGTCCAGCAACACCACATCGACGTCAGACTCCGCCAGCGCGCGCAGCGCTTCGGCACCGCTGGCAGCCGTGACTACCAGGTGCCCGGAACGCGACAGGTAGCGCGCCACCAGCTCCCGGTTCTCGGCAAGGTCGTCCACCGCGAGGATAAACCCCGGCTCAGCGGCGACCGTGGGTGCCCGGCTTGCCGCGCTGCGATTGACGGTACCCGTGGCGGCGCTCTCCGTCGCTTTCAGCAGCCGCGCCAGGCTGTCAGCGAGGTCGGGCTGCTGCGAACCGATGTCCTCCTGCAGCATTTCGGCATAGCCACGGATGCCGGTGATGGTGTTCATCAGGTCATGATGATTGCTGGCGGCGGTGAGCTGCTGATCCAGTGTCGCAGCGAGGCTGAAGATGCGCTGCAGATCCTCCATGGCGGAGGCCGGCAGATGCTCGCCGCGCCCGCTGGCCAGGGCGCGCAGGTCGGTGACGGCGCCGCGCAGAATGTGGCTCCAGAGGTCGGGCAGGCTGGTGCTGTCGTGACTCACGTGGTGTGGGTTCCGGGTCGCATGGTGGCCTGCAGTATAGCGATGCACGGATTACTGTGGAAATCGGAGTTTCATTCGTTATATAAGAACACGGGCGGCGCTGTGGTGTAGCGGGTGGTAAATCCCCTGACAGGTGTGTTTTGCTGTGGCACTTGAGGTAGTATGTGGGCATGGCTTCAGGGACAGACTTTGCATGAGGCAGGAATAACAAGCATGTTGCAGCAGGTAGAAATATTTCAGGGGCTCTCGCGAGAGGAACTGGACGCACTGGCGAGCAGCAGTACCAGCCGGTCCTTCCCCAAGAATACGGTCGTGATCCACGAAAACGATCCGGCGGATTCTCTGTTCGTGATCGAGAGCGGAAAGGTCAAGGTCTACTGTAGCGACAAGAACGGCAAAGAGTTCATCATGAACACCCAGGGGCCCGGCGACTATTTCGGTGAGCTGGCGTTGCTGGATGACTCCCTCCGCTCCGCCTCTGTGCGCACGGTAGAGAAGTGCTCCTTCTGCATCATTTTCAAGGAGGATTTCAATCGCGTGCTGGACGAGCACCCGAGTATTGCCCGCAAGCTGATCAGTAACCTGGCCCAGCGGGTGCGCAAGCTTACCGCTGATGTCAAAAGCCTGGCACTGCAGGACGTGTACGGGCGCGTTGCCAACGTGCTGATGGATCTCTCCGAAGAGCGCGGTGATGGCACCCTGTTCATCCCGGAGAAGCTCACCCAACAGGACATCGCGGACCGCGTGGGCGCCTCGCGGGAAATGGTGGCGAGGATACTGAAGGATCTCACCATCGGTGAATATATCCGCTTCGAGGGCCGCCATATCATCATCAACACCCGGCTCCCCGCCAAGTACTGACCTCCCGGGGGCTATTGGGTCCCCAGTACCTGCAGCCGCAATTCTCCACGGGCCAGTCGGGCTTCCAGTGTGTCCCCGCATGCCACGTCTGCGGCGTCGCGCACCACGGCACCCTGTGCGTCGCGCAGAATACTGTAGCCCCGGCTCAGGGTAGCGAGGGGGCTGACTGAATCCAGTAACTGCGACAGGTGCGCGAGCTGCGAATTCGCGCCGCGCAGCTGCTGCTGCATCCCGCGCTGCAGGCGCTGCTCCAACTGGCCGACCGCAGCCTGCAGCGCGCGCACGCGAGTGTCGGGCGCGCGGGATCGCAGCCGGTTCTCCAGCAGCGCCAGTGCGCCTCGCTGCTCGCGCAGTTGGGCGCGCTGGGCGCGGAGCAGGCGCTGTTCCAGCTCATCCAGCCGTTGTGCCTGCTCGCGCAGCAGTTGCCCGGGGTGGCGCAGACGTTGCCGCAGGTAATGCAGGTCGCGCCCGGCACGTTCCAGGCGCTGGCGCATACGGCCGGCCAGGGTGTGTTCCAGCCTGAGCAGCAGTGCGGCGCGCTCGCGCTGGTCCGGGCTGAGCAACTCGGCTGCGGCAGAAGGCGTCGCCGCGCGCTGGTCGGCGACCATGTCGGCAATGCTGATGTCCACTTCGTGGCCGACCGCGCTGACGACGGGCAGGGCGCTGGCGACAATCGCCCGCGCCACAACCTCCTCATTGAATGCCCACAGATCCTCCAGGGAGCCGCCGCCGCGGGTGACCAGCAGTGCGTCAAATGGCACGTCCCCCGCCGCCTGCCAGCGGTTGGCGCGCGCGATGGCGGCGCTGATTTCACCCGCAGCCGCCTCGCCCTGCACGGCTACCGGCAGCAGGAAAACCCGCATGGCGGGGCAGCGCCTCTGCAACACGGTCAGCACATCGTGAATGGCCGCGCCCGTGGGGGACGTGATGACCCCGAGGGTGCGCACCTCTGCGGGCAGCGCACGCTTGCGCTCCGGCGCGAACAGACCCTCGGCCTGTAGCTTGTCCCGCAGCCGCTCAAACGCGGCCTGCAGCGCGCCGGCACCCGCGTGCTCCAGGTGCTCCACGATCAGCTGGAACTCTCCGCGACCCTCATACAGCGATACGCGACAGCGCAGCCGGATGGCCATGCCGTTGGCCGGCGTCACCCGCATATGCTGGTTGCGATTGCGGAACATGGCGCAGCGCACCTGGGCGCCGCTGTCCTTGAGGGAGAAGTACCAGTGACCGGAGGAGGGGGCCGCGAAATTGCTCACCTCGCCTTCCACCCAGATGTAGTCGAAATGGCTCTCCAGCAGGCGCCGTGCTTCCCGGTTCAGCTGGCCGACGGTGAGTGTGGGCGGGTTACCGGACGTGGGGTGTTGCAGCACGGACTTTGGTTTACCTGTAGTGGCCAGAAGATTTATAATTGCACGTTTAGCTGCCACCTGCCAGCCGGAGACCTCCCATGTTGCGTATCGCCCAGGAAGCCCTCACGTTCGATGACGTACTGCTGCTGCCCGGGTACTCCGACGTGATTCCCAGTGATGTGTCGCTGCGTACCCGTCTCACCCGCGGCATCGAGCTGAACATTCCGCTGGTGTCGGCGGCCATGGACACCGTGACCGAGGCGCGCCTCGCCATTGCGCTGGCCCAGGAGGGCGGCATTGGCATCATCCACAAGAGCATGACCATTGCGGAGCAGGCGGAGCAGGTGCGCCGGGTGAAGAAGTTCGAGAGTGGTGTGGTCAAGGACCCTATCACCATTCAGCAGAACGCCTCCCTGGCCGAGCTGCGTGAACTCACCAATGCCCACGGCTTCTCCGGTGTGCCGGTGCTCAATGGCAAGGACCTGGTGGGGATCGTCACGCGTCGGGATACCCGGTTCGAATCCGACCCGACCAAGTCCGTCTCGGAGCTGATGACGCCGAAAGACAAGCTGGTAACGGTGCGCGAAGGGGCCAGCTCCGAGCAGGTGCAGCGCTTGCTGCACCAGCACCGCATCGAGAAGATCCTCGTGGTAAACGACAAGTTCGAACTGCGTGGCATGATCACGGTCAAGGATTTCGACAAGGCCGAGAGCTTCCCCATGGCCTGCAAGGATTCCTACGGCCAGCTGCGCGTCGGCGCTTCGGTAGGCACCAGCCCGGACACCGCAGACCGGGTTGCGGCCCTGATCCGCGCGGGTGTGGATGTGCTGGTCGTGGACACCGCGCACGGTCACTCGCGCAACGTGATTGAACGGGTGCGGCAGATCAAGGCGGATTACCCGTCCGTGCAGGTGATCGGCGGGAACATTGCCACCGCTGCAGCGGCGCTGGCCCTTGCCGAGGCCGGCGCAGATGGTGTCAAGGTCGGCATCGGCCCCGGGTCTATCTGCACCACGCGGGTTGTGACCGGCACGGGCGTGCCACAGATCACTGCCATCTCCAACGTGGTCGCGGCGCTGGCTGAGCGCGACGTACCGGTAATCGCCGACGGCGGCATCCGCTTTTCCGGGGATATCGCCAAGGCGCTGGTGGCGGGTGCCCACTCGGTGATGATGGGCGGCATGTTTGCGGGCACCGAGGAAGCGCCGGGCGAGGTGGAGCTGTATCAGGGGCGCACCTACAAGGCCTACCGCGGCATGGGCTCCCTGGGCGCCATGTCGCGCACACAGGGCTCCTCCGACCGCTATTTCCAGGATGCCGGCAAGGGTGCGGAGAAACTGGTGCCCGAAGGTATTGAGGGGCGCGTGCCCTACAAAGGCCCCGTTTCAGCCATCATTCACCAGCTCATGGGCGGTGTCCGCTCGGCCATGGGTTACACCGGCAGCCTGACCATTCACGACATGCGTACCCGCCCGGAATTTGTCCGCGTCACCTCGGCCGGCATGTCCGAAAGCCACGTACACGATGTCTCCATCACCAAGGAAGCGCCCAATTACCCCGTGCGCTAAAGGCCAGACCGCAATGACAGCAGATATTCACGCCAGCCGGATCCTCATTCTGGATTTCGGTTCCCAGTACACCCAGCTGATTGCGCGCCGGGTGCGGGAGGTGGGCGTGTACAGCGAGATTCGCGCCTTCGACATGAGTGAGAGCGAGATCCGCGCGTTTGCCCCCAGTGGCGTGATCCTGTCTGGCGGTCCGGAATCGGTGCCGGCCCCCGGCTCACCGCGTGCGCCCGCCTGCGTGTTCGAGCTGGGGGTGCCGGTGCTGGGCATCTGTTACGGCATGCAGACCATGGCCGAGCAGTTTGGCGGCCAGGTCAGTGCATCCCACACCAGCGAATTCGGTTACGCACAGATTCGCCTGGTGACCAACACCGGCCTGTTCCACGATATCCGCGACCATTTCGACAGCGCGGGGAACAGCCTGCTGGACGTGTGGATGAGTCACGGCGACAAGGTGGTCGAACTGCCGCCGGAATTCGAGCTCGTGGCAGCCACTGACAGCTGCCCGATTGCCGGCATGGCGCACCGCAGCAAGCCCTTCTACGGCATTCAGTTTCACCCCGAGGTGACTCACACCCTGCAGGGCAAGCGCATCTTCGAGCATTTTGTGCTGGAACTGTGCGGCTGCGAAGCCCTGTGGACGCCGGCGAATATCGTGGAAGATGCGATCGCCCGGGTTCGGGACACCGTGGGCAGCGGCAAGGTGCTGCTCGGGCTGTCTGGTGGTGTGGATTCCTCGGTGGTGGCGGCGCTGTTGCACCGCGCCATTGGTGACCAGCTCACCTGCGTCTTCGTCGACAACGGCCTGCTGCGCCTCAATGAAGGTGACCAGGTCATGGAGATGTTTGCGCGCAACATGGGCGTTAAAGTCATCCGGGTCAACGCGGAAGACCTGTTCCTCGGCAAGCTCGCCGGCGAGGCGGACCCAGAGGCCAAGCGCAAGATTATCGGCAACACCTTCATCGAGGTGTTCGACGCCGAAGCCACTAAACTGCGCGATGTGAACTGGCTGGCGCAGGGCACCATCTACCCCGACGTGATCGAATCTGCCGGCGCCAAGACGGGCAAGGCGCACGTGATCAAGTCACACCACAATGTGGGCGGCCTACCCGACGACATGGCGATGGAGCTGGTCGAGCCCCTGCGTGAACTGTTCAAGGACGAGGTGCGCCGCATCGGCCTGGAACTGGGCCTGCCTTACGACATGGTCTACCGCCACCCGTTCCCCGGCCCCGGCCTGGGGGTGCGGATTCTCGGTGAAGTGAAAAAGGAATACGCGGAACTGCTGCGTCGCGCGGATGCCATTTTCATTGAGGAACTGCATCGCGCGGACTGGTACCACAAGACCAGCCAGGCCTTTGCCGTGTTCCTGCCGGTGAAATCCGTTGGCGTGGTCGGCGATGGGCGTCGCTACGAGTGGGTGATTGCACTGCGCGCGGTAGAGACCGTGGACTTCATGACCGCGCGCTGGGCACATTTGCCCTACGAATTGTTGGAGACGGTGTCCAACCGGATTATCAATGAGATATCGGGTGTGTCCCGGGTGACCTATGACGTGAGCAGCAAGCCGCCGGCGACGATTGAGTGGGAATGATTCCACGTCTGGCACTGGCTGGCATTCACAAGCAGTAAACCTCTATTAACCCATTGATATCAATGGGTTTTTCTTTATTTTTCCTGGCAATGTCAGGCACTCCCCAGCACCCTCAAGCAAACTTTTTTCATGGTATTTTTGATGGTATTGTTCGAGCTGATACCGCGACCTCAAAGAAATACCATGCCATGAATTTTGGAGTAGTCATGGTATCGAAAATCACTAACATGCTGATATTAAAGTAAATATAGGCGAAAAATACGGCATGTTTGATCATGGTATTAAGGACGAGAAAAGGAGGATTAGCCATGCTGACCGATACCAAGCTTCGCAACCTGAAACCTCAAGACAAGCTCTACAAGGTCAACGACCGAGACGGCCTTTACGTAGCAGTCACGCCGGCAGGGACAATCTCTTTTAGACATAACTACTCCATCAGCGGCCGCCAGGAGACGTTGACCATCGGTCGGTATGGCAGTGGCGGTATCACACTGGCGGAAGCGCGGGAACTGCTGAGCGAAGCAAAGAAAATGATTGCAGCCGGCAAATCCCCGGCCAGAGAGAAAGCGCGCGACAAATCGCGCGTGAAGGATGCCGAAACATTCGGGGCATGGGCTGAAAAATGGTTGCGCGGCTATCAGATGGCTGACTCGACACGCGACATGCGTAAATCGGTCTACAACCGCGAGTTGAAAAAGCGCTTCGGCAATCAGAAATTATCTGAGATCACGCATGAGGATCTCCGGGCAGTGACCGATGCCATCGTGGAAAGAGGAGCGCCAGCAACAGCCGTCCACGCCCGAGAAGTGGTATTACAGGTTTATCGGTGGGCGATCGAACGCGGACAGAAAGTTGAAAACCCCGCTGAAATGGTTCGCCCCAACAGTATCGCCAGATTCGAACCCCGTGACCGCGCCCTGAGTCCTGCCGAAATTGGTCTGATGTATCAGTACATGGATCGAATCGGGACCTCGCCGCAATATAGAGCCGCAATCAAGCTGCTGTTATTGACCATGGTCAGAAAATCCGAGTTGTCCAACGCCACCTGGGAAGAGATCAATTTTAGCGAGGCACTCTGGACGATCCCGAAACAGCGTATGAAGCGACGAAATCCACATTTGGTGTTTCTGTCTCGCCAGGCACTGGACATCTTTATCGCACTGAAGACCTTTGCCGGTGGCTCCGAATTCGTGCTTCCCTCGCGGTATGATTCGGACTTGCCTATGAGTGCAGCGACTTTGAATCGCGTTCTTGCCCTGACGTATCAGTCTGCACAAAAGGATGGTGAGCAGCTTGGTAAATTTGGTCCGCACGATCTGCGTCGCACAGCCAGCACCTTATTGCATGAAGCAGGCTACAACACTGATTGGATTGAAAAGTGTCTTGCCCATGAGCAGAAAGGAGTAAGGGCAATTTACAATAAAGCCGAATACCGGGAGCAACGGGCGGCGATGTTGCAAGACTGGGCTGACATGATTGACGAGTGGACTAGCGTGAAGCGTTAATATTGATTCCTGGCCGGATAGGTTGATCTTCAGACTCTTTGCGGGATTCGATCCACTTTTCCACCTCGGCCAAGTCCCAGGCGACATTGCGGCTTGTCAGCACGATTCTGCGCGGAAAGTCGCCTCGTTTCTCCATATTGAAGATGGCGCGATCTGAAAGCGGAATCATAGCCAGTAATGTTTTTCGATTGATTAAAGTCTTTCTTGGTCGAGTAGGGTGTCCGTCATCCATTGCTTCTCACTCTCGCTCCGGACCGCACGTGTCAGAGTCTTAGGCTTGCCAAAAACTAAACGTTAGCACCGTGCAAATCATTTTGGCAAAAGAGAATGTTTAGCAATGTGATAAACAATTACTGCATCAGGGTGGGGTGATGGACTTAGGAGTGTTGCCGTGACAGCGTCATTCACCATATTTGCGCTGCATGCGGTCACTTGAATTAATTATTGTTGTTCCTGCCTTTGGGCAGGCTGGGAATACTTAGACCACCTCCCCCTTGAAGACAATGACTCCACAGATTGTCGCTTCTTCATCCACTTCGATAATGCGATTCGGCCAGTCAGGGTTGAGTGCCTTCAGGTACTGCTTGCCCTCTTCAATAATTAACTGCTTGAACGTGGCTTCATTGGATTCATCGAGTCGAACAACCACGTACTTTCCGTGGTCAGGTGAAACATTGGGGTCAACAAAAATCAGGTCGCCCTCATGAAACTTGGGTTCCATACTGCTACCGCGAACCCTAAGTACAAAGGATTCAGGACTACAACAAACCGGGCAGGGTAAAAGTTCTGAACCGTAGGCCGGCACGAAACTTTCAGAAATCTCATACCAGTTTCCCGCTTGGACCCAGGATATCAGCGGGTGGAGACTGCGCAAATCCGGGCCGTCGTGGGCGTTGTGTTCCTCTTGTCTTGCCCCGTCCGCATGGGGGGTATCCATCCATCCTTGGTCTTTATTCATGGCCTTTTCCAGTTTCTCCGCCAGCTCATCTCCAATAGAGCGGGGCGTTCCTTTTTTGGTCGGCAGCTGGTTGCGCACCTGACTGAGGTAGGAGCTATTGGTCCCAGCCGCACGCGCCAACTTGGCAGCTGACCCCGCTTCGGCAATCAGAACCTCAAGATTGTGGAGCCGGATCTGGTTAATTTTTAGCGTCATGCGAAACACTTTAGCATGATTTTTAGCAGAGTGATAAACAAAAAGCGGTGATTGCGCGTTGTTCAATGATTCGCACGGTGCTAATGTTTCTGCGCATGGAGCTAAAGGATTTCCTCAAAATGGCAACCAAGCGGGAGCGGGCCGACGTCGCTGCGGCGTGTGGCGACTCAGTCTCCTACTTGTATCAGATTGCCGGCCAGCATCGATATGCCAGTCCATTGATGGCGACGCAAATCGAGCATTACACCCGTACTGTGGCGGACCTTTCGGATGGTCGACTGGAGCCTGTGCCTCGGGCGAGCATGGTTCGACATCCAGAGATTTTCTACGGCGTCGTGCCTGAATCGGGTGCACAAGAAGCAGGTGGCAACGATGACGCCTGAGAGATCGCCATCCGCCCACGAGATCACCCGTGTAGACGTCACTCGTATCCACCATTACTCCCGCAATCCCCGTCGGCAGCAGAACCCTGAATACGATCGAATAAAGGCGTCGATCCAGGCTGAAGGCCTGGATCAACCATTGGTGCTATCACAGGAGCCGGGGGCTGCTGATTATGTGCTCCACAGTGGCGGCAATACACGGCTGAGGATACTAAAGGAGCTTTTGGACGAAACCGGCGATGAGCGATTTCGCTGGATTGATTGCGTCGTCAAGCCCTGGTCGCAGGAGTCCAACGTACTTTTTGCCCACCTCCGCGAAAACGAGCTCCGCGGCGGTTTGCCTTTCATTGATAAAGCGTTGGCCGTATTCGAAGCAAAGCATCTCCTCGAAAGCGAGATGGGGGTTGAGAGCCTGTCTCAGCGCCAACTGGAAGAGTTGTTCAGAGAGCGAGGTTTCGGGCTCAGCCACAGCATGATTTCCAAAATGGGATATGCCGTTGAGACCTTGTGGCCATTGATGCCAAAAGCCTTGGCTGCCGGATTGGGTCGGCCACAGGTGGAAAAGATCCGAGCCCTTGAACGCGCTGCCCGAGCGATCTGGGATCGTCGCCAATTGGGGGATAACACCGTTTTCGATGCGATCTTTGCTGAGTTGTGTCGCCGTCATGACGGCGCCGAATGGGACATTCAGCCACTGCGCGATGCATTGGAAAATGAGATCGCCGTGGAGTCCGAACTGAATCGCCAAGTGATTCATCTGGAGATGGAGGCACAACTATCGGGCCGCGCATTCAGCCTTCCCGCTCATGCCGAAGAGGATACAGAGCCGGGGGCGGACAGGGACTCGGAACACCCGGAGCATTCTGATAGTGGGCCGTCATCGAATACGACGACATTGGAAAAGCAGCCCGCTGACATCGATTCACCGGCGAGTGGTCATGACAAAAGCAAAGACCAACCGAACATGCCGGCTGAGTTGACCTCTGCGCCGAATTCCCAAAAAGGTGGTCAACAAAGAAATCTTGAAGTTTTGCGGAGCCAGTTGTGGGACTGCGCCGTAACCCTGGCGGCATCCCACGGATTGCACGATACAGTCATTCGTCTGCCGGATCAGGGCTTGGGCTTTCTGCTGATTGATGTGCCTTCACTGGAACTGCGGGAATCCCTTGACCAGGACATGCTGGATTTAGTGTCCGCACTCTGGTGGCAGTTGGCTGCGAGCTCAGAGTTGACCGTCGCTCCCACGGACATTGTCCTGGCCTACCTGGATAAAGACTCGCTTCTATACCAGGCCTTGGCATCCCATGATGCTGGTCTGCTCTTTGGCAGTGTCTGGACGCCTGATCCCGGCCATCTCAACAGCCAGCTCTGGCAACAATTGAACCCGCCAGACTGGCAGCGTTTGCTGCAAATGATGGAGTCCTACCGGAGCATTAAACGGTTAGCCTTCGATACCGGGGTCGAGCTTTGGGCGCAACAAGGAGGTGAAAGCGATGTCGTCCAATAAGGAAGCCGACCTCACCACCGCCGTTCTGTTGTACGCCATGCGATGTTTGGCAGAAGGGGATCAGCAGGCATTGCGTGCCATGAACTTTGGCCCCAAAGAACTGGACGCCCTGAAAGAGATGAATCTGGCCGATCTCTATCGGGCCGATGCACTGCGTGTGCACTGTCTGCAGATTGGTCTCAATCGTGATGTTTTTTGGCCGATGCTCGATCACCTGCGTCATCAGCGGGAATCTGAGGATCTGCAGCGAACATTGCTGGTCGCGGACGCACCGTTAGAGATGATGCAGCAGCTGTTTGGTGTGAGTTCTCGGGAGTACACGCGATGGCGCCGATTGTTGACGCTGGCGCCGGCCGTGGGCCGGCCTCCCGAACTGAATGAAACCGATACCCACGCGCTCTGGTATGCCTGGCAGGATAAGGTACAGGCGGATGACAAATCCACATTGACTGCAGAGGACTATCTCGACCTACAGCAACAGACAGGCATTGGATTGCGATCGATTTGGACGCTGGTGCAGCGTTGGGAAACCTACGGTGAGGGAAGCAGTGCCGCAACGTTCGGGCGGGTTGCCGAGAATGGCCCATGACGCGGATGCGCTGCGACCAGAAACTGTTGCTCTCGACGCTTTAATCAAGGCAACTGTTGCCAAGGTTCGTGCCCAGAGTGAGCCATCGTTACCGGATGCCATGTTGTTCATGGGGAATTGGCATCAGGCCGTGCCGGCCATGGTCATCCAGGACCCGGTG
This sequence comes from uncultured Haliea sp., assembly GCF_963973825.1. Taxonomy (NCBI): domain Bacteria; kingdom Pseudomonadati; phylum Pseudomonadota; class Gammaproteobacteria; order Cellvibrionales; family Halieaceae; genus Haliea; species uncultured Haliea sp. The sequence continues at coordinate 102,260 of NZ_CAXBAE010000010.1, forward strand.
TTGGAACCCGTCGATAAACTGGTATGGATGGTTATCATGCTCCATGCCAGAGAGACTGGAGGGCGAACGGCGTTCCCCGATTACGATACCATTGCGGCTAAAACTAACGTTTCCTCAACCTCCACTGTCTCTCGTGCTATTGCCATTCTGCGCTTGACGCGTTGGCTCACGCTGTGCGCCAGAGTGCGTCAAAAAAGCGGCCGTTTCACCGGCAATGTCTACAGTCTTCACGATGAACCCCTGCCTCTGGTCGATGCCCTGTACCTGGATGAGGCTTATATGGCATTCGTCACCCAATCCCAGGAACATCATCACGCCCGCGTCCGGCGCGTGGCGCAAGCTGTGTTGGAGAGTCTGGATAAGGATATTCAGGAAGGTGAGTCGTTAGGACGGAAGGAGTCAACTATTGAGCGTCGACTGCAGGCCGCCCAACAATTGTCGGATTCCAGCGGAAACCACAGCAAAAGCGGTCGTTATTTTACCTTTCACGCCGCGACCATTGGGAAACTGAAAAATTCATCCGAGGCCAGCGCATCAGCACAATCCGTCCAGGACCAAAATTCAAAGGCGGAGGCTAAGGAACACTACAGTAGTCGTTGTAGTAGTCATTATAAAAAAACAACTACAACAACCACTACACAAAATACAAACCATGAAGAGAAAACATTTTCTGAATCCAATCCATCAGTTCCGTCGGTGACAGAGCGAGCGCTGATCTATCCGCCGCGCTTGTCGGAGAACCAGAAACACCTGGCGGACAGGTATCTTGCCATGATCGATCTTGATGATCGGCAGTTGGTGCTCGACGAACTTCAGGGTCGTCTGGAGTCTGAGCAAAAAGGCATGAAGCCGGTTTATGACGAGCTGCGGTTCTTGCATTCGCTCTGCAAGGCGGCACAACAAGGCGAATTTGTGCCCAACCTCGGGATCAAGGTGGCCGAGGCAAGACACGATCGGGTACTTCACGTCCCGCCGCCAGAAAACGAAGAACAGAAAAGCAAAGCGGCTGAAGAGCGAGCACGAAACCAAGCCTATGGGCGTGAGCAGCTGGCCAAGTTACGAGCATCATTGAATATGGATAAATAGCGCGACCGCCCGTTATCACACACGATGTGACACCCCTCCGTCGTTACTTCCCTGCACTGTTTCCACTGGAACCATCTGATCGCAACAACACAAAACACTGCATCAGTCGGATGGATATTCCGTGGTGTCATATCCCCATTCGTGGATTCATAGAACGTCAGAGTTGACCTTGAAGGGAATGACGCAAATGAATTCAGATGCACAGCAGTCACACGAGAGTACAGCCGAAAATCAAAACGAGTCAGTGCCAGGCTCCCTGCAGGGTGAAGTTTGGTTGACGATTCAGACCTATCAGGCCCAGAGCCTGATCCGCGGCCGCCGTGCAGCCGATGGCAAGCCTGCCATTATGGGATTGATCGGTTTTGCAGATCGGCTGAAGTCGCTATGGCAGGCCGTCCGCTTCGACGACCCTTATGCCGACTGGTGGTTGCTCAAAGTGGAAGAGGGCGTTGCCGATATCCGAGCACAACTGCAGGGATTGCAGCAAAGGATGGACGCCCTTATCACTGAATCCAACAGTGCGCTCGAATTCACTGTCGCACAATCGAGTCGACCACAGCGCGTATCGTTACAGTTCGCCAATCCCTACGCCTTTCGCGCAGCACAGTTGCTGGGTGAGTACGACCGGTTGATGTGCGCAGACATGACGTTGCATTACTTAGGTCTCGACATGCCCACTGACCTCATTGAGCAGGTGTCGGCTAGTGGGCGATGGGTGCGCCGGGTGTTTGCGTTGCCCCAGGGGTATCACTGCCTGGACGTTCGTCGCTCCGATATCCGGCAAGGAACACCGGCAGCCATCAAAGCGAGAGAGCGGATGGGCGAGATTCCCCCGGACATCCTCAATGGCGAGCGGTTGCCGTCTCTGCGTCCCCTGGCAATTCAGCAGATGAATTGCAACGCCATCGCAGATTCTGACGAGGCCTGACCGCCGTGGCCACCAGCACGCTTCAGCAGCTCGTCATCTCGCTCGATACGCGAATTCCACTCGAAGCGATGGTGCTTCAGCGTCTACGCCGCCTGCCTAACAGCAGACAAAACGAGTGGTTGCGGCAGCTGTTGCTGCTGGGATTTCGAAGCGAGTGTCAGGCCATCAGATCTGAGCAAGCGCTGCCGGCACACACAATTCCTATGAGCCAGCCGTGTACATCCACCCAGATAAACGGAAGTCGCGGAGCGTGTTCCGTCCAGCCGCGAACAACCGAGACGATGCTCGATCATGCTGCGCGGTCACCTGGCAGCTCACACATCAGCGAACACTCTGAGCTTGCTCCCCCAAATGACGCCAGAAAACCCTTTACGCACCTGAGACGAGTGATCGGTGAGTAAAGACATCTAACCCTGATATCAGGAATCGCACCATGACAGAACTGACCGATGAGAAATTTTCTGACGAAGACAAACCACCCGTGGCTACTAATCCCATGGCGGTGGGACAGGTGGGCCTCGATGACGGCTATGCCTATACCAAAGTGGCGTTACCGGATGGTCGCCTCCTGGCGGTGCCTTCGCGGGCACGTATGGGGTCGGCCGGGGTCACCTGGATACGGGATGAGGAACAGAAAATTTTTGAGTATGAAACCGGTGGCAGTGTGTATTCCGTCGGTGCGGTCGATGGTGAGCCCACCCAATTCGATGAATACCCGGGCTCGGCCCTGAATCGGGTGATCGTCCAGCATGCACTGCAACAGGCGGGTTTGTCGGGCCGATCCGTCCATGTGGTGACGGGGTTGCCGGTCTCCGCCTTTTACCGCAACGATGGTCAGCAACGACGACAAGCGATCCAGGCCAAAAGGGATGGTTTGAAAGTGGCGGTTGAGCCTGTTGTTGCCAGAAAAGCATCGCAAAGGTCAGCGCAACAGGGGCTCCTAAAGGTGGGCATCGCCTTTCATGAAGTTATTCCGGAGGCGCTGGCTGCCTGGTACGACTATGTGATTGTTATGACCGATGATGATGGTGTGACGTTGGATGCGGATCGCGTCAACGCGCCCATCGCCATTGTCGATATCGGTGGCCGCACCACGGATTACGTGGTGGTCCAGGATCAGGGCATTGTGCACGGTTCTTCGGGCTCTCTGAATCGCGGCATGCTGAACGTCAAAATTCGCGTGGCGAACCGTATACAGGAACAGTTCGATATCAACGAGCTTGGCGAGCAGAGTATCAGTCGGGCCGTCGATACACATCGGTTGCGTTTGCATGGCAAGGATCATGATGTCTCGGCCATGGTGGCGGAAGCAAAACGCGAGTTGGTGGAACGACTCTATACCGAAACCCGCCGCAAGCTTGGACTCGGTGTGGAGTTGGATCGTGTGCTGTTCGTCGGCGGTGGCAGTGCTGCGTTAGCCGCTGATATTGCCAACTGGTTTCCCAATCAAATTATGGCCGACCATGCCGCTTTTGCTAACGCAAGGGGCATGCTCAAGTACCTGCAGTTTGTCTGCGACGCCCCGGTGAGGGAGGGGTAACGACTTTGTACGTGGCCACTGCGGTCTCAGTGGCAAAGAAGATGTCAGCGGATTGTGCAAGTGACATCGCGGTTTTACCGTCAATCCAGTATCAGGGCTTGTCCTGATTTTACTCACCCTGCCGGGAAACACCTTCCCGCCAGGGAATCGTGTTCTCCGGCTTTCCATTATGTTCAAGGAGAAACTGTTATGACCAGTAGACAAACTACCCCTGAAAAACCGAAGTATTTCGATCTTGATATTCACGGCATCGGTTACCTCAACCGGGTTCGCGAAGTGACACCCGAGAATGGGTTCCCCTTTCTCAGCGTCACCATCGCGGCGCTACGAGGGCCAGCCGATAACGTTCAGCACACGCATTTCGAGTGCGTGGTGGTGGGTGAAGAGGCGAAGGACCTGGTGCGTCAGCTGCTGCCAGCGGTAGAAGCTGACTTTAAAGTGCTGGTGGGTTTTCACCTCAGTGATTTGCAAGCCGAAACCTTCATCTTCAAAAACGGTGATCGAGCCGGTACGACGGGCATCAGCCTGAAGTCCCGGTTACTGCGGTTCCAGTGGATCAAAGTCGAAGGCCAGCCCTTTCCGGCGCCGACGGCTGAGACCCACAACGCCGTAGCCTGACGACCAAATCTGATCGCATCTTTTGATGCGATCAATCTTTCAACCCAGCGAGGGAGATTCTCCCTTGCCGGGCAGGTCTCCTCGACTCTTCAAGGAGACCGCTCATGGCTTCCAAATCCTCACCCTCCCGGGTGATTCCTAAAAACCGTTTCGCGGCCATTCGCATGGCGTCGTTGAACGATCCTGAAAAGCAATCCCTGCTGCAGCTGGCCTTTGCGATATTGCAGGGCCTGCACCAGCCGGGCCTTGAGTTACCGAGTCCCAACCACACCCGTGATTACTTGCGGATGTTGTTGGCTGAACGCAAAGCGGAAGTCTTTGGTTGTGTGTACCTGGATAATCGGCATCGGGTAATCGAAGCCGCAGAGTTGTTCCAGGGAACCATTGATGGTGCCTCGGTGTACCCCCGCGTGGTGGTGCAACAGGCGTTGACGCTTAACGCGGCAGCGGTGATGTTTTTTCACAATCACCCGAGTGGTGTCGCCGAGCCCAGTCACGCGGACGAAGCGATTACCCGGCGCTTAAAAGAGGCATTGGCACTCGTTGACATCCGTGTGCTGGATCACTTTGTGGTCACGGTGGGGGAATCAGTTTCCTTTGCCGAACGCGGATTGCTGTAAATCCATTCAATCAACCCATTGGGGAGTCTTCTTCCCCAATGGGAAGGAGGTGCTCCCTGAATTTCTTAATTCATTTTTCCAGGGAGAAACCTTATGAAAAATTCAGAGCACAAGTCGTTGGAAGATGTCTTCGGTCCTGTTGTCGCAAGTTACAGTCGTGCACAGGCTATCGAAGATAGCGTCCTGATCGATGTCACCGCTATGGCACGTGAGGCTGGCTTCAAATGGCCAGTCGCACTTACCCATACCGCTTGGTGTGATTGCGTCGCCTGGACAGAGCGGAATAACCGCTTTCAAGTGCACCAGGACGAGTCTGGCCGTTTGTGGGACGTGCTGTTTATGGCGTTCTACGCCATTCGAACGGCTACTGCTCCTGGTGATCGGTTGCTGTTCTCGTTGTACCGCGTGCCGAAAGACGGGCATTCGACAGAAGCCGGCGAGGTGAGTTTGAAACTGATGGTTGGCCCCGGTGATGCCGGTGAACCGGTCGTCACGATCATGCTGCCCAACGAAGATTAATGTCGCCGATCGAATCGGCTCCTTGCCCTGGCCACTTGGGATAAAGTGGCACTTTTTACTCCTGTCTGCTGCTTTTCCCTGGAAATGCGGCACCGTACGCCCCTCGTCGATTTTAACGTGGTTTTACGGTCATCACGATGGAAATGATATTGGTTTTGACCCCTGTTATTGGTATAACACTCGGATGTAGTGTCGATGCACTCATATTAACGACGAATGAATTTCATACTATCAAAGGAGTGCCCCATGGCAGGGAAATACGATCTCAAGAAAAGCCCAAGCGGCAAATTTATGTTCAACCTGAAAGCCGGGAATGGTCAGATTATTCTCACCAGTGAACTTTACGAAGCCAAAAGTGGTGCCGAAAACGGTATTGAGTCGGTGCGTAAGAACTCACCCAGTGACAGTAATTATGATCGTCGCACCTCAAAAAAGGGCGAACCCTACTTTGTCCTCAAGGCGGGTAATGGGCAGATCATTGGTAACAGCGAAATGTACTCCAGTACGGCTGCCATGGAAAACGGCATCCAGTCCGTCAAAACCAATGGGCCTACAGCCCCGGTCGAAGACAATACCTGAATGAATCCATGCCAATACCTCGGATGGAAATCACTTTTCACCCGAGGTAAATTTGCCAAATCGCTCACGGGTTTATCGGTGAGATCAATACCCCTGATAGGGCGAGATCGCGTATTCCCAATACATGCTGCCATTAAGGATTGAGTGTGCGTTGACACTGTTTGGTGACGACCTGCTCGATCCGTTGCAGGGCTGCATACTCCCCATACCGACTTTGGAAATGTTTTTTCACGGGTTGCAACTGTTCCAGCAGTCTTTTCGCAACGTCCTGAACCTGATCCTGAAGAAAGCGCGGACGCAACCCGCATTGTTGCGCCAGGTCATCCCAGTGTTTTGTGGCAACGACCCCAGGGTTCCTCTCATTGCCAATGGAAAAGGCCAGATGATAATCAATGCGCTCAATGGCACGGGTACACACCAGGTCATAGAAGGGCGCTAATCGAATCTCACCACCCGGTCGGTATAGGAGCGACAGGTTTTTGGCATGGCCGTCGGAGTTGCCCGCCAGCACATTGAAAATTTGCCAGCGCAGTAAATGCTGCAGATCGTTGGCAGGATCACTGGAAACATCCTGGATCAGTCGATAACAATCGGCGAATGTGGGACCGCCATACTCCTGGTATTTGTGCTCATGGCCGAATCCCAATGCCTGACAAAAATCCTCCTGATGCAGTCTCGCAATCTGACCACTCTCAAGCTTGTAGCGATCATAGCGCTTGATCAACGCATAGTGCGTGTCCGCGATTGAGCGGAGCTGGATATCGACTACGGGCAAGCCGATAGCCTCCGCCAGCAGTGTCGTGAACGTCTCGTAGGCGGGTAGGTGGCGATAATCGGACAGTTCGAACTTGAGGATATGGCTGGATGGCGATTCTTTTCTGGGTAACCAGTAGGTGCTATCCCTAACGAGGAGAGGGCATTTGTCCTGGGCGCCAGCCAGGGAGAGCCGGGGACGTTCATTCGTCGTCCAGGTGTAGACCTGACCGCGGCGGGCCACCAGATTGGCGAGCTCCTCATCCGAGACTTTGTGGTACTCATAGTCCACAGCGGGTTGATATTCCGCTTCCAGTATGGACAGTGCGCCAGCGCATTCGCCACCAATGGCTCTGAGCAGGTTGAAATCGGTATTGGGAATCTTGAGATCACGAACAATCTGGTCGCGAACACCGCCCTCGGGGAGCAGGTTGGCGAAAAAGCGATGGGCAAGACCCTCGTCAGGCACAAAATCACCGTTTCGCAAGGGCAACGTATGAGAGATTGCAAAGCCGCCCTGCGCCAGCCAGTTATCGTCGTAACGAAAACCGATCAGACCCTGGGTATTGCGCCACAGATAGCCGACAAGTCGCTGATCACTCCAGACATTGAGACCTTCCGGGTCAAGCATGGCTATCTCCCGCTTGTTTAGGGAGCGGCTTTAAGGGCGTCTGCCCACGGGGCTGAATCACCACCTCCAGTCCCAGGGTGCGGAGTGCTTTCAACACCTTGCCCAGCTCTGCCGTTTCCTTGCCGCGCTCGAACTCCGACAAAAAGCGGGTGCTCAAGTTGCCCAACCCGGAAATGGTTTCTAGTGTCAGCTTTTTCTGTTTTCGGTGGGCACGCACCAGCTTGCCGAGTTCTTCAGCGGATCGGATTGCACCGTATTGCACCGGATCGTTGCTCATGTTTCACCTGAAAAAAATTACCGTACGGTAAAAAATAGCATATGCTGGGCATATAAACAATAATTTTATATCGTACGTGATAATTGTTCTCTTGGAGCGCCCAATCAGTATAATTTTATCACGTACGGTAAAAATATCGGCTGTTCGCAAGTGCAACCGCGATGGTTCCACTGTAACCATCGTTTGAACACACAAACCTGTTCAACTGCCAGGACAGGTCGCAGACCTGGCGTGGGCGTTGATTCGAACGAAGCCCTCGTCACTGCTTAGCGAAGCGGCGTAGTGACGAGGGCGGCGGAGCACGGAACGACAACGGATTGCGCTCGGATTGATGTGTTCCCAGCGAGTTCGCTCTAACTATACTAGCGGCCAAGAAACGTAAACAGTTCCATACGCGGCCACGGCGGTAACGTGGATGAGGATTGTCGCCCTCGCCATCAAAAATGGCAAAAACGGCAACGGCGCCAGCCGAGCTACCCTGGCGCACAGCATCAGCTGCAGCTCATCTTCAATATTTCCTCAATAGCAGGACGTTCGTCCTCGCTTCAATCTGGCTAATGCCACCTCAAACCCGGCTTGCAAGTAGCCGACTACCAACGCGCCGTTTCACCGACGGTTTCTTTCAACTCGCGGACCGATGGTTCCGCTCATTTAAAAGGAGGTGAAGTACTCACCATCGCAACTGACTCTTAGAGTCCATTGGTTTACCCGGCACCATCTTCAGCAGAAGAGCAGCCAGGTTGCCTGCGACCAGGCTTATCAGGTCGAAAGGGGAGTAGTGTCCCTTGACCCATCCGCTTCGGCGGACCCAGTCAGGCTACGAGCCTGTGGTTGGTCAGAAACACTTACCAGACTGGAAAGTACACGATGAGAGACCTGAACTACCAATTGAAACAGTTGTGCAAACGCAATCGCGATGGCAGTTACAGTACGCAAGCCAATCGCGCGCGCATACTTAACCAGATTGCCAATCAACTGCAGGAGATGGGGTATCGGCGCATGACTACCCGATCCCTAAAGCCGAAGCACGTGGACGCCCTGGTGAAACGCTGGTTCAGCGAGGGCATGGCGGCCGGTACCATCAAAAACCGTATGAATTGCCTGCGCTGGTGGGCCGCCAAGGTGGATAGGCGCAATGTTATTGCCCGATCGAATGAGTTCTACGGCATTCCCGATCGGCAGTTCGTCAGTCAACACTCCAAGGCGGTGGTTGTCGGTAACGATGCGTTGACCAGCGTTAAAGATGAGCATGTGCGAATGACTCTGGAGTTACAGCGCGCCTTCGGATTGCGCAGGGAGGAGGCGATCAAATTTATCCCAGCTTATGCCGACCAGGGTGATCACGTTCGCCTGAAAGCTACCTGGACGAAAGGGGGCAAGATGCGGATCGTGCCGGTGCTCACTCAGGAACAGCGTGCCGTCTTGAATCGTGCCCACCGACTGGTGGGATCGGGTTCCCTGATTCCACCGCAGAAAACCTACATCCAGCAGCTGCGGACCTACGAACGTCATACCACTCAGGCAGGTTTATCGAAACTGCATGGCCTGCGCCATGCGTATGCCCAGTCACGCTATCAGGCGTTGACGGGTTGGGCCTGTCCTGCGGCGGGTGGACCGGTCGCAAACAGTTTAAGCATCGAGCAACGACAGCAGGACCATCAAGCACGACTCACCATCAGTCGCGAGTTGGGCCACGCCCGCGAGCAGATCAGCGCTGTGTATTTAGGTCGATGAGTTTGGGCCGAGGCGTCTCATGGATAAGCACGACACTCACCGAGTGGATTAACTATTCACGCCAGAAGATCACTTGGCGATCATGATGCCATTCATCACGATCGAGGCCAAAACATGTCTTCGTTTAAACATCATGGAATCCCTCGTCTCCTAACGATACTGGTGTGCTGTTCTGGTGCTGCCGTCGGGAGCCATTCGGTAGTGGCGGCAGAGCGGCCCGCCACAACAATGACCACACTGAAACAAACGGGTCGCTATTCAGTGATGGTCGCTCAGCCGACCACCGGGCAGCGGGATCTGTTATCGGTGACGAGAGCGATCACCATTCCAGGCGACATCAACAGTGTGGGGGAGGCCTTCCACTGGATGTTGCGAGATTCCGGCTATCGCCTGGCGGCCGATGCTGTGCTGTCGGAGGAGGCGAAAGCCATGCTGGCGCTGCCGCTGCCAGCGGTGCATCGTCGCTTTGAGCCCATGCCACTCCAAACCGTGATGGGACTTATGATCGGTCCTGCTTTTTATCTTATCCAGGATCCCGTTCACCGCCTCATTGCATTCGAGCGTTGCGTGGATATTTCCGCCCCCAATGCGACGGGAGGTGCGCAGTAATGGAAGCCTTTGTCATTGCCATCGTTTTTGTTACCGCATGGTTTTTGGGTGCTGAGTCCAGGCAAGTTGATCCGGAACCGCGTGCTGAAAGTGAGGCGGTTTCGATCGGCGATCAGATAGACGATCGAGAATGCTCCGTGCGTATTTGTGATCAGGAGTATCAGCTGATCATTCAGCGCGACCTGACCGTGCCCATCGATCAACAGGTCAATGAAAATGACCATTGAGCATCGCATGAGAAAATCTGCCATCGCATTAGTCGGGTTCTGTCTTTGCGTCACGTTGCCTGTTAACGCGGATACCCGGCAGGCAGCCGATTCACAACCTTCGAACACTCTGGCGATCGAGCAATCTGCAACAGAACGTATCGATTCTCAGACGTTTCGTGCTGACCAGTGGGGATTAGATGAATCGGAATGGCAGCGTTACCAATCTTTGCTGCAAGGTATCCGGGGCAGCGTGAGTCCTGCGACCTTGTCACCCCTCGAAGTGCTTGGCATCCACGCCCGCAGTGCCGGTGAACGTCGGCGCTACGCTGAACAGTGGGCAGTGATGATGCGTGACGATGCCGAACGCATTCTGGCGTTTCAGCGGGCCTACGACGACGCCCAGCGGCGCCTGTTCCCCAACGGTTTATTGATCGACCCCGGTGTTGTAGCGTCCACCAAGCCGGATCAAGGTCTGGCTGGAAAATTCGTGTGGCAATCGTCTGACCGGGTGTTGTTCTTTACCGATACCCAATGCCCGACCTGCGATGCGGTGCTGGAGCGATTGGTCAGCCAGATCAAACAGTTCTCTGGCATCGATCTGTACCTGATCGATGTGTTTGCCGGTGATGAATCCCGTATACGTGACTGGGCGGCTTCGAAACAGATTGACCCCCAATGGGTGAGTGAGCACAAGATTACCCTGAACATCGACGATGGTGCGATAGGTAAGGTCTCCGCACATACGGGTCTGCAAGGACAAGATTTGCCCGTATTGATACTGCGGCGGGATGATCGCTTGATCCCCTTGCCGGTATCACGATTCTAGCGGGCGCCGGTCATGGGGAGTTGGCCGATCATACCTTGTGTCATCGGTTTGCTGTGGTGGTCGACGGCCGCGCAGTCGCAATCCGTGCCAGTGGGTTATCAGCAAGTCGCGATCGAATACGGCCTGCCTCCGGGCCTGCTCTACGCGGTGGCCTTGACCGAGAGCGGACAAAGCTCGCTCAGCGGTGGGCAGTTACGCCCCTGGCCGTGGGCGCTCAATATTGATGGGGAAGGGCACTATTTCCCGTCGCGTCAGATGGCATGGCAGGCCCTGCAGGCGGTGTTGACGGAAACCAAAACCTCGGTGGATATCGGGCTGATGCAAATCAGTTGGCGTTACCACCGTTCAGTCCTCGGCTCATCCTGGCAAGCGCTGGATCCCTACCACAACCTGCGTGTGGCCGCCGCGATCCTGCGCGACTGCTTCGTCGAACACACCCACTGGATTCAAAGCGCCGGCTGCTATCACGCACCCAACGATCCTGCCCGAGCTGATCGATACGGTCAGCGGGTCAAGGCGCACTGGATGCGGTTGACCGATACACCGCAGGAGGTTCGCTTTGAGAATCCGTAGACAACGATCGTTGCCAGTCCTCGTGCTCGGGCTGGTCATGAACTCCTCCGTATTGGCTGAGCTGGCGGTGATTTATGACAGTGGTCATACTCGGCCTTTAGCGCCGTTACTCAGCCCACTTTTGTCAAAGAAGACTCAATCGACCGCCCCGGCTGAATCGAACAACCAGAATCTATCTTCACAGTCCTTGCTCGGTCCGGCGACGCTCAGCAATTTATTGCCCATACGTTCACCCGGATTGGCCGTGGGCGATACCGCCGATAGCCAACTGAATCCCGAGGCCTTGGCGCGTTTGGCGCAAGGGAATCCACATCCCTTCTTTCTCATCGGCTCGGATGCGGTGTCAGTGGAATGGCTGGCGACTCACCACGACACTCTCAAAGCCCTGGGTGCGGTGGGCATGCTGGTACAGGCGGATACCGAGGCGGATGTTCGACGGGTTGCCGAGGTGGCGCAGGGCTTATCCATCACCATGGGCTCCGGGAGCGATCTGGCCGCCGCACTGGGTATTCATCATTACCCGGTATTGATTACCCGTGATGGCATCCGGCAATGAGCTCGCATCCGATGGAAGCGCTGTTGCGGCCCCCCGTCGAGTTGTGGTCCACCGCGACCGCGTTCGCGGCGGGTACGCTGGCCTGGCTCGCCCCCTGGGCCTTGATGATGCCACCGGGTATCGCAATGGCCACCAGCCTGACTTTTTTCGGTTTTGGCATGTGGCGGGGCCGTCAAGCATGGCGCGTATTGCGCTACCAGCATCACATGAAGCGGCTGCCGGATTACCAAGTCAGGGCCAACCAGATTCCCATCAGTCGCCAAAAGCTGTTTTTGGGCAAAGGTTTCCGCTGGACCCAGCAACACACCCAGCGTCTGCGCGATACCCTGAAGCCCGAGGTTCAACGTTACGTTCAGCCGGGCACGCTCTACCAATGGGCGCGACAAAAGGAAGTGGCCTGGGAATCGATTCCTGTCCTGTCTTTGCTGGCCAAAGCCCTGCGCAGTCGCAGCCGCTGGAACCCGCTGGCGCCATTACCGGCTGTCGGCGGCAAGCCCGCCCTGCACGCGGTTGAACCGCAAGAGCAGCCCGTGTGGATGGATCTGGGTGAACGGGTCGGGCACACGCTGGTGTTGGGCACCACGCGCGTCGGTAAGACACGCCTGGCGGAACTGCTGATTACCCAGGACATCCGCCGGGGTGATGTGGTCATTGTCTTTGACCCCAAAGGGGATGCCGATCTGTTGCGTCGCATCTACGCCGAGGCAAAGCGCGCCGGTCGGCTGGAGGATTTTTATCTGTTCCATCTCGGCTTTCCGGAACTGTCGGCGCGTTACAACGCCATCGGGAACTTCTCCCGCATCACCGAGGTCGCGACCCGCATCGCCAATCAGCTGCCCAACGAGGGCAACTCTGCTGCCTTCAAGGAGTTCGCCTGGCGCTTCGTCAATATCATTGCGCGCGCCTTGGTGGCCCTGAAACGCCGACCGGACTACCAACAGATCCGCCGTTACATCAACGATATCGAACCCTTGTTTGTGGAGTATGCCGGCCATTGTGCCGACATGGCCGGCATCGATGCCTGGGCGTCCCTGGTTGAAGAGCGCGCGGCGGATATCAAAGAGCGCAACCTGCCCAATGCCCTGCGTGGCCGGTCGATGGAAGCCATCGCCTGCATGCGCTTGCTGCAGGAGAAGGCCATTTACGATCCCGTGCTGGACGGGCTGATTTCCGCGTTCAAATACGACAAGACCTATTTCGACAAGATCGTCAGCTCCGTCGGCCCGCTGATGGAAAAGCTGACCACCGGGACCATTGCCGGGCTGATCTCACCGGATTACCAGGATGAGCACGACGCCAGGCCGATCTTTGAGTGGATGGATGTGGTGCGTCGCAAAGGCATTGTCTACGTCGGACTCGATGCGCTGACGGACACCACGGTAGCCAGCGCCGTGGGCAATTCGATGTTTGCGGATCTGGTGTCCGTCGCGGGGCATATCTACAAGCACGGTGTCGCGGCTAAGGATACTGATACGCCAGACCCGGAAACCAAATCACGCTCGACCCCCACCATCTCACTGCATGCGGATGAGTTTAATGAGCTGATCGGTGATGAATTCGTGCCACTGCTGAACAAGGCAGGCGGGGCAGGCTTTCAGGTCACGGCCTATACCCAGACCTGGTCGGACGTGGAAGCGCGAATCGGCAGTCGGGCGAAAGCGGGGCAGGTGGCCGGTAACTTCAATACCCTGCTGATGCTGCGGGTGAAAGAGCTGGACACCGCCGCCATGCTGACCGAACAGTTACCGCGGGTTGAGGTCTTCACCCTGATGAGTGTCTCCGGCGTCGATGATTCGTCGGATCCCGGTTCCGGGGTCGACTTCAAATCCCGCAACGAAGACCGGATCAGTGTTTCGGAAGTGCCGATGCTGACTGCCGCCGATATGGTCACCTTGCCCAAAGGGCAGGCCTTCGCCCTGCTGGAAGGCGGCCAGCTCTGGAAAATCCGTATCCCGTTGCCGGACGACCGCGAGGATACGGCCATGCCTGATGACTTTGAGGCGATAGTCGAGGCCATGCGTCGCAGCTATATCACCAACGATCACTGGTACCGGGTCACCGATCACTGGTGGCACGCCGTCTCCGAGGCCGCGATCCGCACCTCAGACGCCGGTGAGCAGGCTTGAGCACGGTGGAGCCCCGTGATCCCCGACGGCCGGTTGCACAGCCGGGTACCGTGTCCCGGTTGCTGACGGGTATCGCCCAGTGCCTTAAATGGCTGTTTCTCTCCCTGATGTTCTCCATCCTGGTGGAGTGGATCGGCATGGTGTTCTGGTGGGAAGAGCAAGGACTTGGCCACAGTCGGCAGATGCTGGTGAATGAGCTTCAGTTCCTCGGCACCGACTTTCATCGCAGCTGGTTAACCGCCCAGCCGATGGTGTTCGCCAGTAACCTCTCGGATCGCATCTACCAGTTTGCCTTCGAGTGGACGGGCCTCGTGGATCTGATTCACTGGATCACACCAGTACCGTCCGCGGAGGAAACCGGTCTGAGACCGGTGCTGCACCGGTTTTACCGCCCCGTCGCCGACTATGTGCTGGCGGGTATGCAAATCACCCAGGTCTTTGCGGTACGACTCGCCATCCTGACGCTGGCCACGCCGGTATTTGGGCTGTTCACCCTGGTGGCGCTGGTGGATGGACTGGTGCGGCGCGACCTGCGGCGTTGGGGCGGCGGCAGGGAAAGTTCTTTCGTGTACCACTACGCCAAGAAAGCCGCCATACCGCTGATCATCATGGCCTGGGTGTTGTACCTGGCGCTGCCGTTCAGTTTGCACCCGTCCTGGATCATCCTGCCATTCGCGCTGGCGTTTGCCTTTGCCGTCACTATCACAGCCAGTACCTTTAAAAAGTACCTTTAATACAAAGTCATTGAACCAGTTGACTGTACCGTTACAGTCTGCTAGGCTGCATTTAAGCACTGTAAAAATACAGTCTGAGTGCTGCTTAGGAGGTAATCATGATCGCTCAAGCCGAACAGCTGCTGCAACGCGGTTCCAGTGTCACCAGTTCACTGCTGCCGGCGATTTTCAATATCTTCAGCCAGTGGCGCCTCACTGGTGCCCAGCAGATGACGCTATTGGGGCTCAGTAATGAGAAGACCCTTTACAACTGGAAGAGCCAACCCGAGAAGGCCAAGCTGACGCGAGACCTGTTGGAACGGGCCAGCTACATTTTGGGGATCTACAAGTCCCTGCAAATCCTGTTGCCTGATCAGGTGTTGGCTGACCAGTGGCTGGCCACACCTAACGACAACCCGCTGTTCAATGGCACGGCGCCGCTGGACCGGATACTTGCTGGTCAGGTGGTCGACCTGGCCGTGGTCAGGGATTTTCTCGATGCGGAGCGGGGTGGCTGGTGATTGCAATCGATACGCTACCCAGCAGCGAGGTCAATGAACCGGTCTATCGGGTCATACTGTCGCGCTACCCGCAGATCAACCTGTTTGAGCGCGTCTCCAACCCACAGGATTGGGAGGTGCTCTACGCTGTCGAGTCCCTGACGAATCCCAGGCTACGGGATGAAGTCGGTGATATTCGCCTGGTGCCGCCGGAAGACCGCGTCTATGGCGATGGTGCATCCTGGATCATGGCGGCCTTTACCCACCCGCCAGTCGATGGGCGAGGTGGTCGCTTCAACCGGGACTTCGGTATCTATTACTGCGCCGCCGATGAAGCGGTCGCCATCGCTGAATCGTCTTTCCACCGGGCGCGCTTCCTGCGGGAATCCCGAATCGACAAGACCACCCAGGAAATGCGCGTTATCCGCGCGCAGCTGGGGCAGACAACCCTTCACGATGTAAGGCACCTGGTTGGACATGCCATTTACCATCCCGATGACTACGGTGAAGCCCAGCAGCTCGGTTACGCGTTACGTGATGCCAAAAGTTTCGGCGTTCACTACCAAAGCGTGAGAGCGCAAGGGGAGTGCTACGGGGTGATGCGTGCTCGAGCGCTGTCCGATGCGATCCACTGGCGCTATCTGCGCTACCACTATGACCAAGGGACGATCGTTGACGTTGAATCCCTCGATGGCAGTGGCAGGAGGTGATGGCAATGTACAAAGAACTGCTGTGGATCTTCACCCAACTCCCGGACGATTACATCGTCCTTGATACCGAAACCACCGGACTCCCTGACGAAAACGGCCCGCCGGATATCGTGACACTCGGTATCACCGTGGTAAGAAATCGAGAGATAGCGGAATCCGTCGAATTTAAAACACGGCCACAAAAACACATTTCAGAAGAAGCACAAAGAATACACGGGATCACCAATGAACAGGCCGCTGAATTCGAATCCTTCGACGCCCAATGGAACCAGATTGCCGAATACCTGAAAGATCGGCTTATCGTCATTCACAACGCCAGTTTTGACTGGCCGATTATGCTGGATCACGTTGCCCGCTACGGTTTATCAATGCCGCCAATTCAAGGTGTATTTTGCAGTCAGAAAGCAGCCATTCCCTGGGCGCAGGCAATGAACCTGTCGTGCAGCCACAGAGGACCGTCGTTAGATACTCTGACAAAAGTATTGGATGTTGAAGATCTTAGAGCTAAGAGTGGTGGAATTCATGGGGCGGGGATTGACAGCCGGATGGCGGCTCGCGTTATAGATGTAATGATACGTTATGGAAGAATGGATGGGATCTCAACGTTGAATAATGATGTCTAAAACTAATTTAGTCCGCCCGAGTCGCGACGGAGATCAATTTCACTACCTCTGGGCTGCCCGACGCTGCCTAAAGCTACTCACTGCAGAAAGTGGTTTGATGGCCGTGAGCATCGAAGGTCCGTCGCCAGGTGAGCAGCCAGGCGCCGAGCCAGTCGACGCCGGTGAAGAGCTGATTGATATTGCGGAGTATTTCGAAAACGAGGATATCGGACAAGCACGGTTAGTCCGGTACATGCAGCTCAAGCACTCAACGCTGCATGCAAATGATCCGTGGACGGCGAGTGGGCTAGAAAAGACTATAAAGGGATTTGCGAAACGGTATGGAGAACTACAGAAGGCGTACACCCCAGCACACTTGGCAAGAAAACTGGAATTTTGGTTTGTCACGAATAGGCCGATCAGCACTAGTGTGCTTGAAGCTGTCACCGACGCTGCTGGAGAGGCGAATCCCCGTCATCCGACTGAGCTGAAGAAGCTGCAGAAATTTACAGGGCTTACGGGAAGCGAATTGGCAGCATTCTGCGATCTTCTCCACTTCGAAGATAGCCAAGACGGGTATTGGGATCAACGCAATATCCTGTTCCAGGAGGTCAGTGCTTATCTGCCTGATGGAGACGTTGATGCACCGACTCAATTGAAGGAACTTGTTACCCGCCGGGCTCTTTCTGAAGGAGAACAGAATCCAACGATAACGAAGATCGACGTCTTACGAGCGCTGAAAACTGACGAAAGCTTATTGTTCCCCGCTCAATGTCTTATCGAAAACTACGGAGAAGCCGTTTCACGCGAGCAAGAATTCGAAATCATCGGCCAAATTGTTAGCGCGACGGGTCCGATCGTCATCCACGCTCCCGGTGGTGTCGGTAAATCAGTCTTTGCAACTCAGATTGGCAGAACCCTTCCTGATGGCTCAGCTTGTATTCTTTATGACTGCTTTGGTAACGGGCAGTATCGAAATGCGACCGGCTATCGTCATAGACACAAAGATGCCCTTGTTCAAATCGCAAACGAACTAGCTGCAGATAGTCTGTGCCACCCTTTAATTCCGACGATACACGCAGATGCAGCGGCATATGTTCGAGCGTTTATTTATCGGTTGAGTCAAGCGGTGAAAATCCTGCGCTCGTCTAATCCGAAGGCCTACTTATGTATTGTAATAGACGCAGCGGATAACGCTCAGATGGCAGCGGAGGAAGTTGGAGAGGCTCGATCTTTCGTACGCGACCTCATCCGCGTGAGTATTCCCGAAGGGGTTCGCCTCGTCTTTCTATGTCGCTCGCATCGTCAAGACCTTCTTGATCCACCGATCAATACGATACCAATTGAACTAAACCCATTCAGCCGTGATGAGACGACAGTTCTTCTACGGGAGACATTTCCCGAAGCAAATGAACACGATATCGATGAATTCCATCGCTTAAGCTCACACAATCCACGCGTCCAAGCCCTGGCCTTGTCTCGAAAGTTGCCATTGCAGGAAACATTACGACTTCTCGGCCCCAATCCTACAAGCGTAGAAGATACAATTTCGGACTTATTGGATAAAGCCATCGCGAATCTCAAGGATGCTTCCGGACCGATTGAGAAGGGACGCGTTGAGAAAATCTGCGCAGGACTGGCGGCGCTGAGGCCATTAATTCCAATCCGCATCCTTTCGGCAATGTCCGGAGTCGAGCAAGAAGCCATCAAAAGCTTTGCCTTTGATATTGGCCGACCTCTTCTCGTAGCTGGAGAGACCATTCAGTTCCTGGATGAGCCTACCGAAACGTGGTTTCGTGATAAGTTCAAGCCTTCTGCGCAAGGGATGGCGGGCTTCATTGCCAGCCTAAAGCCTTTAGCAAATGGAAGTGCATATGTAGCATCCATGCTACCTCAACTGATGCTGGAAGCTGGACAGTTCTCTGAACTGGTAGAGCTGGCGCTGTCTTCATCTGCTCTTCCAACAGGAAGCCCCCTTGAAAAGCGCGATGTCGAATTGCAACGACTCCAATTTGCGCTGAAAGCGGGGCTTCGATCCCAACGCTATCTTGAGGCAACCAAGCTAGCCCTGAAAGCAGGTGGAGAAACGGCTGGTGATGAACGACAACGTAAACTGCTTCAAAATAACACCGACCTCGCCTCAGATTTTCTTGAGCTTGACCTCATTCAAGAAATTGTTTCCCGCCGCACATTCGGCTCCGGATGGATCGGCTCTCATCATGCATACGAGGCTGCACTTCTTTCAGGTCGAAAGGAGCTAGCGGGAGACGCTCGCAGTCGATTGCGTATGGCCTACGAATGGCTAAGAAACTGGGCACGCTTGACGCCAGAAGAGCGCGAAAACGAACTTGTTTCCGATCAGGATATAGTTGAGCTTACCCTCGCGCACCTGAATATTCACGGCCCGACAGATGCAGCTGAGAGCTTGAAACGCTGGAAACCACGGGAAATCTCATACAGAGTTGGTCGGCTTGTAACTCGACGTCTGATTGACCATGGACGTTGGTCAGATGTTGAGGCAATCGCTCGCGCTGCCGGAAACAATTCTTGTTTAATCCTTGCGGTCGCCGCTGAATTGCGTGAGGTTCATAAAACGCCTCCTGACAAAATTACCAAAAAAGTGCTGCGCCAACTTTCCACAGGCCGCATCAAACTTAGCAATCGCAATGGGTGGGATGACGGAGAGCCAGCAATTGACGCCGTGACGGCAGTAGTTGAAGCCGCATTGAAGAATAACCTATGTACCCACAACGACGCAGTTACGATACTGAACCATTATTTGCCCCCGGACCCACCCCGAGAATTCGCGTCACGGCTATCAAAAGCTCGCCAACCTCTTCTGCGCGCTTATTGCTTGCGGGCCGCTCTCGAAGGAACGACAATCGAGTTGATCGATGTTGCCCATTCCGAGTTGAAAAAGGAGCTTGAAAAGGCTGACAAACACTCAGCATCTCGAGATCTTCAGGAATTCCAAGAGGATATTGGTGCGCTACTCCCATGGCACAAGCTCTGGGCGTCAGTGTTACTTGGACAGGCGAAGAAAAAAGACGTTACGACCGAAATAGAGAAAGTGGCCGCCGCGTCTAGAAAAGCCGATCGCTTCCGATACAGCGAAGAGTCTCACACCTCGAATGAGATTGCCCTACTCTGGATGGATATCCTGCACCACTCTGAATCCACGAATGAAGAGTCGTTGGCGGCATTCAACCAATGGAAAGAGCAGCTTAAAAGGCCATTGTTCACCCCAATACTCAACGCGCTCTGTCGGTTGTGCGCACAGCGGGACGAAACGAAGCCTGCTTCACTGGCCTATGCAACAGAATCCTACACGCTAAATAAAGAAGAGCGTTCGGAGGCGGAAAGCACATCCGACGGGTATCTAGAGGTGGCGCGCGCAATTCTCACCACAAGCAAATCAGACGCAAAGGCCTATTTCAATGAAGCGGTGAAAGTTGCAGGAAAAATAGGCGAGGAAAATCTGGCTCGATGGGATGCCATGCTTGATCTTGCCGATCGTGCTGCATGCATTGACCGGCCATCTCCCAAAGTCGCCTATCAATTCGCGCGTTGCGCCGAGCTGACCTACCACTTTGTTGTGCGGGACAAGCATTTCCCCTGGGATAGCACCATTAACGCCTTATGCGGATTATGTCCGTCTTCCGCTGTCACCATCTTAAGCCGATGGCGAGACCGTAGTTTCGGATGGCACGAAAGGTTATTGCCAGTTGCGATCAGCAATTTAATCGACTGGGATGTCGTTGACCCTCGCGATGCTCTGCCGTTGATCGGTTTCCGAGCGCAGTGGGACTATGCCGAGCTACTTGAGCCGGTACTGGCAAATTCGAGTGAAGCACAAGAGAAGGCTTTAGCGAGCTGCATTCTCTATCGCTATGCCCAGTTCTCCAACCTCACTTCGTCAGAACTAAGAAGGCTTCAACAGGTGACGTCAAACCATGGCGTAATATTGGAAAACCTGGCCGATACAATTGTATCGTCTGAACGGGAGGAATCAACACGGACAAAGACTTCTCAACAGCAGTCACCATTCCTGACTGATAATGAACACAAGATCCCCTCATGGGATGATATCTTCGCAAACAAGGATATGGAGACAACAAGCGGCCTCACTCAAGCTTACCTTGCCTTCAAACAAACCGAGGCGCCTTGGCGTCATGAAGATTTCTTCACAGAGGCGATGCGTCGCATTCCTGTTGGTGCGGAACCCGGCTTTATTGGAGCCGTCGCAGATACAACTGAACTCAGCCTATACAGCTTTAGAACCTTTCTGGAGAGAGTACCAGAGAATTGGAAGGGACGACCAGCCATATCTCACGCCATAGCAAGTGCTCTAAAAGTTATCTGCCGCCGATATTGCATGGATGTGAGGAAAAATCGGTATTACGAAGTCATGCCTTTTGAAGTGGCGTGTTCGCTGGCGGATGTAAGCCAATCCGAAATTATCGATGTTGTGCTGGCCGCAACTGGTGAAATACCCGATCTAATCGAAACAGGACAACTGTTTTCTCTTGTCGGGCTTCTCGCGATCAAGCTATCGAGCGACGAGGCCGTGAGCGCATTGGCATACGGACTGGATCTGTTCAGCACTGCCTTGGAAGAAAATGATGGTGATGGGCCCTGGAGCGACGCATTTTCTCCACCCGTCGATCCTCGGGAAGCTATTGCTGGCTATATCTGGTCCGCATTGGCCGCACCGGAAGCTGTATTGCGCTGGGAGGCAGCGCATGTCGTTCTCGAACTTTTCCGTCTCGGCAGAGAGGATGTTACTGATTATTTGATGAGGATGGCTAATACTAAGAATGGTGGTCCATTTGTCGATGCACGGCTACCGTTTTATAGTCTTCATGCACATCAATGGCTACTCATTGGCTTGGCCAGAGCGACATTGGAAGCGCCGGGGTCGGTCGTACCCTACGCCAACCAGCTTGCCGACTGGGCACTGAAAGGCCAGCCCCATGTATTGATACGACAATTCGCCGCGCGCGCAGCACTTCAACTTATAGAAAGCGGCCATCTGGCTGATGAAGACGGACTTTCGGATCGTTTGAAGTGTGTCAACAAATCGCCGCTGCCCATTGTCGATTCCACAAACCATGAACGAAAAATTTTGCATAAGCACGATAAAAATGCCGAAACAAATGAAGATCAGTTCTATTTTGGTATAGACATTGGTCCTTACTGGTATGCGCCGCTCGCCCGGGTGTTTTCCTTATCCCAGGGTGACATTGAGGCGGAAGCCCTGAAGATCATACGGCACGATTTTGGCTTTAGCGCGAAAGGCCGCTGGGACGACGACGAACGGGCTCGACGTAGACTATACGATGATAACCGCTCCTATCCATATAAAGGTGACTATCCTCGGACCGACAATCTTCATTTTTACCATTGCTACCACGCAATGATGATTGTCGCGGGACGATTATTAGTGACTATGCCGACACATCGAAACCCGGATTACGGCGATGACGATGAGTTCACAGAATGGTTATCGGGTCACGGCCTCACGCACCAGAGTGGCCGTTGGCTCTGGGATCGGCGTGATCCAGAACCACTCACAAAGGGCGCGTGGTTATGTCGCGACAAAGAACATCCTGACCACTGGCACATAACGGATGGCGATTTTGACGATGCGCTTCGAACGCAAGACTGCCTTAACTTGTGGGGACACTGGACGGAAGCGGATGAAAAACGAGAACAATCTATGTCCATCTACAGTGCCTTGGTTACACCAGAAAAATCGGAAGCGCTTCTGCGTGCTCTGTCCACTACCAAGGATCTCCATGACTATGCAATACCGAGCGCCGGCAGTGATATGGAGATTGATACATCTGGTTTCGAACTGGAGGGGTGGGTCTTCGATCAGAGCAGAGATAGAGGGCTGGACAAATATGACCGTTGGTCGGGAGGAATTACTTTACCACCGCCACGACCGGCAGAATTCATCATTGAACAAATGAAACTTGAGAGCGACTCGGACCTTCGCATCTGGATAAATCAAACTACATCGCCGGTCATGGAGAGCCAGATCTGGGGCTACTACGACGAGGCGAAACGTCATGAAAGCACAAATCCCAACAGGGGCAGCCGTCTACAGGCGCGTGCTTCATTCATGGCATCAATATTGAAGTCTTTGGACCGAGACCTCATCATTGAAGTGCAAATAGATCGGCGCCGCCGATATCAGCCATATACAAGTAGTGAAGAAGATGACAACGAACGAAAACGAACCAGAGCAAAGCTCTTCCTTCTCGACAAAAACGGACAAATTCGTACCTGCTAATAGCCTCCTGGCGCTTGGTCAAAAGCTTGTTCAAGAGCTGGGCCTGGAAGAGTCAACCGACACGCTCGGACGCTGGATGGCTCATCATATTGCCGATCTCATGATTAATGCTGAGAACGCAATTGGAGATGAAAAGGCCGCCGCCGAACGCAAGTGTTTCGATGCAATTTTGGAGTTGTGGAAACACCGGTCGGAATTACCAAACGGCAAGCGTCCATTTGAGGATCTGGAACCTGTTATGCGGGCGATTGAAAGTCTCGATCCAGAAGACGATACTCCGCGCTACTATCGTGCGGTCCGCCCACCGAAGGGCGAGACAGTGGAAACTTCTGAACAAGAAGAATGGTTGAGTCTAGTCGACGGGCTGGACTATACGGCCAAAGTACTCATTGGCTACTGTCTTACTGAGGCCGCTGATGCTGCGTTAGATAAATCGAAGGAATGGATAGAACTTGCGACGGCAATTGATGATCAAAGCGTACCTGAAATTGTCATCCGTTACGTCTCGACAACTGCGGACGTCAACAAGGAGCCTGACCCGAATAAGGAGATCCGTTCGCTTCTCGATGACAGAATAAAGCGGTTACGGGGTTTTTTACGAATATCAGAATCCTTAGCCAACACTCTTGAACAGCGCATTCAGTCATTGCCCGCTGCCGAGGAAGAACCAGCAGATGAAGATACGTTGGTTATAACACCGCGACCAAGGCCACCTGATGACTTCCCTTCTGGATGAGCGATAAGGGAAAAAGCGGGTATAGGATATTCGAATATAATCAGTTAAGGGCACGTTTGGCGTCATTTTTTTAAAGTAATAATTTTAATATTTGCCTGGACAATCTCTCACTCTGGCTCAAAGTAAACTTTACATAAAAATTCAAAAACCACCCCACCCACCGAATAGATTTCCCATCGTCCATCGTCCCTAATTCTCGCATTATGCCCCGTAACAACTTGCGGGAGCAGCAGTGCCATGAAACGCCATCTCTGGCTACCTTCTTTTCTGATTATAGGCTTGGTTGTCACGCCGGCGGCTTTTGCCGATGCAGACGCCGAGCGCGAGGCGCTCGCCAAAGTCATCCATGAGATCAATGCCCTCGACTCATTAATCAAGCGTGCCGAGGCCAACGCCGAGCAGGATTCCCGTATCCGATTTCGTTATGACTGGTTGCGTCAGGACCTGAAGAACATCAAGGACGGCATCCAGTCACACATCGACTCTCCCCGTGCTCAGCCTCGCTCATTTCCGCCATTGCGCGGCGATTACCGTCGATAGGTTTTGTCATGAACGCCGCACAACAAACAGCTTTTCAAGCCGGTTCCGGTATTACCCCAGCCACCATGCTGACGGCCATCGCGTCGATGGTGTTGGTGTTGGCGTTTGTCTGGGTGATCTGGGTGGCTTTAGGCACTTTTAGGGCATGGCAGGAAGGGCAGGCCACGCTCTTTGATCTGACCTGGAGCACTCTGCGGGCAAGCATTGTGTTGATGGTTTTGGGCTTCTATTTGCGGTGAGTCGATCGAGTTGAGACCGAGAAAGTCCGGTAAGGGCAAACGGCGATGCAGCGCAGTGGGATGCGGGGATGGTTCCCCTTTTTATCAGCATTACAGAAGAGGACATTTGTTATGGACACATCAAATACAAAAAACGATTTCAACAAGCAATCTGTTGCCATCCGCAAGTCGCTATCGGCAGCGGTCGCGGTGCTACTACCAATGCCGCTCTGGGCGGCGTTGCCGACGCCGGTTGCGCCGAGTACGGCGCCGCCGGCGGGTGACTGGATCGGCTTGATTCAGGGCTACATCAAGGATGGCGGCTTGGTACTCGGATTGGCCATTGCAGTGCTGGGTTTTCTCTGGATCGCCTATCTGGGCTTCGCGAAATTCAATGAAGCTCGCCAGGGCAAGGCGGAGTGGGCTGAAGTCGGTGTCCTGGGAATTGTCGGCGCGATCGTGCTGATCTTCGCCAGCTATCTGCTCACAGAAGCGGCTGGGGTTATTTAACCCCCGACGTCAATAGCAGCTTGCGGTAGGAGACGCGAATGTCCAACGACCATGAAATTCTGGCGGATCGGCTCAATGCCGAGCCCGCCATCTTTAAAGGTTGCTCTTCTTCAGAGCTGGGCATGATTGTGGGGTTGGCCATTGTGATATGGCTGCCCCTCAGTCTGTTACTGGCCTGGTTGCTGGGTGCCATCACCATGGGTTTTGGTATCGCCGGTGTCGGTGTGGTGGCCACTGTGGTCACTCTGGCGACGCTGTTTCAGCGTATCAAACGCGGCCGGCCTGAAGGCTATTACCAACAATGGCTGCGTATCCGGCTGCAGACGATGGGGCTGTATCGCACGCCCTGGGTGCTACGCAGCGGGTCCTGGGATATAGGGAGAACGCACTATGCGCCGCTACCGACTCGAAATCGATAACGTGCGGTCCCATTTGCGCTCCCTGTGGATCGTGATTGGCTTGCAAGGACTGATCATTCTCGCGCTCTGGATTGGCTGGAGCCAGGCACCCAAGCAGCTGCGGGTTTATGTGCCTCCCGATCTGCGGTCGGGCGCTGTTCTGGCGGCCGAAGAAGTGCCTCCGGCCAATGTATATGCCTTTGCGTTCTATATCTTTCAGCAGCTCAATCGCTGGCCCGAGAATGGCGCAACGGATTACGGCAGCGCAATTTTCCGGATCTCGCCCTACCTGACACCGCGCTACCGCAATGACCTGATTGCCGATATGGAACTCAAAGCCCGGCGCGGCGAGTTGGCCTACCGGGTGCGCGGTGTCCATGAAGTGCCAGGGCACGGCTACGAGGAGCGCCGCGTCGATGTGTTGTCGCCTGATGTCTGGATTGTCTGGCTGGATCTGGATCTGCTGGAGTCCGTGAAAGGCATGACCGTCAAGCAAACCACGATTCGATACCCGGTTCGCGTGGTGCGTCAGGCTATCGATCCGGAAACCAATCCCCGGGGCCTGGCACTCGATGGGTACGCCAGTGACGGTCCGCGTCGATTAACCGATGCCGAGCTGGCTGAACCCAGTGTGACTGGCGCCACTACAAATAAGGAATCCTCCCAATGAATCCTCGTGTTTTCTTTCCGCCATTGAGATGGATCGCTTTGCTCGGTCTATGTTTCCCGCTGCTGTCCTTTGCACAAGTCGATGACACGGCTTCGAACGTTCCAGAACGCGTTGTCTGGAACAAGGCGCCCATCGCAATTCCGTTGGTCGTCGGTGAAGAGCGCCTGGTGCATTTTCCGGATTCGGTGAGCATCGGCCTGCCGCAGTCACTGACACCGTTGCTGCGCAGCCAAAGCATCAACGGCACCCTATATCTGTTGGCCAGACAGCCTTTTGAGCCCACCCGTGTCATGGTGCGCTCGGAAACCGACAGCCCGATCTACGTCCTCGATATTTCAGCGGCGCCAGGCGGAGCAGACAGTGGATCATTGCCGGATGTGCAGGTACTGCTCCAAGCATCACAAAAGCCACCGCAGGATTTGTCGGAAGATGCCGGTGCCGATCAGTCAACATCGGACAAGCAATCACAGCCTTTGGGTTATGCCGCCTTAACCCGCTATGCCGCGCAACAACTCTATGCGCCAACACGACTGATCCCCCAGCAGCCGGGCGTGGTTGCCATACCCGTGAACCCCGAACCGGTCGATCTGGTAGTGGGCGGCAAGATCGAAGCCGTGCCGGTTGCTGCCTGGAAGGCGGGTTTGCGGTACGTCATTGCCGTCAAGCTGATCAATCGTACCCAAAGCCCCGTCGTGCTGGATCCACGCGAACTGCGCGGGTCATGGCTGGCGGCAACCTTTCAGCACAATCGCCTGTTACCCGCGGGCAGTGAGGCCGATACCACAGCCGTCTATCTGGTGTCGGATCGGCGCTTTGATGCGGCCTTTTGATGTGGCGCTTTGAGAGAGGATAGGAATCTACCCCATGTCGATGGTCACCAGTAATCGTTTGTTACCACTTCTTGCCGGTTCCGTTGTGCTGATGGCGGTGCTCGTCGCGGTGAAGTCCTGTTCCCCGAGCGACGAGCAACCCCAGCTGTTGGAAGCCGTGCCACAGGCACCGAAACCGGATGCCGATACACCGGCGGATACCATCAAGACACTGACGGCCAACGTCAGCGCCATGACCTCGGAGCTCAATGCCCTGCGCCGTGATAACACCGCACTCAAACAGGAAAACCGCGATTTGATCGAAGACCGAAAGCAGATCGAAAACAACGTGCTGTCGAGAGTGCAGACAGCTTTGGAGGAAAAACGTACGGATGCCGCGCCAAGCGAAACCACGTCGGCCATCGCCGCGTTGACGGCGAGGGTGGATTCCCTGGCCAACCGCTTTGGGACGTCATCGACACAGCGGACTTCCACGGGTTCTGATATTCCGGTCGGGCTCGGCCTGGATGGTGTCAGAACATCGGCGTCGGAAGCGGAATCACTGGTGTGGGTCAACCCCCTGGAGCTTGCGCCATCGCCTGATGCTGATAAAGAGACGTTGCTTAACCGCTTCACTCGCGGCAGCCGCAATGCGTTAGATAGCGCCGGTCCGGAAGTGAAATCGCTGGTAGCGAAAGGATCCGAAGCCCTCAATACCGCTCTGCCGGTCTACACCGTGCCGCGCAATGCCACTCTGATTGGCTCCACTGGCATGACCGCCTTGGTGGGCAGGGTGCCGATTCAGGGGCAGGTGCGCGACCCCATGCCGTTCAAGGTGATTACCGGTAAAGAAAACCTGGCCGCCAATGGACTGCGCATACCCGGTATTGAGGGCATGATCTGGAGTGGAACGGCTGTTGGCGACTGGACGCTCTCCTGTGTGACCGGGAAATTGGAATCGGTGACCTTCGTGTTCGAGGACGGCACCATTCAGACCATTTCCTCTGATGAAAAGTCCAGTGGCGGCAACCAACGGGGTGGTTCCAGTGGAAGCAGCGATAGACCGCTGGGCTGGATCTCCGATGCGCGGGGCATCCCCTGTATCACGGGCGAACGCAAGACCAACGCTCCCGCATTCCTGACACAACGCATTGGTGTGATGGCCCTCGAAGCCGCCGGTGAAGCGGCAGCACAGGCCGAAACCACAACGCTGATCAATGATTCAGGCTCGGCCACCAGTGTGGTCTCCGGTGAGACCGGTAAATACGTACTGGGCAAAACCCTGAGCGGCGGTAGCGACGAAGTCGCCCAGTGGTTGCGGGAGCGTCAGGCACAGAGTTTCGATGCGGTCTTCGTGCCCGCCGGTGTCGAGCTGGCAATCCACGTTGATCATGAACTCCCCATCGATTTCCATTCCAACGGCAGGAAACTTCATCATGAAACCAATCCTTTCCAACAAGCGACGATTATCACTGGTTCTGGTCTGGACTAGCGCCCTGATGGTCGGCTGTGCCAGCACTAAAGAGACAGTACTACCGCAGGACGGCCCGACCATGAAGTCCATTTACGATCAGCACATGGTGGATGTTCAGAAGCCAGACCACCGGCGAGTCATCGGTGGTCAGCAGTTACCGCAATCTGGTATCGACCACTATCAGGGCTTTGTGCGAGAGGCTGCTAATGAAATCGACACGGTATTTCCTCGTCTGCCGAATCCTACGCTGGTGATGTATATCTTTCCCCACCTGTCGGGCAGTGAGCGCACCCCGGTACCAGGTTATGTCACCACCTTTCCCTTTTATGAAAAGGTGGAGTACGCCTTGCCGGGAGAAGTGCCGGGGGAAGTGCCTGGTGAAGCGTCCGCAGCGGCCAATCACTCGACGTTGGATCAGTAGGAACGCCTGATGCCAAAACATAAACCTAACCTTCCCGAGGGTGCGCCCTTAACCACTGCCGCGGTCAAACAACACTATACCCGCCCGCCGTCGTTTACCGATTTGCTGCCCTGGATGGAATACATTCCCGAGAGTAGAGCTTTTCTGTTAGAGGATGGGGTCAGCCTCGGCGCGCTGTTCGAGGTGCAGCCGGTCGGTTGTGAGGCAAGGACGCCAGCCTTTATGACGCAGCTGCGTGACGCCATTCAAACGGCAATCAACGAGGCCATTCCCGAGCGCGACGATGCGCCCTGGGTATTACAGATCTATGTCCAGGACGAGCCCAGGCTAACCCAATTCAATGAGTCGTTGGCCCGTTATCCGTCGCCGGCGGTTCGTGCTTCGGATTACTCTCAACATTACCAGTCGGTGATGTCGAAGCACCTGCAAGCGATTTCCCGACCGGGTGGGTTGTTTGACGATACCACCGTCACCGGCTCGCGTTGGCAGGGGCAGCAACGGCGGATCCGCGTTGTGCTCTACCGCCGTTTGAAAAGCAACGGCAAAATGCCACCCGCTGTTGAAGTGGAGGAGGCGCTCAATGACGTGGCCACCAAATGGATCGC
The DNA here is from genome assembly GCF_963973825.1 of uncultured Haliea sp. Lineage (NCBI taxonomy): Bacteria > Pseudomonadati > Pseudomonadota > Gammaproteobacteria > Cellvibrionales > Halieaceae > Haliea > uncultured Haliea sp. Next base: position 131,648 of record NZ_CAXBAE010000010.1, read on the forward strand.
CTCACTGACCTCTGCCGGAATCAATGCCCAACGGGCCAATGGTCAGGCGTTCTATCATTGGTTGCTGAGCTGGTTTAATCCCAATCCACCGCTGGCAGACGGTAATCCGGAAGCACTGATGCAGTTGGCACCCTACCTGGGTGATGACCACTTACCCTTCGGCTATGACTTTGCCGAGCAGCTGACCCTGTCGATGCCACACTCCGACGAGGCAACCTCGAGCTGGATTTTCGATGAACTGCCGCACACCGTCGTGACCGTACAAAGCTTGCGGCGGGCCCCGGACATCGGGCACTTCACGGCGGAACGCCAGGCCGGGGATCAGGTGTATTCGCTGTTCGATCGTTTGCCCGAGCACACCATCATGGCGATAACCCTTACGCTCAAACCGCAAGACACCACCCGCAATCACATTGCCCAGATCAAGCGTGCTTCGGTAGGAGATTCCGCTGAGGCGTCGATCACCCGGGAAGATGCGGAACAAGTGGAGCGGGAAATGGCGCAGGGCAACAAGCTGTATCCTGTGAGCATGGCCTTCTATGTGCGCGGAGATAATCAAAAGGCGCTACGGAACAATTTGAATCGTCTCCACGCGCTGCTTTTGCCCAATGGTCTGCAGTCCATTGCCCAGGAAGCTGACCTGCTGTCGCTCGACAGTTACATCCGTAACCTGCCCATGGCCTACGACGCCGACCTGGACAAATCCCGCCGACGCTCGCGCCTGATCTTCTCACGGCATATTGCCAATTTGGTACCGTTCTACGGCCGTTCCCGTGGCACCGGTCATCCCGGCCTGGTGTTCTACAACCGGGGTGCCGAACCGCTGGTCTTCGATCCGCTGCACCGGGATGACCGCAAGAAGAACGCCCACATGCTGATCCTGGGGCCGACGGGGGCGGGCAAGTCAGCACTGCTGGTGTATCTGTTGCAGCAGATGATGGCACGACACCGGCCACGGATTTTTATCATCGAGGCCGGGGCTTCGTTTTCGTTACTGGGGCAGCATTTTGCGCATCACGGTCTGTCAGTGAACCAGATCACCCTGAACCCCAATGTCGATGTCAGCCTGCCGCCCTTTGCCGATGCGCTTCGACTGCTGGATCGGCGCCATGCGTTTAATCCGCTCGACGTCGATGAGTCCACAAGCGAGGAGACGTTAGACGAAGATGATGAGATGGACGAAGAGGGCGGCGGTCGCGATATCCTCGGTGAAATGGAGATTGCTGCACGCATCATGATCACCGGTGGCGATGAACGCGAAGACGCGCGATTGACCCGGGCCGACCGACTGCTGATCCGCAACGCCATCTTCCTTGCCGCAAAAACGGTGAAAGAGACCAGTCGACCCCAGGTGATTACCCAAGATGTGGTCAACGCCTTCCAGACCATCGCCACCAACAGGGAATTGCCCGAACACCGACGTAATCGAGCCCTGGAGATGGGGGACGGTATGGCGCTTTTCTGCTCGGGCCTGGCGGGCCACTTTTTCAATCGGCCGGGGCAGTCCTGGCCAGAAGCCGATGTCACCATCCTCGAAATGGGCATGTTGGCCAGAGAAGGCTACGAGGATCAGCTCACCGTTGCCTACCTGTCTATGATGAGCCACATCAATGACCTGGTGGAACGTCATCAACACGACGATCGGCCCACGCTGGTGGTGACTGACGAAGGCCATATCATTACCACCAATCCCTTGCTGGCGCGCTACGTGGTCAAGATCACCAAAATGTGGCGCAAGCTCGGTGCCTGGTTCTGGATCGCCACCCAGAATCTGGAAGACTTTCCGGATGCCAGCCGCAAGATGCTCAACATGATGGAGTGGTGGCTGTGCCTGGTCATGCCGAAAGAGGAGGTGGAGCAGATCGCCCGCTTCAAGGATCTCAATGACGAACAGCGCAACCTGCTGTTGTCTGCCCGCAAGGAGCCGGGAAAATACGTGGAAGGAGTCGTTTTGGCCGACAAGGTCGAAGCGCTGTTCCGCAACGTGCCGCCAGCCTTATCGCTCGCCCTGGCCATGACCGAAAAGCATGAGAAGGCTGAACGTGCAGCGATTATGCGTGAGAAGAACTGCTCGGAGCTGGAGGCGGTTTACGAGATCGCCAAGCGTATCGAACAGTCTCGTGCGTAGCAGTTTTACTGATCTCAGGGGTGTTTCACGACTCCACGGCAGGCCGGATAGGTTGCGCATCCCCAAAATTGATTGCCCGCGTTTTGTCCCTTTCTGGCCGTTCTTAGTACCATCGTAGCGCCACACTTTGGGCACTGTTTTCGACTTTGGGGCGTCGTTGACGCTGTGACTGGCGGCATGACTGCGGGGGCGGCTGGCGGTGAGGGAGCCTTCTTCTGGCGCAGATGATTGACGTGTTGGCGGTTGGTGGTAAACCCCCGCTGTAATCTCAGCTGTTCGATGTGTGCCGTCACAGTCTCCACGGCGGCCTGGCTGAGGATCACTTCGCGCCGCGCTTTGATATACCGGATATACCCACCGGCATAAACCACATTCTCGGGCAATTCAGTCTTGAACGTCGAATCACCGACAAACACCACCAGCGAGTGAATCGCGGAAGCCGGAATATCCAGCAGGGTTTCCAGGGTTTTGACGTGTTTATAGTTCTGGTGCAGTGGGTTCTGAAATTTATGGGTATGTTTGTAGATTTTCTGGGTCCAGGTTTTCTGGTTGGCCGAGCCGAATATCCAGCCCTTCATATTTTTGGTTTCAATTACGAATACGCCGTAGCGCGACACAATGATGTGGTCGATCTGTGTGGTGCCATCATCGGTTTGTAATGTCACATCCTTGATCAGGCGGTATTCGTCCTTTGGAAGAAACAGTCGTGCGGCCGTATTCACCAGAAACTCACCGGCAATGCCTTTGAACCAGGGGGACTTGAGAACACCTGCCAGGATGGCGAGAGGTATGAGGTACCACAGCGCGCCGTAGACCTGTTGGATGATGGGGCTGAAATCCATTCCTGTATTTCTTCCGTTACGAATGTCCCGCCATTATAGGAATGTCGCCTCTGGTCGGCCAGAAACATCGACGCTTCATGTCTGGATTTTCCGTTTATCCCCCACCGTCAATCCTTCAGCATGAATGCTCTGTCAAAGATATGTGGATCTGGATGGCCGCCAGTGAATAGTGCAAGAGCTCATCTCATTCTTTCGATCGTTCTAATAGGGGTGCTCTGTGAGCCGGTTTTGGCTGACGAACCTTCAATTGCGATCGAGGTATTTACCGATTCAATGAACCCGGTCGCGAATGGTACGGACGGTATAACCGTGTACTACATAGACCGTATTGATCGACTTCAGAAAGAACTCTCCAAAGATTTGCCAGCTAATCCCGAAGTTGCAAAACAGACAGCCCTCCATCGCTTTCAGCGTATGGACAATAAACTCAGCCATGAACTGGAAAACGCCGCTAACGGCCTGGTGCAGGCGATGCAGTACGGCATTGATCGCTACCCGGCCATTGTCTTCGATGGCAATGCGGTGGTTTACGGTATCACCGATGTTCGAGCGGCAACCCAACGGTATCGGCAGTGGCAGGCCGGGGAGGGTCGACCATGATGCGCGCTATCCGCCGCTGTGGATTCATCCTGCTGATGTGGGCGCCCCTCATGAGCCATGCTGGAACCATCTCCACCACGGAAATCGTTTCCCAGACCACGAGTGCCGCGCTCAGCTGTATGCGCTGGATGCCAGTGGGGATGTGCTTTTGGCTGCGCTGTTCCATTTATGAATGCGATGTCGAGACCTCAATCAAAGTTGGCCATTACCAGCCGGATGCGGTGGTGAGCAGTTACAACGAACTCGGTAGCAATCCCTGGATGGAGATCCGCAACATTCTTGGAGCCGCCCAAAGTTCCGCCGCGACAGGACTGCTCGGCAGCTTGCTGGCCGTGCCCATCGAGAGCGCCGGGAATCGAACGGAAGGTGGGCAGGGCAACAAGGATCACCGCAATCTGATCTTTCGGGAGACCGATGTCATCGGCCACCCTTTAGGTTCGCTGTCGGGAGTCCTCGCGGGTACCGGCTATTTGTGTGAATCGGAAACCACCTCCTTTTATCCCTATTTCATGTCGAGTTTGGATGCGCTCTCCTGGCGTATGGAAATCCCGGAGATGTTCTATCCAGCGAGTCTGATACCCGGCATGCGGGAAATCGGCACCTGGCCTCTGCAGACCTGGGGTGGTGTCTACCCCAGAACAGGTTGGACCACCCAAGCGGAGGAACCTAAGGCCGCGGCGATCAATGCTCAGCGGGCCGGGGATATCGTGACCCGGAACGGTCAGCCGCACATTTATGATCAGATCGAAGCGTCTTCCAGTTCCGACCAGCGGATCTGGTCGCCGGGCCCATTGGTGGAAGACGATCCCGCCACCGGTGAGTGGCAGATGTTGCTGCCCAAAGCAGAATCAAGCTGCGCTGTTTTTGGCACCAACGATCTCGCCAGCGCCAATGGTTGGGGTGGTGGCCGCGTGGACGAGGAGGGTGATTACGCCTGGAACCTGTGGAGGCCTTATCAGTGCTGTGAAAAAGAAGGCCAGTTTTTTCTGTTCGACATCAACTGGATCAATTACCCGCCATGATCAAACACAACCCTATTCACTGTCTGCTGATCGCTTTGGCCGTCGCTATTGTCCCCGACAGCTATGCCGATCAGGCGCCCACGGAAGATGGGCTGTGGTATTACGAGATCGGTGGCGCCGAACCGGTCTCGGTACCGGCCAATCCTGCTGTGGTCTCCACAACATTGGGAGGTTCTGCTCAACTGGGACTCGGCTACAGCTGCGGCAAGTTCGATCCGGTGGCGGCGGTGACCAATACCCTGAACGACATCGGTTCCGGCGTCGACAACATGATGAACGCCATGACAGCAGCGGCCACCAGCGCCATAGCGTCGTTACCGGCGCTCATTCTGCAACGAGCCAACCCCGGCCTGTACGATCTCTTCCAGAATGCCCTAATCAAGGCCGAAGAAACCATGCAGCTGGCGACCAAGTCCTGCGAGCAGATGGAGACGGAAATCGCCCAGGGCAAGAACCCCTATGCCGATCTGATCACCTTGTCCAAAGGTAACGACTGGAAGGTGCAAATGGGTATCGGCGGCAATGATGCCGTCACTGCCAAAGACACGGTGGAATCCTCTAACGGCGATAACGGTGTGCCCTGGATCGGTGGGCAGGCCGGAGGAACCGGCCAGCCAGTGCTGGAGTTCACCGGTGATATCGTCGAGGCCGGTTACAACATCAATATGAATCGCGCCGTGACTGACACTACCCCGGTACCGGCCGCATCGGCCACCCGCCTGTCGGAAATCTGGGGGTCGCCGGCCGAAGCCCGGGACTGGACCGTGGATGTGGTGGGCGAGAATATCGTTACTACTTGCGATACCTGCCGCAAGGACAGCATTCCCGGTACGGGTCTGCTGCCGAAGCTCTATCAGGAGTCCGCCACCGTCACCACCGAGATCCAGAACCTGGTCAGTGGCGCGACACTGCCTACGTTGGCCAATCTCGACCAGATCACCGCCCCCGGCGTGGCCATCACCCGTCAGGTGATCGAAGCCATCCGCGAAATGCCGGCCTCAGAGCAGAGCCTGATCATGGGCCGCCTGGTCTCCGAGATCAGCACCGCACGCACGGTCGAGAAAGCACTGTACGCCCGACGTCTGCTGCTGTCGGGAAGACAGGTGCCGGAAGTCTACGCCACCGAAGTCGCCCGCGAACACGCGGACAACTCCATCGCCGAGCTGGATAAAGAAATCGAAAACCTACTGTTTGAAACCCGTGTACGCAAAGAAGTGGTATCCGACACCGTTGCCACATTACTGGAGCGAGCGGCTGCCAAACGGCAGAGTTCACTTACCGTACCGGAAGTGCCCACACTGGATCCCAATCCGTTGCGAGGTGGGCGTGTTCAATAACCTCCGAACAAGGCGAAAAAACTTTCTGCTATTCACCACCATGGCCGTGTTGCTGACAGCGCTGGTGGGGTATCTCCTGATGCACCGATTACAAACGGATTCCGTGCAATCCGTTCAACAGAGCATCGAGGACTGGCGGACGACGTTGACAGCAATACGCTGGGCAGTGATCGCCGTTGTTGCCCTTGGCTGGAATCATCTGATTGCCTGGCTGGCTGATGCAAAAATCCTGAGCCAGGCCAAAGCAAACCGACTAACAGGCTTACGCTGGCGCGTCGTCACCTGGCTGGTTTTGCTCGAATTAGTGTTAGGGCAGGGTGTGTTGGTCAATGCCATCGGCTTGATGGTTAGAGCTTGATCATTGGAGCAGGGCAATGAGTGTCGATAGCTATCTGGAACTCTTTACTTCCCTCTTCGGCTGGACCTTCTACGGCATTCTGTGGGATGTGCTGGTCAGTACCGGCATCGTCTATCTCCCGTTTCTGGGCATCCTGATCGATAACTGGCGCGAACCGGCGCAGGGCGGTGAGGTGGGCCATGCCAGTGGCCTCTCACTGCGGCGCATGGAGATCGAGCTGTTCATTGCGCTGTTGGTAGTCGTGCTGGCCGGGCAACCCGCTGCCCTCACGCCACTCAATGCCAGTACCTTGTCCTACCCGCCGCCGCCGACCTTGCTGAGTCCAACGCCAACAACCGCGACCGTAGCGGCCCCACAGAGCACCTATGGCACGACCGGGTTCACGGGTTCTGCCGCAACCGTCAATGTTCCCGTCTGGTGGTACGGCGTGATCGCCCTCAGCTCCGGCCTGAATCACGCCATTGTCGAAGGCCTGCCTACCGTGGCAGATATGCGCACCTTCGAGCAACAAGCACACCTGGCCACCATCGCCGATCCGCGACTCCGGCAGGAGGTGAGCGATTTCTTCAGCCAGTGCTATATCCCGGCCCGCTCCAAATACCAGGCTGAACGACCAAACACAGCGGCCATCAGTGGCATTCTCACCGCCTACGGCGCCGATGATCCCGACTGGATGGGCTCCCACGTCTACCGGGATACCGCCGGCTATTACGATACTCTGCGCCCGGCCAACCAAATCACCGATTGGGCTTACAACGCGGCCAGGGATACGGAATACGATCCGACGACTCCGCCAGCCTGGGGCAAACCCTACTGCAAACAGTGGTGGGAAGATGGGGCCATCGGCTTGCGGGAGAAACTGATCAATGAGGCAGATGCCACATCGGCCGGCTTCTCCGGTCTGGTGGTCGCTATCGCGCCGGCACTGGCCAGCGAGCAGCAAAACGACGCCGTCGCCAAAACGGTTCTCACCAATGCGCCCCCCTCCTGGTCGAGCAATGAACTGATCGCCAATAATGCATCTGGGGCAGGATTGGTCAACACCGCTGGATCCATCGTCAAAGGCGGCCTGGCGACCGGTGGTGTAGTCACCGCATCGGCCCTGTTTTCCGTCACCATGACCGCCGTGTTGCAGTCATTGCCCATGGTCCAGGCCATTATGCTGCTGGGCATCTATGCCCTGCTGCCACTGGTGGTGGTTTTGTCCCGCTACTCCATTGCCATGATGGTGGTCGGTGGCATGGCCATCTTCACCATCAAGTTCTGGACAGTGCTCTGGTATCTGGCCATGTGGGTGGATCAGAACCTGATTCTGTCCATGTACCCTGACGTCAATGTCTTCCTGCAGATCTTCGCCAACCCTGGCGAACATGACGCCAAGCGCATGCTGTTGAATATGATCACAACCAGTCTCTATCTGGGATTGCCGCTGCTGTGGAGTGGGATGATGGCGTGGGCGGGGGTGAATATAGGGCGCTCTATCACTGCAGCTACTTCCCCGCTCGCAAGGCCTGCTGATGATGCAGGAAGGCAGGGCGGCAGTTTGGGTAAAATGGCCGTCTCAAAAGGGATGAAGAAGAAATAGGGAGCTGTTACAAGTCCTCCTCATACCAGCCATCTGGATCAGCTCCAGAGTCCATACGTCCAGTACGAAAATTGTGCTCCCCAAATCGGTCTGAGCCATCTCCTAAGGGACGGTCTTCGCTTTCGTCGTCATCGGCGCTGAATAGAATGCCCACAGCGGTTACGAGCAAAGCAGCACTGGCTCTGAGGATATTGGCAATGCGGTTGACAGTATTCATCGGCAGACTCCACCTGCGGGTTACTCCAGCTCAGATTTAAGTATAGCGCCGTTGGACAAAAAAACTTAGCTCAGCCACTCAATCCTGACGGGGTGGGCCTCAAGTCAATATTTGCAGTTCTGGCGCTTAATGGAAGTATCCGTTGATTGATCTATGTCAATCATCAAGGGCGTTATGTTTGAACTTTCGAGAGAATAAGGTATCTTTCTTAGGGTTAATATAACCATTTGCAGATTATGTGGCGTAGCAGATTCAGATTTTACATGGCGATTTTCGCGTTACTGGCTTTTACCAGCCAGTCGTTCGCTGTTGCGAAATTGCCCTGCCACAAGATGAGTCACGAACCCGATGTTCCAGTAATGACGGGGGCAATGGATCATGGAAGCCATACCAAGGCAAACAATATCCAGATCAATAATGCCCTTACGGCTGATGCCGCTGATTGTTGCAGCCAGGATCACTGCTCTCAGCTGGATTGCATCTCTGCAAGCGTTGCGGTGGTGAGTACACTGTCGTCGTTTTCCGTCCAGTTTTCTCAAACCCTCAATACAGCGTATTCGGTTTCCTTCCTCTCCCAGGCAGCTTCCTCGCTGTTTCGCCCCCCCATTTCCCGCTGAAGTAGGGTTGGTACGCCTGAAATTCAGGCGTCTGACGACTCGATAAGCGGGAGATCAAAACTCCCATAACGTATGTTTAAAACGCGCCATCGCTACGAGCGCGTTCACTGCAACTCTTGATTGGGAGTCATCATGAAGCCGTTACATACCTATCTGCGCTTTCCGGCGCTGATCGTATTCCTGTTATTTCTTACCGCTTGTTCCGAAAGCGAAAATCACGCAACTAAAAGCGCAACGATTGCCACGTTGGATGTTTATAAAAGCCGCACCTGTCAATGCTGCCAGCAATGGGTTCACCATATGGAAGATGTTGGTTTTGACACAAAAACCCACCACCCGTCGGACTTGAATCGCATTAAAAATGACTATGGCATAGCACCTGAGTTCCAGTCCTGCCATACAGCAGTGACGAGTAACGGTTATGTGTTCGAAGGCCATATCCCTGCGCGCTTTGTTCAGCAGTTTCTGGAAAACCCTCCCGATGACGCCATCGGCCTTAGTGTGCCTGGCATGCCAGCAGGCAGCCCTGGTATGGAGATGGGTGACAGGTTTACAGCTTATAAGGTATGGCTGCTTAAAAAAGACGGTTCGGCTGACGTGTTTGCATCTGTGAATAGTCGCGATCAGCAATAGGACATATAACGATGAACATTCAATGGGTATTTTTATTATTTTTGCTGGTGGGGTTTCCTGCGTTTGCTCAGAGCCCGACTAATAAGCTGAGTCTGGATGAGGCCATCGCCCATGCCATTGCCACGGATCCCTGGCTGAACGGTAGCCGGCATCGCGAAGATGCTTTGACCAGCGAATCAATTTCAGCATCGACGCTTCCAGACCCCAAGGTCAGCCTGATGGCGGCTAACTTTCCTACCGATAGCTTCGATATCAACCAGGAGCCTATGACGCAGCTCACTGTAGGTGTTAGTCAGGTGTTCCCTCGCGGCGATAGTCTGGCGCTGTCCAGCCGTCAGAAACAGGAGTTGGCGGAACAGGAGCCGTTGCTCAGGCAGAATCGTCAGGCCAGGGTAACGGCTATTGTCTCGCAGTTGTGGCTGGACGCATTCAGGGCCCAGGAGAGCATTCGATTGATTGAGCAGGATCGCTCGCTATTTGAACATTTGGTGGATGCAACCAAAGCGAGCTATTCGTCGGCACTGGGAGGTGCTCGCCAGCAGGATATTATCCGGGCCCAATTGGAGCTTACCCGGTTGGATGATCGTTTGACGGTGCTGCGGCAACAGTCGGAGTCAGCCCAACAGCGTTTATCCGAGTGGGTCGGCGGTCTTGCCAGTCTGCCGTTAGCGCAGCTTGTGCCCAGTCAGTACGGTGATGAGCCGGCGTCGGTGGGAGGTCAGCCGGATAGTGATCGTTGGCTCTATGAACAGGTCAACCGGCACCCACTCTTGCGGGCGCTTGATCAGCGTATTGATGCCATGGAGACCGGGGTCGAATTAGCGCGCCAGAAATATAAACCTGAGTGGGGTCTTTCCGCCCAATATGGCTATAGGGACGATGATCCCATGGGGCGTGACCGGGCTGATTTTTTTTCTGTCGGTGTGACCTTTGACCTGCCGCTTTTCACCGGCAAGCGACAGGATAAAGACGTCAGTGCGGCCACTTCCCGGGCTGAGGCCATAAAAACTGACAAGTTACTGATGGCGCGAAAGCTGATGGCGGAACTGGATACGGCCTTGGTACAGCTACAGCGCCTGAATGATCGTCGCGCGCTCTACGCCGAGCAGTTATTGCCGCAAATGGCCGAGCAGGCCGAAGCTGCCCTGGCCGCCTACAACAACGACGACGGCGACTTTGCCGAAGCGGTGCGCGCCCGCATTGCTGAGTTAAATGCCAAGATCGACTTTTTAACGATCAGGATTGATCGGCTGAAGACGATTACCGAGTTGAATTACCTCTTGTCCAAAAATGGTTCAGAACCGTTTCCCGCCACCAACAGTAACCAGGCGCAAGGATTAACCCCATGAAGATTCAATTGAATAAATCTTTTTTCATTACCGTTGCCTTGTTGATTGCGACAGCGACCCTTGCGCACTATTCGGCCCTATGGCGTATGAAAGGGACCACGGGCGGTGATGACGTTGCAGCCGAGAAAAAACCACTCTACTGGGTCGCGCCGATGGATCCCAATTACAAGCGCGACAATCCGGGTAAATCCCCTATGGGGATGGATCTGATACCAGTGTATGAAGATGCGGGCGGCGATCAGGAGATTGGCACAGTCACCATCTCTCCCGATGTGGTCAACAATCTTGGCGTACGTACAGCGTCTGCTACTCGGGGGCAGCTGGACGTCTCTGTCAATACCGTGGGCTATGTGCAATATGATGAAGACCGTCTTGTTCACATTCATCCACGGGTAGAAGGCTGGATTGAAAAACTCCATGTCAAAGCCGCCGGAGATCCGGTCACTCAGGGCGAGCCGCTCTATGCCTTATATTCGCCTACCCTGGTCAATGCCCAGGAAGAAGTGTTGCTGGCATTAAAGCGAAATAACCCAACACTAATCACTGCTGCCATGGAGCGGCTGTCGGCTTTACAGGTGCCGGAATCGGAAATCCACCGACTGAAAAAATCTGGCAAGGTCAGTCAGACGATCACCATCAAGGCCCCGCAATCCGGCGTATTGGACAATCTTATGGTCCGTGAAGGCATGTTTGTGAAACCCGGTATGGAAATGATGGTCATCGGGCAACTGGAACATATCTGGGTCATAGGAGAAGTGTTCGAGCGTCAGGTCATGAGCGTACGGAAGGGCGATGCCGTGCGCATGTACCTCGATTATCTGCCAGGACGCACGTGGTCTGGCACCGTTGACTATATCTACCCGTCACTGAATACCCAGACTCGAACAGCTCGGGTGCGCGTACGATTCGACAACCCGGACGGCTACCTGCGACCGGGTATGTTTGCGCAAATGACGATAGCGACACAACCCGCTCGGGAGGCGTTGCTCATTCCGCGGGAAGCACTGATTCGCACGGGTAGCCAATCGCGAGTCGTGTTGGCTAAAGGTGACGGGCGCTTTAAATCCATCGCCGTAGAGGTAGGGCGAATTGGCGAGTACCTGGTGGAGATTCTGTCGGGGCTCAACGAGGGCGACCGGCTTGTGACTTCCGCGCAATTTTTGCTTGATTCCGAATCCAGCAAGACCTCGGATTTTCGTCGCATGAACCACAGCCCGGATGACGATACCCAGCCTGAAACACCGGCATCGGTATCAGTCGGCGCCCGTATTGAAGGCATCATGGTCGAACACCGGATGCTCACGCTGGCACACGACCCCAGTGATGCCTGGCAATGGCCTGCCATGACGATGGATTTTACCGCAGACCCTGCGGTGGATCTGGATGGGCTGAAACCCGGCATGAAGCTGCACGTGGAAATTAAGCGGGACGGGGGCAGTAATTACGTTGTCAGCCAGATCCATGGTTTGGAACCGATATCCGAAGACTCACACGAGGATGGAGACGACCAATCCATGGGCAACAGCCCGCATCAGGGTATGAGCCATGATGCGATGGATATGGATCAAGGCCAGCGCAACGGGGAGGACAAGCCATGATCGAAGCCATTATCCGCTGGTCTGTCCAAAACCGCTTTTTTGTGCTGCTGGCCACTCTGATTCTGGTGGGGGTCGGCGGTTGGTCCCTGAAAAACACGCCGGTAGATGCCATTCCCGATTTGTCGGACGTGCAGGTGATTATCAAAACCAGTTATCCGGGGCAGGCGCCGCAGGTGGTGGAAGATCAGGTCACCTATCCACTGACTACTGCCATGTTGTCGGTGCCTGGTGCGGTCACCGTACGCGGCTACTCGTTTTTTGGCGACTCCTATGTCTATGTCATTTTTGATGAGGATACCGATGCTTACTGGGCGCGTTCGCGGGTACTGGAATACCTGTCGCAGGTGGCGCCCACTTTGCCGCCCAATGCCAGGCCGCAATTGGGGCCGGATGCCACCGGTGTGGGTTGGGTCTACCTCTACGCACTGGTGGATCGCACCGGTCAGCACGATCTCAGCCAGCTGCGCAGCCTGCAGGACTGGTTCCTGAAATACGAACTGCAAACTGTGCCCGGGGTATCTGAAGTCGCTGCACTTGGCGGCATGGTGAAGCAGTACCAGGTTAAGGTGAACCCGGACAAGCTGCGAGCTTTTAACATTCCACTCTCTCATATCCAGACGGCAATCCAGCGCGGCAACCAGGAAGTCGGCGCTTCTGTGGTGGAAATGGCGGAAGCGGAATACATGGTGCGCGCGTCCGGCTACATCCAGGGGCGTGATGATCTGGCCAATATCCCTTTGGGCCTGAACGTCAACGGTACCCCCTTGCTGTTAAAGGATGTGGCCGACATCGAAATCGGGCCACAGATGCGCCGGGGCATTGCCGAACTCAATGGCGAGGGTGAGACAGTAGGCGGCATTGTGGTCATGCGCTTTGGCGAGAATGCGCAAAAAACCATTGATGGTGTCAAAGCCAAGCTGGAGACACTCAAGGCCGGGTTGCCTGAGGGTGTGGAAATCGTGACGGTCTATGATCGTTCCGGCCTGATTGAGCGCGCCGTGGAAAACCTGTGGCACAAATTGCTGGAAGAATTCATCGTCGTGGCCCTGGTGTGTGTCGTCTTCCTGTTTCATATCCGCTCCAGTCTGGTGGCCATTGTCAGTTTGCCGGTAGGTATTTTGGCCGCATTTATCGTCATGCATGCGCAAGGACTTAACGCCAATATCATGTCGTTGGGCGGGATCGCCATTGCCATAGGCGCCATGATCGACGGCGCCATCGTCATGATTGAAAACATGCACAAGCATATGGAACGCACGCCACTGACCAACGAAAACCGCTGGCAGGTAGTCGCGGAATCTGCCGCCGAAGTCGGTCCTGCGCTATTTTTCAGCCTGCTGATCATTACCGTGAGTTTCGTGCCGGTGTTTACCCTGGAGGCCCAGGAAGGCCGTATGTTCTCGCCGCTGGCCTTTACTAAAACCTACGCCATGGCCGCGAGTGCTGCATTGGCAGTAACGCTGGTGCCCGTGCTGATGGGCTATTTTATCCGTGGCAAAGTACTGCCTGAGCACAAAAATCCACTCAATCGCGCGTTGATTGGCGTGTATATGCCTACGCTTAAAACCGTGCTTAATTACCCTAAATCCACGCTCGTGTTAGCCCTGGTGATTACGGTTATCGGATTTTGGCCCGTCAGCCAGATAGGTAGCGAATTTATTCCCCCTCTGGATGAGGGTGATTTGATGTATATGCCCACCACCTATCCCGGTCTGTCGATAGGTAAAGCGCGGGAGATCCTGCAGCAGACCGACAAGTTGATAGCCACGGTGCCCGAAGTGAAAAGTGTATTCGGCAAAATCGGTCGGGCAGAAACGGCCACTGATCCGGCGCCCCTGACCATGATTGAAACGTTTGTCCAGTTGAAACCGAGAGAGGAGTGGCGCGATGGTATGACTACGGAATCGTTAAAAAAGGAACTGGATGCCTTGGTGAAGTTTCCTGGACTGACCAATGCCTGGGTGATGCCTATCAAAACCCGTATCGACATGCTGGCCACGGGTATTAAAACCCCGGTGGGTATCAAAGTAGCTGGCCCCGACCTTAAGGAAATCGAAAAGATCGGCAAGCGCCTGGAGCAGGTGCTCAAGGATGTGCCGGGCACCGCCTCGGTCTACTCCGAGCGAGTAGCGGGTGGCCGTTATATCAAGGTGGATATTCAGCGGGAAAAAGCAGCGCGTTATGGTCTCAATATTGCTGACGTGCAGCAGGTGGTGGCCACCGCCATCGGCGGCATGAACGTCACGCAGACAGTCGAAGGGTTGGAGCGTTATCCCGTCAATCTGCGTTATCCCCAGGACTATCGTAACTCGCCGGAACAATTAGCCCTGTTGCCCATCGTAACAACCAGTGGCCAGCGCATTGCATTGGGGGATGTCGCTCGTGTTTATGTGGAAGACGGCCCCCCGGCCATCAAGAGCGAGAATGCCCGCCTCAACGGCTGGACCTTTGTTGATATCGATGGCGTGGATATTGGCAGTTATGTAAAAAATGCCATGGCCGTGGTGGCCGATCAGGTCGAGCTACCAGCAGGCTACTCCCTGAACTGGTCGGGGCAGTACGAATACATGCTGAGAGCCAAGGAAAAACTCACCTATGTGGTGCCGCTGACGCTGGCCATTATCATCGTGCTGCTCTATTTCAATTTTCGCAACTTTGCCGAGGTCGCGATCATCATGGGCACTCTGCCGCTAGCCATGGTGGGCTCGATCTGGCTGATGTACGTGCTCGGCTACAACTTCTCTGTCGCTGTTGGCGTGGGCTTTATTGCGCTGGCAGGTGTGGCAGTAGAAATCGGCGTCATCATGCTGGTGTACCTCAATCAGGCCTATCGCCATATGCTGGAAGACTGTGAGCAGAAAGGTGTTGAACCGCGAAAGGAAACATTGCGCCACGCGGTGTTGCACGGTGCCGGCCTAAGGGTAAGACCCGTGATGATGACTGCAGCGGCGATTATCGTGGGGCTGTTACCTATTATGTACGGCACGGGTACCGGTTCGGAAGTCATGAGTCGGATTGCGGCGCCTATGGTGGGTGGCATGCTGAGTGCCGTGGTATTGACTTTGCTGGTATTGCCGGCGGTTTATCTGCTTTGGAAGCAGAGTAAGGGTAAAGACGGAACTTAAGCTATGGACCTGGCGTACCCGATTATAAAGTTTGGGTGCGCCGTTCTGAATTCTAACCCTATATTCTTGGCCTCTCTGTAGCTTCTGGAGCTGCAACCGATGGGGAACACGTCGGTGTCAAACATTTGATTCAGGTCAAGAACTGGCGATATCAGATCTGCTAGATTAAAACGGTCAATAAAGGGAGCCGATATGGTTCATTATCTGGGTATTATGTTGGTCATTTGGGGGTTGCTTGCGCAACCACTGATGGCTGCATTGCCCAGGGATATGCAGGTTCACCTTCCAATACCGGCAAACGCGCTTAACCATGGCTCGATCGCCTCGATATTGGATCTGGACCATACGCGACCAGTCCCAGCGCCCACTTCCGATTCTCTCAACCCGAATGACCGTGGTGAACAGGCGGCCGGACATAGCCTCACTGCTTCGACAATGCCCTGTCATCAGATTGCCAAGAGCGATTCGCCCAAACCCCGCGGTAAGTGCTTAGCCGGTCATTGCGACTCAGGCTGTCTATCGGCCAGTCACTGTGCGTCAACCTGTTCAGCCTCGGGAACAGTTGGGGCGGTCGGTTCATTTTTTAAAAATACTATGAATCATGCCGCCTGCGACATGTTCAATACTGCGCCGGAACCATTGTTGGCACGGCTCCCCTCACGCATTTTTCACCCTCCCAAAACGGCCTGATCAGGCCGGTAAGCCCGCTGGTATAACAACCGCGATACCTGTTTCCTGAAGGGTTCCGCCTTTGCGGGCCCTGGTTCTTGAACCTTTGAAATCCCTGCTGGTGGTTCTCCCGCTTTGTGCTGTGAGCAACGCATGTTCCGACTTGCCAGGGTAAACAGGATTACACATACATTACTGGAATGTAATACATGGGTCATCTTAAGGTCAGAAACGCCGCTCTACTATGACAATGGATAAGTCCAGGTGCAGCTTGGGAGTTGTGTACGGGTCGATTCAATGCAGAAACGCCGTGACAGGATATCGGGCCAATATTGACGGTTGACGGTTGACGGCGTACAGGCTACAGATCGAGGGCGTGTAATAGTGAGTACGAGAAGCCTGATACCTGTTAATGAAAATTGCTTGACCTGTGTCTTGGACACAGGTGTAAGGTGACAAAAAGCCGGACAAATTCTTTGGATTTTCTCTCGGGTTTAAAACTGATGATTAACTCATATCGAGGCAAGGAACAGATCTTCGGGGTTAATCTGAATCCCGCGATAGTCAGACTGAGCTGCGAGGAGAGCTGTGTGAAAGTGATCGAAATGGCCAGGCGTTTAGGGGTTACGGCCGATACCGTGCGGTTTTATACCCGGATCAAGATTCTGAAACCGGGTAAGAACAAAGCCAATGGATATCGGGAATACAGCGAAAAGGATTACAACCGCTTGCGATTCGTGCTGAGTGCACGGCAACTGGGCTTTTCCGTTGAGGATATTCAGGAAATTTTGAACCACGCGGATAAGAAGAAATCGCCTTGCCCGACGGTTCGCCGCTTGATTGACCAACGCCTGAATGAAACTGAACAACGGTTCGCCGAGACTCTGCAACTGCGGGAACGCATGCAGCAGGCCGTGGTCGAGTGGAGCCAAAAGCCGGATAAGGTGCCGACCGGCCATATGATCTGTCACCTGATTGAAGAGTTTGCCCAGTAAATCAACATAGAGGATTTGCCATGAATACACAGAAGTTTGAGAGCCCTACTCATCACCAGGGCGGCTGTTGTTGCGCCAGCAAGTCATCCACAGCAGCTACCACCCGGAGCAGTGTTGGCTCAGATAGCGATATCCCGCTGCAGCGGTTACAGGTGCAAGGCGCCACGTGCGGTGGTTGTGTAAGAAGCATTGAGCAAACGCTACGCTCTGTTTCCGGTGTAAGCGATGCGTGTATGGATCTGGCGACGGGTGTCGCTTCGGTCGTTGGCATGGTCGA